>JBDTQB010000389.1:0-4390 GCA_039932395.1 Vicinamibacteria bacterium | reverse complement strand
CGCGTCACATCATGGCGGTGCTGGGCATTCTGGAGAAACCACGGGATCGCGGCGAAAGCGTCTACGCCTGTTGCGTGATCATCGGCCCGCTGGGCGACGTTCTCTCGGCGCATCGCAAGCTGATGCCGACGTACGAAGAACGGCTCACCTGGTCGATCGGTGACGGCCACGGCCTGCGCACGCACCGCATGGGCGACTTCACCCTCGGCGCGCTCAACTGTTGGGAGAACTGGATGCCGCTTGCTCGCGCAGCACTCTATGGCCAGGGAGAAGACCTCCACGTCGCGATCTGGCCCGGCTCGAAGCGGAACACCGACGACCTCACGCGCTTCATCGCGAAGGAGTCGCGGTCATATGTCCTTTCGGTCTCGGGCTTGATGAGGCCGATCGACTTTCCGCCCGGCACGCTTCACCGGGACGCAATCGTGGCGGGCTACACCGCGGACGACTTCCTTACCGACGGCGGCTCCTGTCTTGCGGCACCCGACGGCTCATGGGTGATTGCTCCTGTGGTGGGCGAGGAATGCGTGCGTGTCGCGGCCATCGATCATGGATTCGTGCGGCGTGAACGGCAGAACTTTGATCCCTCGGGGCATTACTCTCGACCGGACGTCCTCCGGCTCAGCGTGAATCGCAACCGTCAGAGTGCGGTCGATGTGATCGACTAGCCCCGGTCGACCAGGCTCCGTTCGATGCTCCCGCTTCAACAACAACCGGCAGGACCTACTTTCATGTGACGTGCCGATGAGGATTAGGGCTTAGCCCAGAAGATCGTATCCACGCCGATGATGAGGGTGACCGCGACAGAGGCAACCAAATAGCAGAAGAACTGGTCGCGAAATCTCAATCTCAACTCTCGGCTCGCGACCAGCAGCGGAATGAACAGGCCACCCACAACAGCTACAGGAAGCGTCCACATACCAACGCCTAGCAACAGGCTGATCCTCGCCTCGTCATTTGGATTGAGAAGACTCAGTCCCGCGGCAAGGAGTCGCATGAAGAATGCCATATAGAGAAGTGCAAACCCAAGCTGGGACCTTCGGTGCCTGACAAGCCAGAAGCCGATAACGCCCTGCACAAGCGTAACCAGCGGGCCGGCCGCCGCAACGAGGCCTTGGTCAACGACCGAAATCGGGTTTCTTGGCGAGACATGATTTGGAGACGCGATCATGTCGTGTCCAAGAGCTACGCCAGCGAACCAATGTCCGAACTCGTGAATGAAAAACGTGCCAATTCCCACGAAGAACAGGATCACGTAGAAACTTCTCAGTAAGACCGACTTTGATTGATCCATAGCCTATCCAGTAAGGGCGAGCAGTTGAGCAGAGCACCGCGCAGCGTAGCCAATCTACAGGGTCGGGTGAGCATAAGGAGATGGCGTGGAGGAGCGCGAGATCTGGCCTCTCTGATGATTGGCGGCGGCGCTGGTTGGCCCTCGGCGACACCTCCGGAAGACCGTGCCTTCAACGCCGAGTTACACCGCTAGATCGCGGACGCGGGCGACAAAAGACTTTTTCGGTTTCTGGTATTGACAATAGTTAACCTTATCGTTCATCATTATTTTCCCTTCAACGTCCTTTCCTTCTTCTGAGGAGCAATCACGTGAAACCACCACCTCCTGGCTGGCCTCGGCTTTCTGTCTCCGTTTATTACGACGATCCTGCCGCGGCCATTGATTGGCTGTGCGAGGCGTTTGGCTTCGAAGTCCGACTCAAGGTTGAGGGGGAAGGAGGGCGCATCGAGCATTCCGAGCTCACCTACGGGGAGGCGCTGATCATGGTGGGCGGAACCGGAGTCGCCGACTCGGCCAAGTCTGCCTGGCAGAAGCTCCTTCGGAGTCCGCGCTCGATCAGCGGGGGGATGACCCAGTCGGCCTGTCTGCATCTGGAGGACGTGGACGCTCACTGCGCGCGAGCTCGGGCGGCGGGCGCCACTATCGTGTGCGAGCCGGAGAGCACCGACTACGGCGACGACTACTGGGCCGATCGCTCGTATGGAGCCCTCGACCTGGAAGGTCATCTTTGGTGGTTCATGCAGCGGCTCAAGACCGGCAAGGGCTGATGCCTGACCTCGACCAGACCCTGCTCGCTTTGGCCGACCCGGCGCGGCGCGGGGTGATTGATCTCCTTCGGGAGAAACCCCGCCGGGCCAGCGAGATCGCCCACGCACTGCGCATGTCGCGACCCGCCATGAGTCGACACCTGCGCGTTCTGCGCCAAACCGGTCTTGTGGTTCAGGACGGAATCGACGCCGACGCGCGCGTGCGCATGTACCGCCTGCGCGGCGAACCCATCGAGCATCTGCGTGGGTGGCTCGAAGAAGTGGAAGGGTTTTGGACCGCGCAGCTCGCCTCCTTCAAGACGCGCGTGGAGGGGTCGAACCCTAAACCAAACCGTGAAGCCAGAGCTGTCGCCGCATCACGTGCTCCGAAGTCCACGCGGCCGGCTTCAAGGCTCCAGAAGCCTTGAAGCCGAGAGTCCTGCCGGGCGATCAAGCCAGAGCCTCGGTGCTGGTGGCCGCTACCCCCGAGGAGGCGTTCCGCGTGTTCACCGAGGAGATCAACCTGTGGTGGCGGGCCGGCGTGCGCTATCGCTCGGGTGGAGCGGGCCGCAGCGTGCTGCACTTGGAGGCCCGAGATGGTGGACGATTGTTCGAATCTTTCGATGTGGAGGGAGAGACTCGGGTGATGGAAACGGGTCGGATTCTGGTTTGCGATCCTCCCCGCCTCCTCGTGATCGAGTGGCGTGCCTCCAACTTCTCGTCCGAAGAGAAGACCGAGGTTGAGGTCTCCTTCGAGGCGAAGCCCGGCGGGACGTTCGTCACGGTTTGCCACCGCGGCTGGGCAGCCATCCGGCCCGACCACCCCGTTCGCCACCGACAGGACGTTGCGGCATTCGTGCGCATGATGGGCCTGTGGTGGGGAGACCTGCTCACGTCGCTTCGCCTACGGGTTGGCGAAGGCCGCTGATACGAATGGATCTCGCTTCCCGGCGTCGACAGGGTCGCGCGGCTACACTCGAGCTGTCTCCCGCCTCGGACGCGGGACTTTCCAACAGGAGGTGCCGTATTCATGAAGGCAGTCTGGAATGGCGACGTCATCGCAGAGACGGACGACACCGTGGTGGTGGAAGGCAATCACTATTTCCCCGTGGACTCACTGCGCAAGGAGTTCTTCGCGCCCTCGGACCACAAGACGACCTGTCACTGGAAGGGTGAAGCTTCCTACTACGACGTCAACGTCAAGGGACAGCAGAACAAGAACGCGGCTTGGTACTACCCGGACCCTTCTCCCGAGGCGGCCGAGATCAAGGATCGCGTCGCCTTCTGGCGGGGCGTCAAGGTCAGCGAATAGTCGGAGCAGCCATCGTGCAGCCGTTGCTCACTCGAGGGGCAACAGGTTCTGGAGCACCGCCGTTTTGCGGCCCGAATTCGCGAGACGGACCGCGAGCGAGGGCCCGGCCTGGCCGGTGCCGATGACGAGGGCGGCGTAGCGAATGGTCGCCACGGCTACTCCACGTCCGCGACGGTGAGGGCGAAGCGCGCGTCGTTGTCCACCCACTGCGACCGGGTGATGAAGCCGCAGCGTTGCAGCAGGCGCGTGATTTCTATGGGCTCGTATTTGTACGAGCTTTCGGTCCAGATGCGCTCGCCTTCGTTGAGCGCCACGTCCACCGAGGCCCGGGGGATGAGGACGCGCTGCGCCTTCGTGCTGACCAGGTGCATTTCCACCCGTGACTCCTCCTCGTTCCACAAGGCCAGGTGAGAGAAGAAGTCGAGGTCGAAGTTCGCGCCCAGCTCACGGTTGAGACGCACCAGCAGATTACGGTTGAACGCTGCGGTGACCCCCAAAGGGTCGTCGTAGGCGAGCAGGAGAGTCTTCTCGGGTTTGCGCAGATCCGCGCCGATCAGGAGGCCGTCCCCCGCCCGCAGGGTGGCTCGCACCGAGCGCAGGAATCCGAGCGCCGCATCCGGGTCGAAGTTTCCGATGTTGGACCCGAGGAAGAGCACCAAGGTGCGGCCCGAAGTGCCCGCTTCTTTCTTGACCTGCTGGAGGCCCGCCTCGTACTCGGCCTCATGGGTGACGATGCGGACGGATTCGAATCCGCTGAGGCCCCGGGCGGCGGTGGCGAGGGCGGCACCGGAGACGTCCACCAGGTGGAGTTCCACCTGGACCTTGGCGGGAAGGCCCGCGGCTACCAGGGTGGCGAGCTTCTCGCCGTTGCCCGGCCCGAGTTCCACCAAGCGGTCTCCCGCGCCGAAGCCTCCGAGGAGCGCGGGGCCGTGCTTCGCCAGCAGGGCCAGCTCAGACCGGGTCACCTGATACCAGGGCAGGCAGCAGATGGTGTCGAAAAGAGCCGACCCCAGCGCGTCGTAGAAGTAGCGCGAGGGC
>JBDTQB010000388.1:0-4391 GCA_039932395.1 Vicinamibacteria bacterium | reverse complement strand
ACTCGGACGTCCAGGTGTTCGTGAACGAGCTGACCATGCTCCACTTCTTCGAGAAGCGCTTGTTGACAGCGACTTCAAGCGTCTTGTAGTCGGCCTCGTAGCCATCCCGATTGGAGATGTACGCAGGTGCTGCGGAACCCACCGAACTGTTGAGGGCAAACGCAGGGATGCCGGTGCGATCGTCGGCGGTGCCCGCTCGACCATCGGCGCCGATGTCGGTGACCGTCGTCGGGATATTCCATGCGGAGGCGGGCCGGTTCGGGTTCTCAGACTGATAACCGTCGCGATCCATCTTCCACACAAAGCCGACCTTGGCCGCGATGTTGCCGCCCAGCTCGCGCTCAAGCCACGTGGAGAACTCGTTGGTGACCGAGTTCTTCAAGTTGGGGTCGATGGTGGTGTTGATGCTTCCGCCGCTGCAGCTCGACAGTGCGCGCTGCTCACCGGTCTGGAACAGTCCGTCGCCGTTGACATCGCTCCACGCGTAGGTGCAGAACTGAGTGGACGTGTTCGGGTTCGAGACGTCCGCGAGGCCCACGCCCGGGTTGAAGTAGTACTTGCCGTAGTTCGCTTTGAACAACGTCTTGCCGTTCCCCTGAAGGTCATAGATCAGCCCGAGGCGCGGAACGATGTGATTGAAGTCGATGACGTCCTTGTTCTCGGGAACCAGGAGGGCCGTGAAGAACGTGCTTGCCTTGCGCTCCTGAGCGGGAAGGAACGCGCGATAGCGGTCGAAACGGACGCCGATGTTCAGGCTCAAGCGGTTACGCGTGAAGGTGTCGTTCACGAACGCGCCATAGTTCCGAAGGCCGCTGATCGACTCGACGGGCGATCCGAGGCGGACCTGGAACGGAACGCCGTTCTGCTTGAGCATCACAACGTTGTCCGTGTAGTACTGCTTCCAGATCGTCAGGCCGGTTTCGTGCTGGATCTCGCCGCCTGCCTTGATCTGGTGGTTGCCGCCGAGCACGTTGTCGATGAATGTGGTGTAGGCGCCGCTCGCCTGCTTGCGCCGGCGCTGCAGGAGCCAGTCGCGTCCGCCGCCGGTGACGCGGAGGCTGAGGGTATCTTCGATGCGGGGGCCTGTCTGGTCACCGTTGACCAGGCCGAAGTTGTAGCCGAACTCACCGGCACGCACTTCAAAGAAGCTCCGGTTGCCGATGGTTCGGTTGTACTCGACCTTGCCGACCCAGGACGGAGAATCCTGGGCGACGGTGGAACCTGCGACCACATGCTGCGGATTGCTCACGTTCGCATCGGTTCGGAAGGGCTGCCGCTTGATGCCGTACTGCATGTAGGCGAGGAAGCGATCCTTCTGGGTCATCTGATACGTGACCTTGCCCGTGTAGTTGATGAGCTTGTTGACGAACTGGGTTCCGTCAAGGATGGCGCCCGAGGACGGCTGGTAGCTCACCAGATCCTGGCGAAGAAGTCCGCCCCACGCCCAGAGCTTGTCTTTAATGATCGGACCGCCGACGCTGGCGTTGAGGTTCTTGTAGCTCACCAGAGTGTTGGTAGCGGCGCGATCGAGGCCAAGGGCCGTGATGACGCTGTTCGGCAGGTTGCCGTAGCCACGCAGAAGCTGGTCGCTTGAGACGTTCGACGCCTGGATGTCCTTGTTCTCGTACTCGTAGTAAAGCTCGCCGGAGAGCTGGTTTCCGCCGCTCTTGCCGATGAAGTTGGTGAGAACGCCGCCGCTGGGCATCTCGGCGGTGTTGCCGGCTGCGCCGACGATCACTTCACCGAACGAGCCGTAGTCGAAATAGAAGCCGGCCGCCGACGTGCCTTCCGTCGTGTTGATGCCTTCAATGAGCGGGCGGTTCTGACCGCCGTTGCCGTAAGCCACGTAGGTGGACTGCGTGCCGGCGGTGCTGCCGCCAACGTCGAAGCGGCTGAGCTCGATGCCGGGAGCAGTGGAGAGCAGGGACCACATATCGCGCGCATTTGGAAGCGCGTCGAGCTGCTTCTGGTCGAAGTTGACCTGGGTGCGCGTGGAGGTTTTGTCGATGGGAGCGGCTTCGCTTGTGACCGTGACTTCGTCAGTCAGAGTCTTGACGCCGAGTTTCGCAGAGACCGTCGCGGTGAAGCCGATGCCGATGCGGATGGCGCTCTTCGTCTGAGGGCCGAAACCGGAAAGCTCGAATTTCACGCTGTAGGTGCCGGCGGGAAGGCCGAGGAAACGGTAGACGCCTTGAGCGTTCGTGACATCGGTACGCGAGCCGATCATCGACTCGCCGCTCACGATGACGGTGACACCCGGCAGAACACCACCGCTGTCATCCGTGACTTCGCCCTGAATACTTCCGGTAGATCCGGCCCCGCCCTGTGCGAACACGGGCGAGGCACTCGCCACTCCGACCAAGAGCAGCAAGGCTGCCAACCAACGATTTTTCAACTTAAACCCTCCAACAGGTTTTTTGAGACTTCAACAGTTCTTGATATCCGAAATCGCCCGATTCGGTGTTTGCTCAGCGAGAGGAAACCCTCCGTCTCAACCCGCCGAGGCTTCAACCACGATTACGAGGCACTTGGTGCCGCCGCACCAGCGCATTTACGGCGGCGAACAATAACCTAAACACTCACCGAAGCAATCGAGCGATAAGTTTGCCCAGCGAGAGGGGACCCTCCGTCCCCACCCGCCGGGGCTTCTTAGCCACGTCAGCCAAGAGGCCGATTGGCGAATTGACTTCACTCATAACAACTCCTGTGCCATGAATCCAGGCGGGTCTAGCTTCAGATTTAAAGTCGTAAGTCCATTTTTTTCAATGAGACCGAACGTTTGGTCTCCGACGCGATCTTGGATTCCTCGGCGGGAAGATTGGATTGGTCAGCAGTGGGTTCGGATTTACCGCGCCCGGAGTTTCCCAAACGAGGTCGTTCGGCCGTACGATCCTCAATCGATGGCTCTAAACGCGCAATCGAGGGCGGTCTGGTCTGGGGCCCGGATCAAAGTCTGGCCGGAATCGGTTGTCCTTGCGACCTTCCCGCGCTTGGCGGGCGATCGAGTGGCGGCCTTTGCCGGCCGCGTGGGTGTGCGGGACGAAACGGCCTTCGTGGCGTTTCTTACTGAGAGTGCTGAATGCACATTGACCGCTCCCGCGGCGGCCTTCGACGGCTGGCGCTTACGAGCGAGAGCGACGGAGGTGGTGAGAGGTTTGCGCGCCATCACCATCGACGCCTCCATGCCGGTCGACCTCGTCGGCTTCTTCGCACCGGTGGCCGAGCGCCTGGCGCTTGCTTTGATCCCCATCATTCCGCAATGTGGATTCCGCACCGATCATCTTCTTGTTCCCGAGAATCGTCTCGACGACGCGATTCGCGTCATCGAAGGACTGATTGAAGACGCACGAAAGGAAATTTCCTGATGCCGATCGTATTGAGCGCCGAAGAGCGCGAATCCCTCATCTCCGACTATGAAAGAGGTGCCACCGTGCTTCGCACCGCCTGGGAAAGCATTCCTGAGGACGCCGAGAAGTGGCGACCCGCGCCCGACAAGTGGTCGGCCCACGAAGTCATCATCCATTGCGCCGATTCAGAAACGTATGCCGCGACCCGCATTCGCCTGCTCCTTGGAGAGCGGGAGCCCGTCATCATCGGGTACGACCAGGACGCGTGGGCCACGATCTTCAACTATCACGCGCAGTCCACGGATCGCGCGCTTCGCACCATCGATGCCGTACGCGCGGGGACACTTCCGATCTTGCGCACCCTTACCGACGCGGACTGGATGAAAGAAGGCCGCCACACCCAATCCGGTGCGTACACCGTCTCAGACTGGCTCAAGAGCTACGGTTCGCACCTGATCAATCATGCGAAACAGATCGATCGCAATCTGGCCGCGTTCCGCGTGGCTCAAGGCCATAAGTAGCCGCAATCCCGGCTACCCCTGTTACGGGATGGCTCTCGGACCGCGTGCTATATTCGCGCGTCTCTTGAGCCCCTGTTCGGGGCGCGTCTCGGACTTGGGCGTCTTCGTGGTGGGTCACTAATGGTTCAGTTCAACTTTGCAGAAAAAACGATCAAGGCGAAGGTCGTTTTCTACGGTCCCGCGAAGTCGGGCAAGACGACCAACCTTGAGCAGATTCATCGGCTCACGGATCCCACCGGTCACAACAGCCTGGTCTCGCTGAACACAGCACAGGACCGCACGCTCTTTTTCGACCTGCTTCCCATCTCGCTCGGTATCGTCTCGGGCTACGAGTTCAAGATCCAGGTCTACACCGTTCCAGGCCAAGTCCAGTACAACGCGACCCGTCGCGTCGTACTCGCGGGTGCTGATGCCATCGTCTTCGTGGCCGACTCACGCAAGTCGATGGCAAAGGAAAACATCGCCGCGTTCGAGAACATGAAGGTGAACCTTCTTGCGAACCGTCTGGTTCCCGAGAAAGTGC
>JBDTQB010000387.1:0-4425 GCA_039932395.1 Vicinamibacteria bacterium | reverse complement strand
TAAGGATGTCGCCCCAGTCTTCGTAGCGCGGCAGCGTGACCTTGGGAATCTTCAGATGCGACAGCGACTCGGTGGTGAGATCGAGTTCGATCACCTTGTCGCGCACCTGGAATTGATACTTGGCGGCCGCGTAGCGCTTTTTCATCGCCGGCCATTCGGCCAGCAACTGCTTCGACTCAGCCGAGAGGCGTGCTTCGAGGTCGGAGTACAGCTCGACGAGGTCCTTCAAGAAAGTGGGTTCGCCTTCGACCGTCTGCGTGACCTGAACCACGTCATCCTTCGAACGCGGCTCGACGATCTCAATCCGCTTCCGGCCGACGTTGGCGCGCAGGGCCTCGATGGTGCCGTGAAGCTGATACATCCGGCGCGCGATCGCGGACTGGGCAGCGACGTACGCGTCGTTCGCATCACAAGTCTCGGCGATCTCGGCGAGGTAGCGAGTGCGGTCGGGCGGGATGATCCACTTCTTCTCGCTCATGCCCGCGCTCATCACGAAGCTGGACTTGAGCGGCGCGCCCGTACGTTCGACCATCAGATCCATCAACGCGCGATAGAGCGTGTTCATGCCTGGATCGTTGAACTGCGACGCCATGGTTCCGTAGACCGGAAGGTCTTCGTCGGGTGTGGTGAAGGCGTTGTGATTGCGCTTGTACTGCTTGCGCACATCACGCAACGCGTCGAGCGATCCGCGTTTGTCGAACTTGTTGATCGCGATGGCGTCGGCGAAGTCGAGCATGTCGATCTTCTCGAGCTGGGTGGCGGCGCCGTATTCGGCGGTCATCACGTACATCGAGACGTCGGCGTGGTCCGTGATCTCGGTGTCGGACTGGCCGATGCCCGAGGTCTCGAGGATCACGAGATCGAAGTGAGCCGCGCGGCAGAGGTCGATCGACTCGCGCACGTACTTCGACAGCGCGAGGTTCGACTGGCGCGTGGCGAGCGAACGCATGTAGACGCGCGGAGAGTCGATCGCGTTCATGCGGATGCGGTCGCCGAGCAGCGCCCCGCCCGTCTTGCGCTTGGAGGGATCGACGGAGATCACAGCCACCGTCTTTTCGGGGAAGTCGACGAGGAAGCGACGCACCAACTCGTCCACCAGGCTCGACTTGCCGGCACCTCCCGTGCCCGTGACGCCAAGGACAGGAACCTTGGGACCCGCGGCAAGAATCGGCGCAAGCGCTTTGCGCAATGCTTCGCACGTGGCGTCGTCTGTTTCCGCCGCAGAGATCAATCCGCCGATCGTCGCGGGCGAACGCTGCGCGAGTTCCGGCAACGACTCGGCCACCGACGGCGCCTTGGTGGGGAAGTCGCACTGCTGGAGCAGATCGTTGATCATGCCTTGCAGGCCCATCGAGCGACCGTCGTCGGGCGAGTAGATGCGGGATACGCCATACGCCTGCAGTTCCGCGATCTCCGCGGGAAGGATCGTGCCGCCGCCCCCACCGAAGACCTTGATCGCGGCTCCACGCTCGCGCAGCAGGTCGATCATGTACTTGAAGAACTCGACGTGGCCGCCCTGATACGACGTGATGGCGATGCCCTGCACGTCTTCCTGGATCGCGCAATTGACGATCTCAGCGACCGACCGGTTGTGCCCGAGGTGGATCACCTCCGCCCCCGCCGACTGCATGATCCGGCGCATCACGTTGATGGCGGCGTCGTGCCCGTCGAAAAGCGAAGCCGCGGTGACGATGCGGACGTGGTGTTTGAGCTTGTAGGGGGACGTCGGAATCGCAGCGTTCACGGGGAATCGAATTTAGCACCGCGTGCGAGTGGGCTCAGGCCTCACGGGCGCACGAGAAGTGTTGAGCAAGTGCGATTTGTAGAAAGCGAACGCGGCGGTGAGACAACCAGGAAAGGGGTTTCATCCTCCGTTAGGGAGCCGTTCAGTTCCAGGCGCCATACTCGCCGTCCTGCGGCGCGGACCGCCAGGGGGCTCGTACTTCTACGCCTTCGCCTCGAAGCCGATACCGCCGTCTTCGCGGCATGACCATTGCTCACTAAGGGCCATGCGCAATGTTCATCTCTTCAACCACCTCCCGCACCGCCCAAGCGTTCTGGCCCTTGTCCTTGCCGCTACGCTCATCGGTTCCACGGCCTTCGCCCAGGAGCCGGTAACGAGTCCATCGGCACCCGCGGTCTCAAACCCAAGCCCCACCCCCAGCGCGACTCCGGATACGGGAACCAGTGTCGACAGCCAGGAGAAGCCGGGTTTGATTCGTCGTTCGTTGCGGTCGTTTCTGCGCGACGACGTGAACGGCGACGGCAGAGGCGTCCATGCGGGACCGTTCGCGCCCAGGGTCGTGATCCTGAGTTCGGGTGCCGGCCCCGCTCCACTCCTTCACTTCTGGATGCCCGATATCGGCGGGACGCGCCTCGACATTCATGCGTCGGCCGCCTACTCGATCTACAAGTACCAGTACTACGACGCGCAGATCGGTCTGATGCCGCACCGCGGTCAGCGTTTGCCCTCGGTTGAGACCGGCACCAACGCAATCTTCCCGTTGGCGGATATCGAAAAGACCGCCGGATCTCCAGGATTCAACCTCTATGCGTCGGCACGCCATCGGGACTATCCGCGCGAAGATTTCTTCGGCGTCGGACCCTCGACCCTGTCGGAGGCACATGCGGACTTCCGCTTGAAGGACAGCCTCTACGAGGGAGTGATGCGCTTTGAACACTCGCACTTCTCCGTCATGGGACGCGCGGGGGTGTTGAAAACCAGCGTTGGCGTGGGCGAAGACTCCAAGTACCCAGACGTGAGTACGTCATTCAATTCCACCACCGCACCCGGTGTTTCCAGTTCGCCAGACTTCCTTCACGCCTCCCTGGGCGGCTGGCTGGAGTTCCGGGACGAGCCCGGCAACCCTCACCGAGGCGCCGCGTTTGGAATCGCGTACTCGCACTTTGATGATCGGAACGCCGATGTGTTCCAGTTCAACCGACTCGTCCTGGAGGGGCGACAGTACGTCTCGCTCCATACCAAGCGGCACGTCCTCGCCTTCAAGCAGACCCTTTCCTTCGATAGTCCAAGCGAGGGGCGATCCGTTCCCTTCTATCTTCGTCCGACGCTGGGAGGGGGATCGCTGTTGCGCGGCTACGCGTCGTCGCGATTCCGGGACGATCGTCTGATGTATTTGATCGGCGAGTATCGCTTCGAGCTGACACCAAAGGTGGAACTGGCGGCGATCTATGAGGCCGGCAAAGTGTTTCCCGGTATCGAAGGCGTCAATTTTCACGATCTGCGTCGAAGCTTCGGTGGTGGAATCCGTTTCAAGTCTCCCCGGAAGGTGCATCTGCGTCTGGACATCGTGAAGAGCACGGAAGGCACCCGCGTGCACCTCAAACTGGGGCGTTCCTTCTAGGTCCTCCAACGGAGGATGCTTGCACCCGTTCAACAGCCTGGAACAGGCTAGGTTCAGCCACGGTTAACTTGCGCCACCTACGCTCCATTGTTGTCGATATGAATAACCAACAAGGAACGTAGCTATGAAATTCACCTTTCGCACCGTAGGACTTCTTTCCGTGATGACGGCATCGGTAGCCCTCGCGGACAAACCCGTTGCCCGCAAGAGCCTTCCCCCGGCCGTTGAGAAGGCGGTCGCGGCGGAGACTTCAGGGGCCACGATCAAGAACATTTCCGCCGAGGAGTGCGACGTCAAGGCGGATGGCAAAACGTGTTACGAGGTCGAAACGGTCGTCGCGGGGAAAACGCGTGACCTCATCATCGATTCCAGCGGCCGCGTGGCGGAGGTTGAAGAGGAGGTCACGGTTGAGAGCGTGTCTCCGGCCGTGCGTATGTCGGCAACCAGTGGTGGATCGATCAAGCGAATCGAGAAGGTCACGCGCGACGGCGCATCCACTTTCGAGGTGAGCTACGCGAAGGGCAGTAAGAAGGCGTCCCGCACATTTCTCGCCGACGGGTCCGAGAAAAAATAGAATCGCGCCGCTTAGGCGGGACAGCGAGCCTGAGAGACCTGCGCTCTTTTTTGCTTGAATGCCGCAACCCAGTCGTCAACCGTCGCCGGCGATGGACTCCTTGCGGGCGCTTGATCAGGAACACGCAATTCCACCCGAGCCGTCTCGAAAAGATCTCGTATCTGCGTATCAGACAGCTGATCAAGAAGTCCGGCCAGAAACGCTCGGCCTCCCTCGCTAATCTTTGGATGGGTGAATCGGCCAGTTATGGATCCGCCGAGGAGCGCCCTACAGGTTCGAACATCCGACCAGACAGGAACCGCGGCCCAGCGACGAAGGTCAACGGCACTCTGGTTCTTGTGGATCAGAGTGGACTCGCCAAACGTGAGCCCGAGATCCTGGACCATGAGAAGCGGCGCTTTACACCCTCCTTTTTCAGCGTCCTCGCCCTCCGGACAGAGCAAGCGCTGGTTCGCTGCTTTGTGGTCCGCGTGCTGAATGAAGGTC
>JBDTQB010000386.1:0-4450 GCA_039932395.1 Vicinamibacteria bacterium | reverse complement strand
GGATGTTGGGGAACTCGAACTTGTCGATGCACGACGTCGCGTCTTCCGGCTTCTGACGTGAGGGATCGTAGAGGGGCGCCATGTATTTAGCGCCACAGATCCGCTCGGCGGCTGCGTCCTCGTAGGAGACGTTCGCGGTCTGAAGCTTGGCCGAACACTCCTGCGGAGTGGCGGGATGTTGCGTTACCGCCGGATTGCCCTGACCCGTGCGGCTGTTGCTCGCGAAGATCTCTTCGATGCGGCGCATCGACTCATCGCTGAGACCGTGGACGCGCTTCAGTTCGGACAGAAGCGCTTCATTGCGGCCGCTGAAACCGGCGACGGTCGTGATCTGCGCTTGCGTGAGGCTGGTGCTTTGACGAGCAATCAGCAGGGCGACGATGGCGCAGGCAAGGCGAGCGTGACGATTCATCGGGAGGTGCGGCGAAGCAGGTAGAAGAAGTCGCGATTGTCGGCGACGCTCACGAAGCGGGGAAGCGTCTGCCCGCCCTTTGATCCGTCGACCGCGCCCATGCCGTCGATGAGGTGTTCGGTCACCAACGTCGAACCCTGCGGCCGGTAGATCGCCATGTAGGTATGTTCGAGGGCGTTCATGTCGAGCTGCATGGCGTAACTGCAGCCCGCGGCCTGGAAAATGCGCGCCATCGCCGAAGGCGTGGCGGTCGAGAAGTAGCCGTAGATCAGGTACTGGCGACCCTGGTTCTCCTGCATGCAAAGACCGGCGCGCAGCGTGCGAAGTTTCTTATCCGCGGAGCCGGACCAGTTGCCGCCGCCCCAGTCACGCACCTTGGATCCGGGCGTCCCCTGTCCGGTTGAGGCATCGCGTTCGAGGATCGGCACCCCATTCTGGCGGGCGTAGCGGACGCGCGGGAGGGTGAGGTTGTCCTCCTCCGTCCACGTCTTGAGGGTGATGGACCCATCTTCGAGACCGACCACGGTGGCGAGGCCGTTCTGAAGCTTGCTGAGCACCACGCCGTTCTCGATGAAACCGTAGTGCGCGCCGTTGCTGGTCGCCGCTTCGGCAGAAGAACGAAGAGCGCCGTGGGTCCGCTTGAAGCCTCCGGTAAAGGTGGCGGCTACGCGTATCGCTTCCATCGGAGTGAGCATTCCGGTCCGGACCAGCGGCTGAACTCCGGGAATGCCATCCGGCCCCGTCGTCGAATTTCCGCGAACGGCGGGCTGCACCGCATCCGACCAGTCGACGCGCGGGTGATCGGTGCCGACGCGGAAACCCATGTCGAACTGTTTCAGGTCGAAGGCCACCAGAAAGGCGAGCGCTCCCGCTTCGGTTGAGTCGAGCGCTGAAACACGCGAACCCTGCTCGGCGATGACTTCGGGCGACACGACGTCGGGGCGAAGCGTGGTGACAAAGATTCCTGGGTTATCCGGTGTTGTGTACCAGCGGCCCACCGCGACCTGGCCGTCGGTCTCGCCCGTGAGCGGGATTTCGAGGTTGACCGGGACTACCAGTTTGTCGAGCGCCCCCGGACTGACGCGAGGTGCGAGTGGCCCGGCGACCGTGCTGACGGACGGAGCGGTGCGCGCAACATTCAGGTTCGAGGTCGCGAGGAACGCGTCCTTGTAGAACATGTCCTTCACGAACGACGTCAGTTCCTCACCTTGCCAGACGTGGTCGCGCAGCATGTCCACCACGCGCTCCTTCGGCGTGCGATGACCGTCGATCGGGTTGCGGAGGTAGAGGGCGCCACCGCACAGCGGCGCATAGACGAGTCCGGAGGTGCGGGCGTCTCCCAGGACGGCTGCATTCGTCTGGGACCACAGATCGCACTGAGTTGTTTGCTTCGTAGCACCGGCGACGCGTTCCAGAGTCAGGCCAGAGGCGTAGGCCGGATCCAGCTTGAGCCGCACTCCGGGCTGGCTCTCCAGGTGATACGAAGCCGCCTCGTGGTCCTTGGACTGAAGCTGCAGCAAGTACCAGGTCCCGACGTTGGGATTGAGGTCGACCAGGCTCGCCTTGATCGCCTCGGTCTCGCTTGCGGCGATGGTGGTCAGTTCACGGAACTGCTGAAGCTGAATGACGGACTTCGGGCGGTTCGCGCTGTATTCCTCAAGACGTTCCGCGGAGGGCGTCAACGCGAGAGACGCGGAGCGCGGGGCGGGGTGCGAACCTGAGGCGGTCGCGGGCACTCGTGCCGCGGAAGACCCGCCGCCCGATACCTCGGTGGCTTCAACCGGAGGCACGATCGAACACGAGGCCACCACAGAGAAGGTCAAGCTGATCCCGAGCAGGCCCAGCCAAGAGGCCGCGGGGCGCGGTCTTCGGCTTGACACGGCCCAAGTCGGGGTCGCAGACTGCTTAGATGTCAAAAAAGAGGCTGACGGGCGCGAGCTTTTTGCTCGTCTGTATTCTTGGAGCGCTGGCTTCATCACTCGCTACCGTGCGTGCGGCCCCGTCCCTGGCGCCCCTCCTGAACCTGCCGCCCCGGCCGGCCGATGCGATGGGCGGGGCGGAATTCATCCGCCGCACCACCGGCATGTCGCTCGTTGAGCGCGACAACGCGGTCGTCGCCGAGATTGAAAAAGGGAATGTTCCTTCGTTCCTGAATCGTTTGACCCCGGTCACCGTCAACAGCAAATCCGCCGACGGCCGCGCGGTCAGCGCCACGGTTTACGTGACTCCCGATTACCTGGCCATTGGTTCGGATGACGACTTCTTCTACGTGCCCTTGAACTACTACTCGGCCACTTTGATCGCGGCCCGTCTGGGTTGCATTCTTCCCACGCCACGCATTGTTGATGCCATCTACGACCAGGCCGTTCATCACCTCAAGCCCGCGCCCCTGCCCGCGAGTCCGCTGATGGGGACGAATCTCTACATGGCTGAGCACAAGGAGAAGGTCGACGCCCAAAGACGCGGTTTTGCGCTCGGCGACTTGATCTCCGGCCACAAGAAAGACCTGGTTTTGACCAATCGCCTGGCTCAGATTCCGGGTCGCGTGGCGATCTACGGTTGGCACCTCGCGACCGGACATCCGATTCAGCCCCTCAGCCTGGTCCACGGAGCCCGGTACGTGGACTACAGCCATGGCGTTCGTTTGGTGGCCGCGGTCGTGAGCATTGGTGGTGTGGCGCGATCGATCTACGATGCGCTCCAAGACGCCACACTGGCACCCGCGTTTAGTCGAGAAGGTGTCACTCGCAATCCGTGGGCTTTGATGCACCCTCATCCCGCGCCCTACGTACCGGCCCCTGCTGCCACGCTGAAGCTGGCGGTCGAATAGCCCCGTCCGGCCGGGTGAAGACCCTTTCGTCCCCAGGGTCTTTGGGCCAGAAACGTAGGTGATCATTCCGATCACTTCTAAAGCAACTCACGTGCCACGTTTGATGGCTCACCGGACGCTAAGTCGTGCAAACCCTGGCGCCTGACTCAATCCGGACACGCGCCTTGTAGAAACGCCGTGGCGCTTTTGCAACGATAGACTTCAGCCTTCAATCTGACAGGAGACTTGGAAATGGCGATTCGGGTGATGTTCATGGGACTCGGTCCCATCGGTTGCGCGGTGGTGAAGCAGGTAGCCGGGCGTAAGGGGTTCAAGATCGTCGGCGCCATCGATGTTGATCCGGCGAAGGCCGGCAAGGATCTGGGTGACGTGGCCGGAGTTGGGCGCAAGCTGCGGGTCAAGGTGAGCACGGATGCAGCGGCCGCACTCAAGGCCGCGAAGCCCGACGTGGTCGCGCACTGCACGGTCTCCTCGATCAAGGCGGCGATTCCCCAGTTTCAGGCCATTCTCGCGGCGCGCGTTCCTATCGTGTCCTCTACCGAAGAGTTGTCCTATCCGTGGCGCTCCAATCGCGCGGCCGCGAAAAAAATCGATGAGATGGCGAAGAAGGCGAAGGTCGCCGTTCTTGGCACCGGCGTCAATCCCGGTTTCGCGATGGACGCGCTGCCGATCACCCTTACCGGCATCTGCGCCGACGTGAAAAGGGTGGAGGTCGACCGGATTCAGGACGCCAGCATCCGCCGCCTGCCCTTCCAGAAAAAGATCGGCGCGACGCTCACGCCGAAGCAGTTCGCGGAGCTCGTGAAGACGAAGAAGGTCCGCCATGTTGGCCTCACCGAGTCCGTCTCGATGCTCGCGGACGCGCTCGGGTTCAAGATCGATCGCATCGTGGACGAGATCAAACCCAAAATCGCCACGACGCAGGTGAAGAGCCAGTTCCTCACCGTTGAGCCGGGCCAGGTTTGCGGTCTCGTGCAGGACGGCATCGGCTATCGCAAGAATGAACCAGTGATCTCGCTCCACATGGAGGCGTACCTCGGTGCGCCGGAGACGTACGACGAAGTCCGCATCGAAGGTTCGCCGAACCTCAAGGTGCGCGCCATCGGCGGGTACCACGGTGACATCGCAACCGCGTCGATCCTGGTCAATTCTCTGCCCAAGGTGATCGACGCCAAGCCCGGTCTGCACACCATGCGGACGCTGCCGAT
>JBDTQB010000385.1:0-4454 GCA_039932395.1 Vicinamibacteria bacterium | reverse complement strand
CGCGCCCGATGAAATCCTGCACTGCGAGCGCTCCGGCGCGTGTTGATATCGCCGGTGGGACGCTGGATATCTGGCCCCTATATCTGTGGCACCCGGGAGCCAGAACGGTCAATGCGGCCGTTACACTTCGGGCGACGACGACCGTCACGCCGCTTGCCGCGGGGATCGAAATCGTTTCCATGGACACGGGCGCCGAAGCGCGCGCCGTCGACGTGGCGTCGATCGAGGACCACGCCCACACCCGATTGGTGGTCCAGATCCTGAAAGCGCTGGGAGTGAAGACCGGCCTTCGGATCGAAACAACTTCGCGCGTGCCCGCAGGCTCCGGCCTCGGCGGGTCGTCGACTCTGGCGGTGACGATCGCTGCTGCGGTGGCCGGTTCGTTGTCGCGCGAGCTGAAGAGCCGCGACCTGCGTCACCTGGTGCGTGACGCGGAAGCGCAGGTGATCCGCGTTCCCACCGGGATTCAGGACTACGAAGCCGCGATTCATGGGGGAGTGCTCGAGGTGAGCCTTCATCCCGGAGAGATCTCGACCGCGCGTCTGGTCGAAGACGCGGCCTTCGTGGAGGACCGCATCCTCCTGGTGGACGCGGGGATCACGCGTTTCTCGGGCCTCAACAACTGGGAGATGTTCAAGGCCCAGGTGGATGGGACGGGAGACGTGCGCGGTCTGTTCGCGGAGATTGTGTGCGCCGCGAACGACGCGTGTGCTGCCATCACCACCGAAGACGAAGTTGGGCTGATCCGATCGGTCGTGCGGGAATGGACGGCGCGCCGTTCCCTTGCCCCCGGGGTGGCGACGGATGAAGTCGACAGCATCGTCGATTCGGCTCGACGCCACGGCGGCGCCGGCAAGGTCTGCGGAGCGGGAGGCGGCGGCATCGTTCTCACCGTGGTGCCGCCCGCCGAACGCGAAGCGCTGATCGGCGACCTGGAAGGACGCGGATTCCGCGTGCTGGACGCGAAGGTCGATCGCACCGGCCTGGAAGTGCTCGTCGAGACGGTATAATTCACGGCTCGGGTCGGCACGCTCTGACCGTCGCCACGCATGTGAGTCGCATCTTCGCAACAACCCCGACCTCGAGCAGATCAACCGGAGGACAAGACAATTTCCACAATCGCAGCCACCCAACTGAAGCGGGGCATGGTCATCATGTTCGAAAAGAACCTGACCCGGATCATCGAGACCGTTCACAAGACCCCCGGCAACCTCCGCGGTTTCGTGCAGGCGAAGATGCGCGACCTGAAGACCGGGTCCATCTTCGAGCACCGGTTTCGCTCCGTCGACATGGCGGACCGCGCCTATCTTGAAGACACCGAGATGGAGTACCTTTACTCCGAAGGCGACATGCACTACGTCATGGACAACGTGACGTTCGAGCAGATCGGTCTGTCGAGCGAAGTGCTGGGCGATTCGGTCAACTACCTGATTCCAAACCTCAAGCTCAAGGTCGAGATGTACGAAGGCACGCCCGTCGGCATCGAAGTGCCGATGACCGTCGAGATGCGGGTGATTGAAACCGAAGCCTCGATCAAAGGCGCCTCGGTGTCCAACCAGAGCAAGCCCGCGAAAATGGAGACGGGTCTGATGGTCATGGTGCCTCCATTCATTTCGGAAGGCGATCTGATCCGCGTGGACAGCACCGAAGGCAAGTACATCGAGCGCGCGAAGTAGCGCGCTGATCGTTGCTCGCTTCCCCTTAAGACGCACGTATGCCCGCCCCCAGGTTCAAGCCCGACCACGGATCGATCGAAGTGATCGTCGGCAGCATGTTCAGCGGAAAGAGCGAAGAGCTCATCCGCCGCCTGCGCCGCGCCGAGATCGCGAAGCAGAAGGTCCAGGTCTTCAAGCCCAAGATCGACAACCGCTATGCCGTCGACCATGTGGTGTCGCATTCCGACATGCGTATCAAGTCAGAGATCGTCTCGCACGCGGCCGACATTCTGGGCGGGCTCAAGTCCGACACCGAAGTCGTGGGAATTGATGAAGGCCAGTTCTTCGACGGCAGCATCACTGAAGTGGCCCAGGTGCTCGCGAACCGCGGCCTCCGGGTCATCATCGCGGGGCTCGACCAGGATTATCTAGGCCGGCCGTTCGAGCCGATGCCGCAGCTGATGGCGACTGCCGAATACGTCGACAAGATGCTCGCGATCTGCATGCAGTGCGGCGCCCCCGCGAATCGCACCCAGCGCCTCGTGCCTTCCACCGACCGAGTGGTCGTGGGCGGAGCCCATGCTTACGAAGCTCGCTGCCGTCGCTGTTTCTCCGCGGAAGCGTCTCAGTAGGACGTCCAAGTCGGCTTTCTCCACAAAACCAGTCAGGTTCAGACAGACATTGCCGATTCCAAACGACACGCTCGAGATTGAGGCCCATGGTCGCGAGGCTCTCGTTCTTGATGTCGCCCTTCCCGTCCTGACCGCCTGGCGGACCAGCGTTCGTGTCGTTGGCTTTCGGCCGTCGATGGGAATCTCCGGTCTGTCGCCGCGCGAAGTGGCGCGCCTGCGCACGCTGGGCCTTGGCACCGCGGCGCGCGCGACCAACTTGTTTGACGGGGCCACGGATTTTCGCTTCGCCTTTCCCGTGGATCCCGAGCGCATTGCCACGTTGGGCTCGCCGGGGGTGGAGGCCGATCTTGGTGGCCAGCCGCTGGCACCCTCTATCGCCGACCTGAGTATCGCGGCGTTCGGGCTTCCGGTGGGACGCGACGTCACGCATACGCTCAGCGGCTTCACCCACATGCGCGGCGCCGATGCACAGGGATACACAGGTCGGACGCTCAGTCGCCTCGGTCGCGAGTTTGACCTGGACCTGTTGGTTTCGTTCGACGAGTTGGGCTTCGATCCGCAGGGGCAGGGACTCGTTTCCGTGTCAGAGGCGCGCGATCGCCAGACGGGGCGTCCGGTGGACTGGCAGCGCCCCGGAGACGTTCGTGGCATCCACGTCACCCTTGGCGGCGTGCGGCCGCGCATGGAGCAGATCGAACGCATCGAGCGGTCTCTGCGCGAATCATTCTGGGACTCGCGCCGTCTGGAGCCCGCGATCGAGCGCTTGATCACGCCGGGCACCGACTACGGCACGTTTCTTCAGGTCGATGTTGAATGTGAGTTCGGGGGTGCTACCTTTATCGAAGTGTTGAGCCGGACCGCAGCGCCCCTCGCGGTGGCGCGTCGCATGGTCAAGAAGGTTCTGGCCTTCCTGGATTCATTCGCCACTTTCGATTCGGTGACGGGCATCCAGGCCTTGACCGCGGCGATCGCGGCGCGGGGCAACTTCGAACTGGCGCTCGCTCCTTCGGAGCGGCTGAGCGCGGCCTGCGCCCTCTTGCGGGACCTCGGCGCCTACATCGAAGAAGCGGAAGCGCCCGGACTGGTCATTCTCAAGACCCGCGAGCGCTGAACGCCACCCCGGTCTGAGGTCACGCCTTCGTCCGAGGCTCCTAGTCAGCCTCGTAGAGAACTTCGCCTTCGCCGCTGATGAAGAGCGACGGCTCGTCCGTGGCGGGAGAGAGGCCCATCTCAGCTTCGAGCGTGCCCGACCAGGCGATCACCGAGGACAGCGGAGCTTCGAAAGGTTGATCGCTGTGGACGCGCACGCAGGAGGGAAGTCCGTTCCAGGTGAGTGCCGCGAAACCGTTGCCTTCCATCTCAAGCACGCTCGACTCCATGGCCGCGACTTGAACGTAGCGCGGCTGAAGCGAATCTTCGCAGGCAAGGATCCGGTCGGGTGCTACCCAGAGTTTGCGCGCATGGTCAGAGAGAAGCAGGCCGATGCTTGATCCCGCGGCCGCCAGCAGCAAGGAGCCGGAACCCGTCGCGATGACCAGGCGTTCTTCGGAACTGGTGCTCTTGGATTCCTTGACCCAGAAAGTCACGTGGCCTTCGGAGGAAACCAGCGCGCCCCGCTTGAAGAAGATGCGCCCTTCGAAGGGAACCTGGACGAGGTCCCTTCGTTTCAGTTTCATCTTGGGGGTAACCCCTGGAGTGCGCGGCCCCAGGAACAGATCTTCTTCCTCGGCGCCCAGTCGGAGCACTTCGGGACGAAGGGCGACTGGAAAATCGGGCAGCGGTCCCTGATTGGGGGCTTGCAGTTCCGCTCCCGGAACCTGAATCAGCTTGGAGGCGCCGAAGAGGACCTCGTCGTCGTCATCGTCCCCCCGGAAGTCGTTGTCGAGCGGCGCGCTGATGGTCTTCGCCGGCGCGGGCCCCGTGGGCTCGGTGGCGCCGCCCATTTCATGGCGGGGGATTTCACTCGTGCTGGAACCGTGCTGGCGGAAGGCGCTCGCCGTGTCTGTGGCGGAACGGGCCAGCCGATATTGGTGGATGGCTTCGCGAATGCGCCCATGGCGCTCATAGGTCGCGGCCAGGTAGAAGTGAACACGGGGCCGATCGGCCGAAAACGAGAGGGCCTGCGTGAACGCCATCTCCGCTTCGCGAAACCGGTTCAACTTGAAGT
>JBDTQB010000384.1:0-4456 GCA_039932395.1 Vicinamibacteria bacterium | reverse complement strand
CCTTTCACGTACTCCATCACGATGAAAAAGGTCCCGTCGATCTTCTCGGCGGTCAGGATCGCGACAATGTTCGGATGATTCAGGGCGGCAAGAAGGCGCGACTCCTGAAGGAGATCCTCTTCCTTCCCCGACTGCCGGTGGGGCACCTTGATCGCGACTTTCTTGTCGATCCAGGAATCGCGGGCGAGGAAAACCGTACCGAATCCACCAGAGCCAAGGTTCTGGAGGATCTGATACTTGCCGACATTTTGACCCAGCAGAAACACGCGCGCTTCGGATTATACGAGCGTCGATTCCCTTTCGGCGGCTAAGGTGTTTTGGGTTCTCTCGCGGGTGCCGTCTGCAACAACGAGCGGGGCGTTCGGCCCGACCAAAGGTCTCCGGCAACGTGCGTCCACTCGAGTCCGTAGACCGTCCCCGGATTCGCCACGTGAACAATGAGCCGGTCGGCAGGGGTCATTCGAGCCGCCCAAAGGGCGAATCCTTCCTGTCGGGAGCTGAAGTTTCGCAGGGCCATTCCGTCTTCCGGCCGCATGAGGCCCTTCTCAAAACCGAGCACATACCGAAAGGGGGCATCAGGCTTTCGGAAAAACACCTGATAGAAAACGCTGTGATCGTCTGAATAAAGGACGCCGCCTGGATCAGGAAGAGCGCCCGCCTGAGCCGGATCCGCGAGGGTACGGTACGTCGTATCAACGCGGCTCCAGCGCGACGTATCGTCTGCGCACAGGGTCAGAGCACACGCGAAGGTCACGGCAATCGCGAGCTTCCCGGCGAGATCCTCCGGCAGGTCGGACAGCGCGTCTTCGGCGACCCTGATTCCCCACGCAAGAGTGGCCGGAAGACCCCAATCCAGCCAGAAACGCGCGGACACAAAGCCAAGACCCCAGCAGAGAAACGCGAGAACAAAGACGGGATCTGATGCGCGCACTCCAGGACGCGTTGCTCGACCGCTGAGAAAGACCGCCAAGACCGCGGCGAACAGGATCGGCGCGCCGGGCGCGGGCTGAAACTCTGTCACGAGCTGCGCGATCGGCCAGTCGAAGGACCAGACGGGATGCATGAGATTTTGCTTGAGAAAGGCGAAGGGCGAACCCGTGAGAAGACTGGCTGCAAGTGTCCCGACAGCCACCGAACCGCCCAGGATGATCGCCTCCCTGCGCCAGCCGCTGATGATCAGCGCGGCTACCGGCAGCGACCAAAGGTAATAACTCGGGTGGAACCAGACGACGAGGGTGAACATCGCAACCATCCACGGGACATCCACCACTCGGGGAAGGACTCCGCGGGACCAGCGAAGGCAGAGGATGAGCACAACGGCGCAGCTCAGAAGGAAGGGACGGCCGAGCAGCCATCTCAACTGGGTGTTGCTGTCACAGACAATGACCACCAGCGTGGCCAGGGCCCAGGCATGGGTCTTGGACGACGCAAGCGCCGAACCAAGCAAGGCCGCGAACAGAACGATCACCGAAACGAAGACGAGGTCGGCGGGGTGCGCATCGAAGAGCCGATGAAACACGCCGAGGAAGGCGTGCCAGCCGGGATGAGAGTCGACCACCACTTCGGGACGCATCACCAGAATGTCTTGCCACGTGCGGTTGGTGACCGCTTTTGCCGCATGCCTCAGCGCGTCATCGGGAGGCAGGTATCCCAGTCCCAGAATCCGAACGGGGATCAGAAAGACGGCGAGCCAGGCGATGAAACGCGCGACTCGCTCAATCGACAAATGACTTTCGTTCAATACGCAGATTCTCACATAGGCGTGAGCCAGTCCTGCGCGTCACGGTCTTCTGCTCGCCTACTCCAGAAACAGACCCTTGCGCAGCTTCTCCATCTGCTCCTCGGACAGGTTCTGCTTCTTTAGCGCGTTCATCATTTTCGATGCGCCAAGTGCTATGGGTCGGTAGCCGCATCCGTCCAACATCTCCGGATTCGGCTGGTACATCAACCCCCGTGGATAGTCGCGGCAGATTCCTGGACGAGTTTCGTAGCTGTCGCACCGCCGCGTGCGCCGATCAAAGTGCTCGCACCTGAAAACGAAGGCGTGCGTGTCGCGGTCGTCACGTACGAAGTGGAAGCGGTTGACATGCTTCTGCCAGGACAGATAGATCGCACGCACACTGCGGAACCGGCGCACCGGCCAGAACACGATGATGGCGGGAGCCTCACAACAGCGCGCGCACGACTGGCAAGAGCCGCCAAGATCGTAGACCGCCTTCTCCTTCTTCCTCTCGAACGAAAGATCGAGCTCGAAAAAAGCAAGGGCGATTCGTTTGAGGATGCGACGAGGCAGATTGTCCCGCATGGAAAGGCCGAGGGTAACATCCTGACGCTTTGCCCCTTTGGACCCTGCGGAGGCTGATGGCGCTCCTGGCCGCGACCGTGGGGTCACGCGTTGTCGTGGCCGCGTTTCTTGGGGTGACGGGCTATCCGCAATGGTGGGAGTACGACGTCATCGCGTACAACATCTCGCATGGACTCGGCCACGCCTACGATCGGGTCGGCTTTACGTACCTGGCCTATTCGCCACCGGTCTGGTCGTACATCCTGGCCGTTCTGCGCCTCCTTCCCGGCCTCGATCACCTGGCCATTCAGGCGTTTCAGACTCTGTGCTGCTTCGTCTCGGCCGCGATGTTTGGCGGCATCGGACGTCAAATCAGCGGAGATGAGCACACCGGACTTATGACCGGGTTCGTGGTGGCCTTGCAACCTTCCCTTCTCTACTACTCGGTGGTGAAGAGCGATCCGTTGCCGCTGAACTGCCTGCTTCTCGGCATGATCATCCTTGCGGGACTTGCTCTCCTTCAGCATCCTGATCCGAGACTCTCTGCGTTGTTTGGCTTGCTGCTGGCTCTGGGCGTGCTGTCTCGGGGGACGCCCATCGTGGCCCTGCCGGTGATTTCGCTGGCTCTCTGGCGTCGTCACGGGTTGCCGCGCGCCGCCCTTCACACCATGATCGCGATCGCTTTCCTCGCCATGGGGCTCGCTCCGTGGCTGGTCAGGAATCAACGATTGATAGGGCGGGCGCTCATCACGAGCACCGCCGGGGAAAACTTCTGGCGAGGGAATCATGAAGGCGCGACCGGAGGTGTCGTGGACGTCGACGGCGGGCTCATTACGACTCTCATCCCGTCGAATGAGGCTCTGCCGGATTCGGTCCGGGGCGTTCTCCGCAATGGGACCGAGGTCGATCGCCAGGATGTCTTCATGAACGAAGGTCTCGAATTCGTTGTCCATCACCCAGGCGACGCGGCGGCGCTGTTCGCCAGGAAGATGCGAACTTTCTGGTGGCGGATCGATTCCGATCCAAGCGACTATTCGTCCGTCACGAGCGCGGTTTACGAAATTGTCTACCGGATCGAGCTCGCCCTCGCTCTGGTGGGTCTGACCGTCATCTGGAGAGGGTCATCTGCCGGAGTTACGGCGACCGATCGAGAAGCGGGAATGGTCGTGCTGGGGATCATGCTCGCGGTCAGCGTCCTGCAAAGCGCTTTCTACGTCCAGGGACGACACCGTTTCCTCATCGAGCCCATCCTGATGATCTTCACCGCCGCAGGTCTGAGCTGGCTGGGCACCTGTTGGACGCGCCGCCGCGACGCGGCGCGCTAGCTCTTCGGACGACGCGCGACCACGGCGTACAGGTCCGAACGCCACTCCTTGTCCTCGGTCACGATTTCAAAGCCCGCGCTCTTCAGCTCCTCCACGAGAACACTCATCGGGATACCGTGCCCGCGTCGGTTCTCACGCACGCCTTCGACGGTCGACAAACCGGTGCGAGGCTCGAAGTCGATGATGAGCAGGCGCCCTTCAGGTTTCAGCGCCTTCCTGATGTCGGCCAGGATCTCGTCGGGCGCGGTCAGGTGATGGTAGACATCGCGCATAAGGACGGCGTCGCAGCAGCCGGCGTCCAGGCTGGTGGTCTTGGCCTGGGCCTGCCTCACCTCGACGTTGGCCGCGCCGGCGCTCTCCACGTTCCGTTTCAGCGTGGCCTGCTTGTCGGAGAGTTCCGTGGCGAACACTCTCCCACCCGGGCTCACGACCTTCGCCGCTCGGATCGACAACTGGCCTTCGCCCGCTCCGATCTCTCCCAGCGATTTCCCTGGCGCAAGCCCGAGGACGGAGATGACTTTGGCTTCTTCTGCAGACGTTGCGCCAAATCCCTGGGCGGCCGAGTTGTTCGACAACAGGCCAGAAGCCAAAACGAAAAGGAACAGCGGAAGGCGTTTCATTGGAAGAAAGCCTATCCGCTGTCCCTGTTTGGTCGCGATCCGCATGGCGCGGAGAGCGCCTCGAGATCTAGTATCTAGCGGCCGGGGCCAACGCTCACGTCGCCGCTGCCGGTGTCCACGTCAATTTTCACCTTGAGATCGCCGCGGCGGTAGCCCTTGACCTTCTTACGCTCCATGATCGGCGTCGCGTCACTGAAGTCGCTCGACACATCGCCGCTGCCCACATC
>JBDTQB010000383.1:0-4456 GCA_039932395.1 Vicinamibacteria bacterium | reverse complement strand
GCCGAGTTCCAGGCCGCGGAGAAGCTGGTGCAGGCCGCGGGCATGATCGCCGCCCAGCCCATCGCCCTGCAGCTTCGGTTCCTGCAGACCATGAAGGAAATCTCCGGGCAGAACAACACCACCACCTTCCTGCCCTTGCCCATGGAACTCTTCACGCCCTTCCTCAAACGAGCGTTGGAAGTCGACCCACCGAAGGTCTGACAGGTTCTCTGACCTTGGGCCACGCCGCCCGTCACCCATCCGCGGCAGGCCGGCAACATTGGAACGTTTAGGCCGCTCCAACCCCTTGACGACTCCGGTTATGGGGTTGGCCCTTCGAGGCGCTCTACCCGGCGCCGTCGTGATCGGCCGATAGCGACGGGTCTAGAATCGCCCGGGCCATGCTACAAATCCGCTTCCGTGTCTCTTTGACAGTTTGCGGTTCATGACCGACAGGGCCAGGCATCTCGGGACGGAAACCAAGGAGATCGCGCGGCGGTCGCGCCTTCTCTCGATTTTTCTGTTCATCCTCGTGGTGGTTTTCAGCATCACGGACACGATCTCGGTGCTGACCAAGCCGAACTACGTCCTACCCTGGTACGGCTATCTCTTCCTCGTAAGCGCGTGGCTCGTGAATCGGTTCGGGTTTTATCAGATTGCAGCACCGCTCACCCTGACCATGTTTCCGGTGGTCACGCTCGCCGCGGTCTTGTCGGGCGCGGACGGAAGAATCAGCTTCATGTATCTGGTGATTCCCATGGTGGCGTCGAGCCTCCTCCTCAACCGGCGCGCGGCCATCGCGTTCGATGCAGCCTGCTTCATCTTCCTCGCTCTCGTTCCCGTCCTCTTTCACACCCACGTGTCTTTCCGCACGGTCCTCGGCCCGCTGATTCTGATGGCCATCGGCGGCACCCTCGGCATCATCATGATGATGCATCGCGACGAAGTGGAGGCGGATCGTCAGACCGCGCGTGAGGCTCTGATTCACGAGCTCGAACAAAAAAACGCCGAACTCGAGCGATTCACCTACACCGTCTCGCACGACCTCAAGAGCCCTCTCATTACCATCCGCGGCTTTCTCGGCTCGATCAGGCAGGATCTTGACGAAGGGCGCGCCGACCGTCTGGGCGGCGACATCGATCGTATTTTCAACGCCACATCACGGATGCAGAGACTTCTCGATGAGCTGCTCCGCCTTTCGCGGATCGGACTTATCGCCAACGAACCCGAAGAAGTGCGCTTTGGGGAGCTCGTTCAAGAGGCCGCGGACTTGACCAAAGGACGAATCGACGCCGTGGGCGCGCGCCTCGAAGTGGCGCCGACGTTTCCGACGGTGTTCGTTGATCGGTCGAGAACCTTACAGTCCCTGCAGAACCTCCTCGACAACGCCGCGAAGTTCATGGGCGATCAGAAGGATCCGCAGATCGTCATCGGCACGGGACCCGGGCCAGAAGAGGGGCAAGCACTCTTCTTCGTCCGGGACAACGGAATGGGGGTCGAGCCCGCGAACATCGAGCGGATACTGGGACTCTTCGAAAAACTCGACGGCCGCATGGAAGGCACCGGGGTGGGGCTCGCGATCGTGAAACGCATCGTCGAGGGTCACGGCGGGCGGCTCTGGGCCGAGTCCGCCGGCAAGGGACTGGGCACAACCGTCTACTTCACCCTCCCCACTCCGCCACTGCAAGCCTGATGCGGATCGCCGAGAAGGCGATCTCACCTCAACATGATGAGGAGCATCCGCGCGGGCTCCTTTGCCTCCACGCCGTGAGCGACGTTCGCCGGCATCACCACCACGGTGCCCGGAATAGCGTCCACCGGGACCCCTCCGATCGTTAAGACGATCGCTCCATCGAGGACCATCACCAGGGCGTCGAACGGTGTGGTGTGCTCGGTCAGTCCCTGTCCGGCATCGAAGGCGAACAGAGTGACGTTGCCGCCGCTGGTCTTCGTCAGGATCCGGCTCGCGATCCCTCCCGGGGTGGGTGCTATGAGTGCGGCCAGGCGGAGGGCTTCGCCGGGAGGGAGAGGCATCGAGGTGGTCATAGGCTCAGGATGACAGACGAGGCCTCCAGCTGCCCACCGCGCGCTTGACTAGACCGACCGGTTGGTCTAGTCTCCCGCCCCATGAGTAAGAGCACGAAGGAAAAACTGGTGGCTGCGACCAGAGCACTCATGCTGAGAAACGGTTACGGTGCCACGGGGGTGGACCAGATCTGTACATCGGCCGGGGTGAGTAAGGGCAGCTTCTACCACTGCTTCGCGACCAAGGAGGACATCGCCATCGCGGCCCTCGACGACTTCTACGCCGAGGCCGAAAACCGTTTGAAGGACCTCCCGTTGCCGCCCGTCCCCGACGCGCAACGCTTTCTCGCCTTTCTGGACGTCCTGGCCGGAGACGCGGGACAGATCTGGCAAAACGGCTGCCTCCTTGGCGGTCTCGCCAGTGAGATGTCGGCCACCAGCCCAGCTATCCAAGCCCGCCTGGGTGAACTTTTTGATCAGATGGTCCGGACTCTCGAACCCCTCGCGCGGCCATTCGTGAAGTCGCTTGGCAAGAGTTCGATGACCGCCGCGGAGATGGTGGAGCACCTCCTCATCGTGGTGGAAGGCGCCATTGTTCTGGCCCGCTCCCATAGCGATCCCACCAGGATTAATCACGCCATCAAAAGCTATGGGCGGTTCTTGCGAAATCTGCAGAAGAGTCCACCCGTCGCCGCACGTAAATCCAAAGAAACACGAAAATCCAAAGAAAGAAGATGAACATGGACTCGTCCGCATCGATCATCGACGAACCCGTCGCCACCGGATTCGCCAGCCGCCTTGCGGTCTTCCTCTACGGACTCGCGGCTTACGCCATCGGCGTCGCGGCCCTCGTCGCATGGATCGTGTCCATGATGAGCCTGGTTCCTTTCTCAGGCGGACCGATCCAGACGAAGAGCACCGGCGGTGCGCTCATGATCAATCTTCTGCTGTTGATTGCCTTCGCCCTCCAGCACAGTGTGATGGCTCGCAAGAGCTTCAAATCCAAATGGACCCGGATCATCCCGAAAGCGGCGGAACGCTCCACCTATGTTCTGGCCACCGGCCTTGTGCTCCTTCCCGTCCTGGGCCTGTGGCAGCCCGTGCCTGGCGTGATCTGGGCGGTCGATTCAGCGGTCCTGCGCATGGCGGTCTACGCGCTGGCGCTCGCGGGCTGGGCCTATTTGTTCCTCGCGACGTTCGCCATCAATCACTTCGAGCTCTTTGGGCTGCGGCAGGTGTATCAACAGCTACGGGGAAAGCCGATCACATCGGTGCCCTTCCGAGAGCGTTGGATGTACAGGTTCGACCGGCATCCGATCATGACCGGAGCGCTGCTGGGTCTGTGGATCACGCCCATCATGACCCTCGATCATCTCGCCTTTTCCGTCGGCTTCACCGTCTACGTCATCATCGGCGTGTACTTCGAGGAACGCGCCCTCCTCCGTCAATGGGGCTCCGTCTACGAAGCCTATTGCCGACGGGTCGGCTCCATCGTCCCGTCGTTCAAGCGGCTGGGTTGATCGTCGTCCAAGAACCTAAGACAGCGCGTCCGCCTGGCCCGAGCCGGGCGACTACGAGGGCCTAAGCTGATTCCATGCAACTGAAGGCCACCCGCTGGTTTCTCATCGTCGTCGCGGGGTTGGGGGCGGCCGCGGCGGGGTTCTACGCCTACAAGAACCCCGAGGTACGAGCGCTCGATGCCGAGGCGCGCATCGGTGCGCCAGGCGCGTTCGTAGCACTTCCCGGTGGGACCGTGCACTTCGAGGTCGCAGGGCCGGAGACGGGCCGCATCGCGGTTCTGGTGCACGGATTCTCAGTTCCCGACTACATCTGGGACCCGACCTTCAAGGCCCTGAGCGGGGCGGGATATCGCGTGATCCGCTATGACCTGTTTGGCCGGGGCCTCTCGGACCGCCCCGATGCCGCCTACGATGGCCCCTTCTACGACGCCCAGCTCAACGACTTGCTGGACTCGCTGCATATCACGGGACCTGTCGACCTCTTCGGGCTCTCCTTCGGCGGATACGTCGTCGCGCACTACGCCTCGACCCATCCACAGCGCATCCGCACCCTCACCCTGGTCGACCCCGTGACCTCACGTTCGACGCTGCCTTGGTACATTCAGACGCCGGTCATCGGTCCGTACCTCTTCCAGGTCGGGGCCGTCCCGACGATGGCCGACAATCAGGCGTCCGACTTTCTGCACCCGGAGCGGTTTCCGGGATGGGCCGACCGGTACCGCCCGCAGATGCAGTACCGGGGATTCGGCCGCGCCCTCCGACGATCGGCACTCACCCTGACGACGGCTGACTTCGAGAGCATGTACGCCGCCGTCGCGAAAGCCTCGATCCCCGTCCTGCTCATCTGGGGGAAACAGGATCACACACTGCCGATCGCCAACGCGGAGAACGTGAAGCAGGCCATCCCCGGGCTAGAGTTCTTCGGCGTCGAT
>JBDTQB010000382.1:0-4468 GCA_039932395.1 Vicinamibacteria bacterium | reverse complement strand
TCTCGCGCGGGAGATCGGCGATGAGACGCGCGCGGTCGTCCGGCTGCATCTGCGAAACGAGGTTCGAAAGCTGCGATGGCTCGGTTTCGCGGATCAGCTCTTTCTGCCGGTCCACCGGGAAGTACGAAAAAACGTCGGCCTTTCGCTTCCCCACCAGGCGATAGAGGATGTTGAACTCATCGCCTTCGAACTGACCGAGCAGCTCCGCGATGTCGGCCGAGTGCAGGTCGGCGATCTCGCGTCTGAGGGCATGCCACTGCCGCCGCTCGATGCTCTCGGCGATGCGCTCTTTGGAATCGGTTTCAATCGAAGGCATGGCAGTTCTGATAGGCGAAGCACGCGTGGAGGCGGCGCGTCCCGCGACGCGAACGGGCCTCAGTTCGTGAGGATACCGGCTCGACGCGCGATATCGAATAACAGCACGGCGCCCGCGGAGGCGACGTTGAGGCTTTCAACGGGACGGGCTTGCGGGACGCGGATCCTCTGCGTCGCCTGCGCGTCAAGGCGCGGATCAAGCCCCGATCCTTCGGATCCCAGGGCGAGGGCGAGTGGAAATTCAAGAGGCGTATTGAAGAGCGACGGCGCGCCGGGCTCAACGGTTGTCGTGACGAGAGGCAACCCGTGCGGAAGAAGCGCCAACAACTCGTCGGCCGACACTCCGGTCAGATGCGGAACTCGAAACGCGGAACCCGCCGAGGCGCGCAAAGCCTTTGACGACAAAGGATCGGCACATCCCTGGGTCATCAGAATCCCGGTGACTCCCGTGGCTTCCGCAGTGCGAAACAACGTGCCGACGTTGCCGGGATCCTGCACGGCATCCAGGATCAAAACAAACGCCTTCGGATCCTCAAGCCAGGCCGGATCGACCGTCGGCCGACGCACCAGAGCGAGGATGCCTTGCGACGTCTCGACGTCGGAGAGCGCCTCGATCAGCGCGGACGAAAATTCGACCAGGGGAGCGTCGCGTGGAAGAGTGGTCGGCAAAACGTCTGATCCCTCGCGGAGTGCCACGACGTCGATCGAGGCACCTGACCGGATCGCTTCGGCCAGGAGCTTCGGACCTTCGACCAGAATCAGGTCGCGGTTCTTCCGGGACTTCACCGCAAGAAAGCGCTTGAACTCAGGGTTGTCGCGCGCGGAAATCCGCTTCAGGGGAGGGGTGAACACGCGGTGCCGAGAATTTCCCAGGGAAGAAGCTCCCAAGGCGAAGGGACTCGCGATGCTAACATTGGGTCTTCCTGGACTCCTGAGGCGACCGCTTGACCCTCATCCGGCGCGCTTTTCACGGTGCCTTCATCGAAGGCCCTCCGTGGAACCCTTGAGAGAACAGGATGCGTGCGCGACCTTCAAAAGGCGTGTTGGCCCGGGCGGCAAGCCCGTCAAACTACGGAAGAAAATTCGAACTCCATGATCGAAGCGAAAAAGAAACTCGAGGAAGACATCCGGGCGGCCGAGCACGAGCTCAAGGTCGAACTTCCGAAGGAAATTCAGCGCGCGCGTGAATGGGGCGACCTTCGTGAGAACGCCGAGTACAAAGCAGCGAAAGAGCGTCAGACGTTCCTTCAGGCGCGCATCTCTCAGCTTCAGGGCCGCCTGGCCGGACTGTCGATGATGAATCTCGACAACATCCCGAAGGACAAGGTCGGCCTCGGCTCCACCGTTCACGTCCGCGATGAAGACACGAACGAAGAGAACACCTACGAGATCGTGACCAGCGAGGAGAGCGATCCCGAAAAGGGCAAGATCTCACCCTCTTCCCCCATCGGCCGCTGCCTTCTGAACAAGAAGGTCGGTGAAGTGGCTGAAGTGCGCGTGCCCAAGGGAACGCGCTACGTCGAGATCATGACGCTGAGCACGATCCACGATATCGGCTAAACAATCGGAACAGCGGTCCCGGCCATCGTTGCGGGCCATCGTTAATCCACGCATAATCGGTCTCCTATGAAGGAGCATCCCGGGCATCGCACCGCCGTTGTTTTTGCCGGCAGCGGAGCTTCGGGCGCTTATCACGCGGGTGTGCTGAAGGCCCTGGATGAAGCGGGCGTGCGCATCGACGTGATGGTCGGCTCTGGAGTGGGCGTTCTCGCCGCGGCCTTCGGCGCCGCGGCATCGGGATCGGCCCTCTACGGCGAAAAGGGATTCTGGCAAGAGGCGTCTTCCCGCAAGATTTTCCGTCTGCGCGCGGGATTCCGATTCCTTCGTTCCCTTGGTCTGGTTGCTATGTCGGCCTTCGTGGTCCCGGCCCTGCTGGCCTTGCTTCTCGGCTTGCTGCTGCCCGCGTTTCTCGCGGTCGACTTCGCACGGCCGGGATTCATGGCGGCAATTTCGCAGGCGCTCGCAGAACTCGCTCCGGGCCTTCGGCTGTTCTTCGTTTTCGCGCTGGCGGCACCTACCTTCGTGGCGTTTCTGTTCGTGCTGCTTCGCGGCGGAACGATCATCAAGACCTCGAAGCGCCGCTTCAGCGAAACCCTGGAGAGCGCCTTCGATCTCTCGGATGTCGAGGCCGATCTTTCACGCCGGCTGTGGGAAGTCGCGCGGGGTTCGGCATTGAACGAACGTCCACCGGCGACCTCCGAAGTCGGGCGTCAGTATTCGGCGTTGATCGCCGAAAACGCCGGGCAGCCCGGTTTTCGCGGTCTCGTCCTTCGCGCGGCGAATCTCGACGCACGCGGACCTCTGGTTCTCAAGCTCGTGGACGACGGTCGAAACGACGGCAGCCGGATGTCCGGCGGCGATGAGTTGCTTGATCTGAAGGATCCCGCGGCTGCGCCCCTTCTGTATGACGTGGTCGCCACCGCGTTCGCCGCGGCGCCTTTCTCATCGCCCCGGCGCGTCCGTCTCCCCAAACAGGGGGCGTTCGGCGGAGAAATTCATCGCATCGCGGAAGCCTCCGCGATTCCAGGCTCTGGCTTAAGCGAAGGGATCGCTCTGGGCGCGAGCCAGATCATCTTCGTCACCGCGACCGCGAACGATCCGGGTCCGATGGCGGAGCGTCGCGGATTCAAGGCGCTGGCCGCGGCGTTCCTGGCGCTTCAGGAACGCACCGCGATCGACAGTGATCTGCGTCAGACCGAGCGCATCAATCGGATGGTCGAAACGGTGGGGCATCAGAAGAGCACGGGCGAGCGCGAATGGCAGGATCCTCTCACCGGGCGTCGATTCCGCGCGGTGACCATCCACGTGGTCCGCCCGAGGCGTGCGTTGCTGCGCCCTCTGGATCTGGATGGCGCGCTCGATCCCTCGAACGAAGTGGAGACCACCCTGATGGACTGGCTGGAAGAAGGTCACCGCGATGCGCATCGCTGTTACCTCGATTCCGCGCTTGGCGAGGATCGCGTGCGCGGCGACAGCGCTCCAAGGACCCCGACCGCCGATCTCGCTCTCTAGCAGCCCGTGGTGAAAGTCAGCCGGCATTCGACGAGCGCTGCGGCCGACTCTCACCACGGGCTGCTAGCCCTTTGATCTTCACCCCAATTTGAGGCTATGGTGCGCCCCTCACACTAGCTCGGGATCATGCACTCCAAGTGAACTCATTGACAGCGACGACCGTACGGGGCGGAACGGCGGCGCGTCTTGAATGACCTCGTGAACAACGGCCCCGTTGGGGCCGAATCCCCGGGCCTCACATGCCCTCAGTGCGACTCCTCCGAGGTCCGGGCGTCGCGAAGTTCATATCCAAAGGACAAGGAAACGATCGGGGACAAGGTCGTCTCGTTCTGGCGTTGCGGAAACTGCGGTGCGCGCTTTCTTGGCCCCCTCGCGGTCGCCGCCCACGAAAAGCGCTCGCGCCGATTCATCGCCAAGCAAGGGAAATCGTCGCTTGATCGCGACCTTCGGGCCGCGCGGACGCTCAAGCGGTGGCTCTTTCCTGCGATTGTCATCCTCGCCACCATCTTTGTGGTGATCTACCTTCTCGACAAGCGCGACGCTCCCGCTGAGCAGATCATCAATCCCTAGCTGGCGGTCCTCGGCTGCACCATCTGCTGCTCCAGCATCGACGCATAGCGACCACCCAGTTGCAAAAGCTCCGCGTAGGTCCCACGCTCGATCACCTGGCCGTTGTCGATGACCAGAATCTGCTGGCAGGACCGAACGGTGGAAAGACGATGGGCGATCACGAAGGTGGTCCGCCCGGGAAGAAGCGCCTCGAGGCCTTTTTGAATCAGCGCCTCCGACTCGCTGTCGAGGTTGGACGTCGCTTCGTCCAACAACAGGATCTTTGGGTTGGCGAGGAACGCGCGCGCGATCGCGACCCGCTGCTTCTGACCTCCTGAGAGGCGCACACCGCGCTCCCCCACCACCGTCTCGTAACCGAGCTTGAACTTCGTCGCGAACTCATCGACGTGGGCGGATAGACAGGCCGCCTTCAAATCCTCTTCCGATGCATCGGGGCGCGCGAAAAGAACGTTCTCACGCAGCGTCGCGTCGAAGAGGAAGGTGTCCTGGAAGACGACGCCCAGGTTCGCGC
>JBDTQB010000381.1:0-4474 GCA_039932395.1 Vicinamibacteria bacterium | reverse complement strand
TCAGGCGGGGGTTCGGGGTCCTCGCACGCCTCTCGCGATAAGTCAGGACGTCATCCTCAGGCTTCGCGCTGACGGAGAAGTGACGCGCCGCGGTTACTTCGCGGCTGCGTCACTACGACTTCAGGGATGAGCGGCATTGAGCGACCCCGCCGACGGCAAGAACGCTGAAATAAGCAATGCTGACGGTGGGCTCAGGGACCGAAGACGAAGGCCTACGAACTGACCGTCTTGCCGAGGATGCGATCTGCGTAGTCGATGACCTGACGAACGTACTGACGCTTCTCCAGGTAGCTGCCGGGGAAGAAGCTGCGCTTGAAGCCGTAGATCAACGAATCGCGGACTTCGCGGACGTCGAGGTTGAAGGCTTCGACGGCTCGGCCGATTTCCTGCGTGACGGTGGTGTTCGACACCAGGCGGTTGTCGGTGCAGAACGTCGTCGACAATTTGCGCTTCCGCATTTCGCCGAACGGGTGCTTCGACAGATCGGCAGCGAGTTCGGGAACCGTTTGCTGGTTCGAGGTCAGGCAGACTTCCAAAGTGATGCGTTTGTCGGCCACGAACTGGACGAGGGAATCGACGTAGGCCTTCTTGTTTGGAATGTTCGCCTGGATCTTGTCTTCGCTGAAGAGCCACGTGCCATGACCGATGCGGTCGGCGTGCAGGTCTCCGATCGCCTGGAAGATCGACTCTGGGCCGTAGTCCTCGCCCGCGTGAACCGTCTTGCCGAGAAATGCTTCGTGGGCGATCTGATAGGCGTGCTTGTGATCGCCTGCGGGATACCCCTTCTCCTGACCGGCCAGATCGATGCCCACGACCAGCAGTCCTTCATCCTTCAGCCGCGCCGCCGCGCGTGCCACTTCCACGCTCGCGGCCGAGTAGAGCTCGAACCGATCCGCTTCCGGCATCGCTTCAAACAGCCGGCCAAAACCCTGCGACCAGGTTCCCTCGAAGTAGCGCATCGCGCACAGGATGATCCCGGCCACGAACTTCGGCTCTTCGCCATTTTTCACTTCAGGACGCGCATTGAACTCGGCGGCTGCGCGACGCAGCCCCTTGTCAACGGCACCCACCACTGCGGTCATCGGAAGACCATCCTTCACGGACAGCTGCGGCGCGAAGCGAACCTCAACGTAGCGCACGCCGTCCGCCTGGTTGTCCTGCGCGAACTCGTAGGCGATCCGCTCGATCGCCTCGGCGTCGTTCATGACCGCTGTCGTGTACAGAAAACCTTCGAGGTACTCCGGAAGGTTCTTGTAGGTGTCCTTAAAGACAAGCTCGCGCAAGCCTTCGACAGTGTTGGAGGGGAGCTTCACGTTTCGCTCTCTGGCGAGTTCGATCAGCGTCGGGATCCGCAGCGAGCCGTCCAGGTGAACGTGGAGGTCGGTCTTCGGAAGTCTGCGGATAAGGTCTGCGGTCAGTTCAGTCATGTGTCTCTGCTTTCAGAGGCGGGGGCCCTATTGCCCACCGCAAGCCAATGGCTCTTGGTTCTATCGCTGGAAAGTATAGTGAAAGTCTCCATGTTGCGTCGCTTTGGTCCCGCCGCTCTGGCGCTCGCATTGATCGCGGCTGATTTGGTCAGGCCGTCGCTCCCCGCTGAAATCCCCGTTTTTCAGCTGACCTTGACTGCGCTCGCCATCGCTCTGATCTGGCGCGCGTTCCTTCGCGACCTGCGCATCGGCGGCGAACGATGGGCTCTGTTGACCTTGCTCGTCCTTGGCGCCGCGCTGTACCTGCGCCATCCGAGGTCGCTCGATGCCGACGGCGTTCACTATTTCACGTTCGCCCGTTCGCTGATCGCCGACCGTGATCTCAGTCTCGCCAACGACTACGACCTTCTCGGTCAGCCGATGCACGGGCCGAACGTCCTGCCCATCGGCGCTCCGCTGGTCTGGGGCGTGCTTCTGGTCCCGCTTTATCTCCTGGGCTCGGCGCTCGGTGCGATGTTCGGATTCACGGTCACAGGGGCCGAGCCGATGTTCATCGCGGCCGCGTGCCTGGTCTCCGTTGTCCTCGGCTGCGCTGGACTATTCCTGCTTTACCGAGAGCTTCGTTCGTACGTTTCGCCGATCGCTTCGCTGGTGGCGGTCGTGCTTATTTGGTTCGGTTCGCCGCTCCGTTTCTACATGCGAGTGCTGCCGAGCTTCGCGCACGCGATCGAGTTCTTCGCGGGCGTTCTGGTTGTCGTGGCCTCGCGCCGCCTGCGTGAGCAAGGTTCGTCGGCATGGGCCTTCAAGGCGGGGCTCGCCTGCGGTCTCGTCTACCTGGTTCGCTCCCAGGACGGGTTGTTGTTAGCGGTCCCCGCGATCTTCGCGTTCGACTCGTGGCTGTCACATCGTCAGTTTGGTCGGATGATCAAGGAAGGCGCGCTTACCCTTGTCGGCTTTGCCTCGCTTGCGTGGATCCAGAGCGCTGTGTGGTGGACGATGTTCGGCACGCCCTTCCTGGTTCCGCACAAGCTTCTCCACGGTGCGGCGTTTGCAGCTCCCACTCATCCCAAGCTTCTCGAGATGCTTCTGTCCGATCGGGGAGGTCTGTTCTCCACCAATCCGGTCGCCGTCCTCGCGTTCGTCGGCCTGTTCTTCACCTGGCGTAAGAATCGCGCCTGGACGGTCGCCGCGATCCTCGTTCTGCTTATGCAATGGCGTCTGAATGCGTCGATCTTCGACTGGTATCAGGTCCGCCGGTTCACGGGAACCATGCCTTTGATCGCACTTGGTTTGACCGTTGTCACGCCGGCGCTTGCCCGCGGCGGCGTGCTGGTCTGTACCTTCGTGGTGCTGATGTTTCATCAGTACGATGTGGCGATCGATTCTCTTCGCCCATTTCCTGGAGCGCCCGTTCCCGTTCAAGCCGCGATCAAAGAGACCGCGGATTCAATGGCCGTGCCGGTTTATGAGAGCTTGGAAGTGATCTCGCCGAAGATCGCCGTCGCCTTCTTCGAGGGCTACACCGGTTCTACTCTGCTGACTCAAGGCCGGTCTGACCTGGACGTCGCGCGCACCGACTGGCTGATGCGTCTGCCTCAAGCCGCTCGCCGGCTCTCGGCGGTCAAATCGGAGGATGGATCGCTGGTCCGGTTTGTCGACGGCCGCGAAGCCCGCCTGTGGCTGCCCCTCCGAGGACAGGGTGAACTTCGCCTTTCCTTCGAGATTCGGTCGATGGAGACGGAGACGCCCCAGAAGTTCGATGTGGAGATGAACGGGCGGTCGCTCGGCGAACAGGAAATCCTTCCGTCCTGGCAGACCGTCCGGTTCGTCGTTCCAGCCGACGCCTGGCACGAAGGCACCAACGAAATTGTTCTGAAGTTTGAACAGGCTCCGCTGTTCTTCAAGCTGCGCGGTTACGGAGCGCGAGCGTATCGGGCCGCCGCCATCCGGATGATCACGTTCCACAAGGAAAACTGATCGCTTCGCCGTTTCGTTTTGGAACTTCACGTGGTCAGCATTCGTCTCTGTCTGTAGACGCCGTTCCGCCTTCAGAGGAGATCCCCCCATGCGATCTGTTTCCCTAGCCGCCGCTCTCGTTCTCGCCAGTACCGTGGCGTCGGCCGATGTCACCAAGAGCCTCAAGGCCGAGTTGTCGGCTGATCCGGCCCGACCGTTCCGAGTCGAGAATCTGGCGGGACAGATGGTCGTCCGCCAGGGATCGGGCAGCAAAGTCGTGGTGACGGCCACGGTTCATGGCGAGGATCAGCGCGCCGCCGACCTCCTTCGCATCGTTGAGGTCCGGGACGCCAAGACGGGCCAGCCAACACTGCGCCTTCAGTATCCGTTGAGCGAGACCACCACCTGCCGCTACGGTCGCGAAGGCTCCGGTGGTGGCGGGTTTTTCGAGAGCATGTTCTCGGGGTCCAGCAAGGTGACCTACGACGGTCGCTCGGTCTCGATCAGCGCTTCGCGGGGCCTCGGGCTGTATGCCGATGTCGTGGTCGAGATTCCCAAGGGATCCTCCGGCACCTTCAAGAATGTCGTAGGCAAAATCGAAGGTTCCAACATCTCAGGCACGCTCCGGTTCGACTCCGGCTCTGGCGACATTGCGCTGCGTGATTTCGACGGCAATATCACCGCGGATACGGGCTCGGGCGATGTGAGCGCCATTTCCGGCCGCGGGTCCTTCAATTGCAACACCGGCAGTGGCGACTGCACGCTCAAGTCCTTCGAGGGCGACCGAATCGACCTGGACACCGGCTCTGGCGAAATCAACGTGACCGATTCGGCGGCCGCTCAGGTCAAGGCGGATACCGGTTCTGGAAGCGTGATGCTTCAGGTGCGGGACACCGAGGAGCTCCTTGCTGACACCGGCAGCGGCGATGTGTCGCTCGATCTCGGCGGTTCAAAGCTCGCTCACGTGAAGGCGGATACGGGCAGTGGGGATGTGTCTCTCAAGCTGTCGCGCAATCTTGGCTTCGAGATGCATGCGGATGTGGGCAGCGGCGATGTGTCGAGCGACTTCAGTGACGCGACGCCGATCATGG
>JBDTQB010000380.1:0-4490 GCA_039932395.1 Vicinamibacteria bacterium | reverse complement strand
CATGTCCTGATCGAAGCGCGCATCGAACTTGGGCTGCTTGCTGCCGTCATTCGCGAACGACGTCCCTGGATTTCCGGTCGAACTGTCGACGGGATAGAACGAACCGCCGATGCATCCCGCGGAGTTCACCATCCCGGAACAGGGCGTGGAAACGCGCGGATCCTGAATCACGGGAATCTGACCGGTCGGCCGTGAAAACGGATCCGACTTCACATAACCAGCGGACAGGCGCGTGGACCACGTGTCGTTAATGGCTCTTGCGAAGGAAATACCGCCGCCGAAGGAGCTGCCGGATCCACTGGATTCGCGCGACCCGCCCTTCGTGCCGAACGTTCCAGCGGAGAGGTTGATCGACGTGCTGGGGTTCTCACGCGGCGTCTTGGTCAGAATGTTCACGACGCCGGTCAAAGCGTTCGCTCCCCAAACCGCGGAGGCCGGACCGCGCACAACCTCGATCTGCTTGATGTCCGCAGGGTTGTTCGGAATGAGGTCCCAGAGGACCAGGCCGAAGAAATCAAGATAGAGGGAGCGACCGTCCAAAAGGACGAGGGTGGAAGTCGCGAGCGTCGATGTGCCCTGACGCATGCTCAGGTTGACGTCACGCGCGGAGGTCTGGATGACGTTCACACCGGGCACGTTTCGAAGAACGTCGCCGAAGTTGCCGCTTGGAGCGGTCGCAAGCGTCGCCGACGTGACGACCGACATGGTGACGGGAGCATTCGCGAGGGTCGACTCCACCTTCGAAGCGGAAATGACCACGGTTTCACCGAGGCCCGCGATCTTGAGGGCGAACGAAACATCGGTTCCCGCCGTGACACCGTCCTTGCTCGAAGCGACAAAGCTGGGCATCGTCGCCGTGACCTTGTAAGGACCAGCGCCTGCCGGAGCGATGCTGAACTTGCCATCCGAACCCGTGAATCCGGTTCTAGAACCGCCCGGGCCGGAGACCACGACGGTAGCTCCTGGAAGGGAACCGCCAGACTCGTCAGCGACCGAGCCGGTCACCGCAGCGCCCTGCGCGAACAGGGATGCGGCCATGAATACAACCGCTAGAGCGGCGAGAATTTTCCTCATAACACCTCGTGAGACCTAATAGGGTCCAACCCCGGGGACGATCCCCAACTTTTGATTGCGACTGTCATATCACAATTCGCTGGGGGCTTTTTCTGGAATTCTCGGATTCCGGCGCGGGCCGGCCCGCTCGAAGGGCCGAATCGCCCCCTGAAACTCCGGGGGGCCTCAGGCGTGCCGATTGCGAAGGTGGGCGAGAAGCTTCTCGTGGATGGAGCCGAAGCCTCCATTCGAGAGAACCAGCACGTGATCTCCCGGAATCAACCGTTCGCCCAGCTCCCCGACGATCGAATCCACAGTTGGAACGAAACGCGCTTCCCCGCCCGCGCGGTTGATCGAGTCGACCAGATTTTGCTCACTGATCCGCTCGGCCTCTGGAACTTTTCCAGGAAGATGGGCGGCGGACACCACCACCTCATCAGAGGTCGCGAACGCGCTCGCGAAATCCTGTTCGAAGACCCTGGTCCGCGACGTGTAGGAGCGGGGCTCAAAGATGGTCACCACACGCTCCCCCTTTCCGATCCGGGAACGCAGAGCCGCGATCGTCTCGCGCACCGCGGTTGGATGATGAGCGAAGTCGTCGTACACGTGGATGTGGTTCACGGAGCCGCGCAATTCGAGCCGGCGCTTTACTCCTCGGAACTCCGCGAAGCCTTGGACGATCTGATCGAAAGTAGCACCCGCTTCAAGGCACGCGATGGACGCGGCCAGCGCGTTGCGCACGTTGTGATTTCCAGACGCACTCAGCGCGAGTCGACCCAGCCGCGCGCCGTCGCGAACCACATCGAAGGCCGAGCCATCGGCGCCCAGAGTGATCGCGCGCGCCTGCCAGATTGCATTGGAGGTCTCATTCAGACCGAAGGTGGCGACGCGCGAACGCGCCTTGGAAAGGATCTCGACCAGTGCGGGGCTTTCAATGCCCGCGATCAAGAGACCGCGCTGCGGAATGATGTTCATCAGACGCGAGAACGCGAGTTGCACCGCGGGCAGATCGGCGTAGATGTCGGCGTGATCGAACTCAAGGTTGCCGATGATGGCGATATCGGGGAGATAGTGCGCGAACTTGGGTCGCTTGTCGAAGAAGGCAGTGTCGTACTCATCGCCTTCGACCACGAAGTGCGGCCCCTTGCCCAGCCCGTAGCTCGCTCCCAGATCCAGGCTCACTCCGCCGATCAGGAACGAGGGATCGAGGCCGGCGTGGCGCAGGACGTGAGTCAACATTGACGTGGTCGTCGTCTTCCCATGAGTGCCTGCGACCACGATCGACGTGCGATCGCGCAGGAACTCATCGGCGAGCAAGGCCGCCTGCGAGGTGTAGTGGCGCTTCGCGTCAAGCACCGCTTCGACTTCGGCATTCCCACGCGACAGGGCATTGCCGATGACGATCAGATCGGCATCCGCGGGAATATTGGCGGCGGCGTACGGAGTGCTGACCGGAACCCCCATCCGCGCCAGTTCGTCCGACATCGGCGGATAAACATCCTGATCCGATCCGGTGACGTCGTGCCCCTTCGCCTTCAGCAGGCCGGCGAGAGACGCAGTCGCCGTACCGCACACCCCGGAGATGTGGATTTTCATCGAAGGCTCACTGGAGGTCTTCCAGATCGACGACCGGCTCCTCCGTCACACCCAGCTCGATGAGGTGAAGACGTCCAGTCGGCGCCGTCTCAGGATGAGAATCGTCCGATGCAAGCAACACTTTGGTGCCGAGCGGTAGCGTGAGCATCGGCTGATCGCTGTGACCGGCCGCCAACCCGATTGCAATGGGCCCCTCGAACCCGCTCAGCGCATCCAGCAGGATTTGCTCCAGGGTGAAATCGTCCCCTCCCTTGGCCGCGCAGTTCGCCATCACGCCGAAGGCAATGCCCCTCACGTCACGCAGCGAATTCGAATCGCGGAGCTGGGTCAACATGCGGTGGAGCTTGTAGGGAGGCTCGTCCACGTCTTCAATGAGGAGGATCGACTGGCCCGTCCACGGTAGAGCCCACTCCGTTCCCGCGAGGGACGCAAGGAGAGACAAGCATCCGCCGGTCAAAACACCTTCCGCCTGGCCCGGCCGGATGAAGCGAACCGGCAGCGAGTGCTCGGTTCGTACGCCGGTGACTTCGCCAATGAAACTGGTCATGTCGAAACCGCCATTCGACATTTCGACCGCGGCCATCGGCCCATGAAACGTGACCCAGCCATTCCGTTGCAGCCAGGCGTGGAGTGCCGTGACATCCGAGTATCCGCAGAACACGCGCGGTTCAACGTGGGCCGACTCGAGCCAGGGCAAAAGCGCGGTGGCGCCTTCCCCACCCCGCGCGCAGATCACACCGTCGATTTCCGGATCGGTCAAGGACCAGATGAGATCCGACATGCGTTCTTCATCGGCTCCCGCCTGATGAAGATGCTTCTTGTAGATATGGTCGCCAAGAACGGGCTCAAAGCCCATGGCGCGCAGACACTCGAGTCCCGCCTCCATCTTCGCCTTCACAACAGGTCCGCCAGGAGCAATGATGGCGATGCGCGATCCCGGTCCCAGCGCTTTGGGTTTGATCACAGCGGCAATCCCGAAATCTCCGCAGCGAGCAATCGAGCCTCGGTCCGTCCTGCGGCGGCAACGGCGCCTTTCGCGGTGGGCTCGACATAAGGCACGACGTACGTGTCGATCATCGCTTCGATGCGCAGAAGCGAGTCGTCGATGTCGCGTTTGCGCAACTCGCCGCTCTCCTCGCCCTTCACCAGGGCCTCGATCACGGCGGCCTGCGCCTCTTCGTGCTCACACACGGGCAGGAGGTCGCAACCCGCCTTCGCGGCCAAGATCGAGGAAATCGCATAGGGCCAGTTCGCCGAGACCGCCTTCATCTCAAGATCGTCGGCGACGACGACACCCTTGTAGCCAAGTTCGTCACGCAGCAAGGTCGTCACGATTCTGGGCGACAAGGTGGCCGGGACCTTTTCATCCAGCTCACGCACCACGATGTGGGCGGTCATGAGGGTCGCGACGTTCGCCGCGATGGCTCTGCGGAAAGGAGCCAGTTCGATGGCGTCGAGGCGCGAACGCGAATGCTCCACCACCGGAAGGTCGAGATGCGAGTCCTTGTCGGTATCGCCATGTCCCGGGAAGTGTTTGGCGCAGGCGGCGACACCCGCCTTCTGCATCGCCTCGATGAACGCGACGCCGAGCTTGCCCACTTCCTCCGGGTCGCGGCTGAAGGAACGGTCGCCAATGATGGGGTTCTGCGGATTCGTGTCGACGTCCATGACCGGGGCGAAGTCGAGTGCTATGCCGCAGGCCTTCAACTCAGCCGCGATCGCTTCCGCCATCCGTCGGGTCAGATCCTCGGACTTTAGATCCCCAAGCCGACGAATCGGAGGCCAGACCGTCCAGGGCGCGCGAAGTCGCTGCACCCGGCCGCCCTCCTGATCGATGGCAA
>JBDTQB010000379.1:0-4501 GCA_039932395.1 Vicinamibacteria bacterium | reverse complement strand
TGGCAGCACTTCAGGGCACCTACGCCATCAACAACACCTTCTGGCGCAACGCCGATGACAAGTTCTTCGGCTACGCCATCGCCGAGAAATTGGGGATCGCCGAGCCGAAGACGGTGGTGCTTCCGAATTTTCAGTACGTTGACGACGTCAACGCGCAGAGCCTCCGCAATCTCTGGCCGATCGATTTTGAGATGTACGCCGACTATGTGGGCTTCCCCTGCTTCATGAAGCCGGCGTTTGGCGGAGGCTGGAAGGACGTCAACAAGTGCAACAACATCGACGACATCATGCGCCACTATCAGGCGAGCGGCCAGAAGACCATGATGCTGCAGCAGGCGGTGACGTGGGACATCTACATTCGCATTCCCACCATTGGCCGCAAGCACGCCCGCGCCATTCAATACGATCCAGCCCCCGGCGGACTTGGCGGCTACAACCAGGACTACGACTCGATTCCCTCGCGCATTCGTGATGAAGCCGAAGAGCTTTCGCTTCGTTTCAACAAGGCGCTTGGCTACGACATGAACGCGATCGAACTTGCGTATAAGGACGGCCGCTACTACGGCATCGATCTCACGAACTACACCCCCGACCTCGACTACCGCGCGTTGAGAGACGCTCACTTCCCCTGGGCGGTGGAGAAGATGGCCGACTTCTGCGTTGAGAAGGCGTTGTCCGGCGAAGGAACGCCCGAGCCTCCGACCGCCGCCAGCCTGATGGTTCGCTGACGTTTGCGTCGTGGAGCGGGTGAGTCCTTGATCGCCCGCGCCGGTTTACCGCGTCTTTGGGCAGTGACGGCGTTCTTTCTCGTCCTGACCTTCCTGTGGTGCGGGCCGATCCTCACCGATCCGGCCCACGTCACAGGAGACGTCGGTGATCCGTTGCACATGGCCTGGGTGATGGCGTGGGTCGGCCATCAGGCGGTTCGCCATCCGCTGGAGCTGTTCAACTCGAACAACTTCTATCCCTACAAGAACAGCCTTGCCTTCGGGGACCACCTGCTTCCCGAAGGTCTGCTGGCTCTGCCGATCAATCTGATCACCGGCAACGCTGTCCTTGCGTTGAACCTCGTGACCGGCTTTGGCCTTCTCACGTCTGCGCTCGCCGCATTCTTTCTGGTGAGCCGCCTTCTCGACAACCGCGCCGCGGGTGTGATCGCGGGTACGGTGCTGATGTTCAACAGTTTCATTCAGAGCGAACTGCTTCGCGTGAACGTGCTGCAGCTTCAAGGATGGTGTGTCGGCCTGCTGCTGTTGTGGCGGTTCGTCGAGAAACCGTCCTGGGCAACGTCGATTCTTTTCGCTGTCGCCGTGGGGATTCAGGGGCTGACAGGAACGTACTACGCCGTTTATTCGGCCTTTCTGGTTCCGCTGTTTGTGATCGCCGCGTATGTCTCGCGGCGTCGAGTGCCATCTGTCGTTGAGTTCATTCAACTCGCAGCACCTTCCCTCGTGGTCGGCTTGGCTGGGTTTCTCTTCCTCTCGCCCTATCGCCTCAGCGCCTCGCAGTCGCTCGCCCAGAAGCCCATTCCAGATGGGGCCGACATCGCGTCGTTCTTTCTGCCCGGCAAAGAGTTCTGGCTTCTCGGGGGCGTGCTTCCCTTGGCACCCAAGGGCGAATCGAATCACTTTCTCGGATACATCCCGTTGCTGCTTGCCGCCGTCGGTCTGCTGAGTCTCGTCCGAAAGCGTGAAGTGCTCACCCCCGTTCGTCAGTTTCTGATTTTCTCGGCGATCATCCTGATCGCTCTGGGCGCGCTCATTGCGATCGGCGGCTATCCGCGCTTCATGGGAACGTCCTGGGGAACCAGCCCGTATCTCGCCGTGCTGAACGCTGTTCCCATTTTGAGAGGCATGGCGACGGTCGAACGGGCCGCCGTTCTGATTCAGATCGGCCTCGCATTTCTTGCCGGCCTGGGCGCGGAGACGCTTCTTCGCGGTCGATCAGCATCGGTGCTGGCGTTTCTCCTCGCGAGCCTTTGCGCCGCCGAGCAATGGACAAAGCCCGGCCCCGGCTTCCGCGTGCCGACCGGATCCGAACTTCCAGAGGTCTACCGTTTCCTCGCCAAAGGTCAAGGCCCGGTGGTGGAACTCCCGGTGTTCCCTGATCGTCTGCTGCGTTTCCGCGCGCTCTATCCCTACTTCTCGACGTATCACTGGCGACCCGTTCCTCTTGGCCGCGCGTCCTTCTATCCGCCCGCGCACGACTACTTCGCGATGCTTCTTCAAGGCTTTCCCGATGAACTGTCGATGGCGGCGCTGCGCGAAATGATGATCCGCGACATCGTCGTGCATCCGCGTATGTGGGAGACCCGGCGTGCGGGCCACGTGCGCGCGATCGACGGCTCTGATTTTCAACTCATCCAGTCGTTTCCTGGTGATGCGCCCGCGGGGGCCGCTCGCTCCCTCGACATGGGGGATGAGCGTGTCTATCGCGTCCCGCCTGAATCCGCCGCGATGCCGGTCTGTCAGCCGTCGCAGGAAATGGATCGGGCCACGCTCACCTTCACTTCGTCGGCACGTGATGGACTGAATCGGCTCCGCGACAACGGTCTCGACACCTCATGGAGCACGGTCGGCCCTCAGAAGGAAGGCGATGTTCTGGAAGTTCACTGGACCGAAGAGCGTCCGCTCACCGCGATTCAGTTGGCGCTGGGAAGCCGTCCTTCGCACTACCCAGTCGCGCTGCGCATCGATGTTCAGGATGCCGCGGGCGCATGGCAGGAAGTGACGCCGCTTCAGCCCGTGGACTCCGCGATGGAAACGCTGCGTGAGCTGATCCAGAGCGATCCTAAAGCGAGCCTTACAATACGCATTCCGCCCAGCCAGACTCGGGCGGTGAGGCTGCGCGTGGGCAAGGACGTCAGCCGGCCAGGATGGAATCCCTGGTCTGTCGCCGAGATTCATCTCTATTCCGAATGTTCCGATACGGCCAGGCCGTAGAGGGTGGTGTCATGACCTTTGATATCGATCTTCCTGATCTCCGCGTTCGACCGAAATCGCGTGTCCGGCTGAAGTCCATCGACACCGATTCGACCGGCTCGTACGAGTCGAGAGAGATGGCCGAGAAGCACCTTGCGAAAGGCGTGAAGGAACTGCGCCGCATGCAGGACATGCTCTATGCGCAGGACCAGCAGGCACTTCTGCTCGTCTTCCAGGCCATGGATGGCGCGGGCAAGGATTCGACCATCGAGCACGTGATGTCGGGCGTGAATCCGCAGGGTTGTCAGGTTTTCTCCTTCAAGGCGCCATCCTCGGAAGAGCTGGATCACGACTTCCTTTGGCGCACGGCCAAGTGCCTGCCCGAGCGCGGACGCATCGGTATTTTCAATCGCTCGTACTACGAAGAAACGCTGGTGGTTCGCGTGCATCCCGAGTTTCTCGACAAGCAGCGCCTGCCGAGAGAACTGACGACCAAACGCATCTGGGACCATCGCTTCGAAGACATCAATAACTGGGAGCAGTACCTCACGCGCAACGGAACGGTGATTCGGAAGTTCTTCCTTCATGTCTCCAAGGAGGAACAGAAGCGCCGGTTCCTCGCGCGTCTTGAGGAGCCGGAGAAGAACTGGAAGTTCCAGGCGGGAGACATCACCGAGCGCGGCTTGTGGGAGGAGTATCAGCGCGCCTACGAAGACATGCTCGGATCGACCAGCACGAACCACGCGCCGTGGCACGTGATTCCCGCGGATCACAAGTGGTTTGCCAGACTCGCGGTCGCGGACATTGTGATCGACACGCTGCGATCGATGAAACTGCACTACCCCAAACTTTCTAAAGAGGCACGCGCCGGGCTGGACGCGGCCAAACACACCCTGGAGAACGAGTAATGGAAGCCAGCCAGTCCGGATCGAACGAAGAACGGATCATCCGCGCCACCGAAAGCCTCATCGACGAGGCCGTTCAGTTCACGCAGGAAATGATCCGCATTCCCACCGTCAATCCGCCGGGCGAGTTTTATGAGGACGGAGCGAGGCACATCGGGAAGTGGCTCGAGAAGGCTGGCTTCGCCGCCGAGTACATCAACGCCGAGGGCCTGCCTGAGCACACCGCCAAGCATCCGCGCATGAATGTCATCGGACGTCGGGAAGGCGTGAATCCGGGCAAGACGCTGCATATGAACGGCCACTTCGACGTGGTGCCCGCGGGTCGGGGCTGGACCAAGGATCCCTTCGGTGGCGAAGTCTCGGAGGGCAAGATCTGGGGTCGCGGCACCTGCGACATGAAGGCCGGCATTGCCGCCGCCGTGTTCGCGTCTGAGGCGCTCCGTCGCGCCGGCGTCACTTTCGACGGCGCCATCGAGATCAGCGGTACGGTCGATGAAGAGAGCGGTGGTTTCGCGGGAGCTGCCTACCTTTGCAAAAGCGGGCGCGTCACATCGGCGAATACGGACTACGCCATCATTCCCGAGCCTCTGAATGTGGATCGCATCTGCGTCGGCCATCGCGGCGTCTACTGGTTCGACGTCACCACCTACGGTCGCATCGCGCATGGTTCGATGC
>JBDTQB010000378.1:0-4517 GCA_039932395.1 Vicinamibacteria bacterium | reverse complement strand
CCCCATCGTGAGACTCACCCAACCCGTGAACAACGTCCTTGGAATGCACAACTAGTGTGCTGGCTCGTAAATTTGGCGTAACACGACGGACACTGCGCAGGATCGGGTCGGCCGACTGCGTCCAGCGAAAGGGTTTCGCGGTCTCGTTCTAGTTCGCGCGGCAGCGCAGGATGGCTCTCTTGAGAGCCCGGACGCTGGTGAAGGTACCGCGGCCGATGAATTGATATGTGATGAGCGCGAAGCATCGCTCGACGACGTTGAGTCACGAGGCGCTGGTGGGCTGAAATGGACGCAGCCTCCCTCCCATCTTATGTTGCTTAGAGTTGTGAGGCAGCACGCGAGCGCAGCTGATTTCGAGCGAGCTCAGGCCGTTTTTCAGGGCCAAATGCGCGACCCCTGAATATGCGGGTTTCAGTCACGCACCTTCTGCAATGTTGAAGACCTTCAAGACCTGGGGAGCGGGCAGTGTAACGTGATCCCCGCCCTTTCCGATCTCCTTCATCCTCGCTTCAATCAGGCGTTGAAACTTCCGGACCGACTGAGCAGGAGCGGGCCGGAGTCCCTTGTCCTGGGGCCGGAAGAAGTCCTCCCAATGACCAAGTATGACTTCCTGCGGACGCAAGTTATTGATGATCAAGTCTGAGTCGTGGTTCTCGACGGTATTCCAGTTGCCAACGCACAAGAGAGCCAAGTCAACTGAATGCTCACTCAAGGCTTCCGGCGGAATCGTTCCGAAGGCTCCATCGCTCGGAGCGTCCTGGTAGTAGACACGGAACCGGATTTTTCCCGTGCGAGGATCGACAAAGTCGATCAGGTACGCGATGGTCTCCCCCTCGAGGTAGTCTTCGTGGGTAGTCATTGGTAGTCGCTCAAGTGGTGCGTTTTGACAGCCTGGACCTTGATGTATCGGGCCGAATTGTCGAGGATGCCTCGAACAAAAACCACTTACCCTGACGCGAGAGTTGACGTCGTAGGGGCGTCCCTTGCTGGCTGGAAACGGAGCACACTTGACGCTCAGGGAAGCTGCAGGCAGCTCCAGAACGTGAGGAGACGGATCCGCGCCCGCACAGTTCCGCGTGTCGAGCCGATAGTCCTTAGGATCAGTTAGGGAAACTATTTGCCTGCTGTCGATTCGCGGGAGTGGCAGCGGGAAACCAGCGGTAGGGCCAACTCCGTCGCCGTACTTTGTTAAGACATTCTTCATCGTGTTGCTTCCGATGACAAGCGCGTTGGGCGAGTATTGCAGGATGTATGGAACGTCCATCAGATGGTCATAGTGCGCGTGTCCGACCAGGATCGCCTCTACATCTCGATGGTCGCGCTCAGCCAGATTCTTCGAGTGGAAGTTCCGGATCCTGTCGGGATCAGGAAATATCGTTCGCAGGGCTTCCTTCCCAAGGTCCGGGTTCGAATAGAGCGGGGCTGTCATGATGGCATCCGAGCCGAGGCGAATAAAGAATCCGCCGACCCCAAGGTAACGAACCTGAACCGAACGATCCTCATCACTCTCGGCAATGTGGTCGGAGACTCTTAACGGATGGACGCAGGCGGGGCCCAAGATCGGAAGCAGAAAAACGGCCGCGGCGTGCCACCACTGAGAGCGTTGGCAGGCGGCGGTCTCACGGTGACAAATGACTTGGAACGCCCCCCAAAATGCCTTCATAGTCCGTCTCCGTCTTGCGCAAACTCATTCATCCGACGGACATCACCGCGCCGGAAAGTCGCTTTCGCAAGATTGTCTAAGAAGCCGTACTGGCTGAATCCACGATGGCCGCCTAGTGTTGATTCCATCGCGCTCCTTGGTGCTGCTACTTCTTAGTCAGGGCGTCACAGAGTCGCTGGAGGGAGGCCAAATCTGTGTCGGATGAGGCTTTTCGCTTCAGTAACCCTCGAAGCCGATTGACGCTAGGCGCGGCGCAAATCCCCCGAAGCTCGCGGCCAAGAGTGACGGCCTGTGTTGGGTGAGACTTGTCTAACGGGAAGTAGTCGCAAACTTTCGCCGGAGCGCATTCGCTGGGTTCAGGCTTGCCTCGCCACTCCAGCTCCCCGCAATTCTCGCACCTGGCCACTTGAGTCTCGTCCAAATCGAGGTCATCCTTTTCCTCGGTTGCGTTGAAGCCTTTGGCACGATCGGATTCTGTCAAGCCGCGAAGAGCCTCAAGGCTCTCGGCCGAATCCTCGATGCGATGCGACTTGGGGTACCCGATGCTTCCGCCCTTGGAGTCTGGGCAGGTCACCGGACGCGGCCAATTCAGGGTCACAGTTCCATGCACGCGGACGTCGGTTGTGATCTCCCCCGACCAAAGCAACTGCAGTGCAACGCGACGCGCCTGCGTCGCGATGATCTTATATTTTACCCCGCCATCCCTGCTTGCGACCAGTTTGGCATTGGCCTCCTCAACAACTTTCGCGATCTCCATCGCGGAGAGAGAAGGGGTGTCCGATTCGGGAAACTCGGTGGGAAACTCGATGGTGAACGATGGTCGGAGTAAGCCCAAGTAGTGATTGAGACCGCTGCTTACCCACCCCTGCGCGCCCGAGTTCGCGAAGATAAGGTCCCATATCTCTCTGGTTTTTCCGCCGGCGTCGCAGGGCTGCTGCCAGGCGAGGCTATACAACGGGTGCAATTCAGTGAACACCTCGTGATCAAGGTCGAGCGCCAACAACCCGGTAGCGATCGCCCGTCGCCCGCTGACTTTGCTGCGTAGTTTCTCCATCTTCTTTTTTGAAGACTCATGCATCCCTACAAAATCGCCAAGTGGACCTTCTTTCCCGAAATGCTTGACCGACTGCTCGGCGTTGATCTCGAGGTGTAGCCGCCCTAGTCCTTCCAGTTTCAGCCCCGCGTCTGCCGCAAGTTGTTTGATCGTCATCGGTGCGCGGCGTTCGTCCGGCAGCAGCGCAAAGTTGAGATCACGGTCCGCCCCTCCCGCCTCGTCCAGAGTCAATCGCCCTGTGTATGTCACTGGCCACCAGTTCAGGTGACCCAGAAGGGCTTTTGACCAATTCCGTCGGTGGGCCTGCAGCGGTCCCAGCCTTGGAATCAAAAAGTTCAAGAGAGCATGTGCTGCATCTGCGTTAACACCCTCGTGACTGAGTAGATCCAGATGGGACTGCGTCGAGCATGCCGGATCTCCACCATATGAAGGAGTTCCGGTAGCACTCGTGAGTGTCTTCGAAAAGCCGCCGCACATCGTCGCCGAGTCCACGTCGACGGAACATACGCCAGAAGGAGGCTTTGGATTCTTGTTCTGGATGCGCCAAAGGGGCGCCCACGGAATTCCATTGGAGTCTATGGCGCTATCTTGCCACTCAAGATCCAGGGCTGTTCCGATCGAGACGTCTTCGGCGCACTTGGGCCCGAGATCTTCCACGTCCTTGCACGATCCAGCTGAAAGAGCCAGGAACAGTATCCACAAACGCGAGTGATTTCGCATTGACTCCTCCGTACAATACAGAATCGTAACATAGCTGCAGGGCGTGGATCGTCAGGATTGGTGTGGCCCAGCGCACGTCACCAGGTTGGTGTATCCAGCCCCCAAGGCTCCAGGCGTGCTTGGTTCCGCTTTCCCGGAAGTATCACAACAGAAGTGTGGCCTGCTCGATTCTGGTGAAGTAGGAAGACCATCCGTCACTACCCAAGGAACTCCCAACAACTCCGGCGAGACTGCCGCAATCGCATAGTAGTTTGTTGGTCCATTCGACCGTTACGACCTGCAGCGGCACGCGGCATAGCACCGCAGAAGAAGAAAACCTCCCACGGCCCAAGAGGATGCAAGGCGGGTTGAAGGGTGGCTAACGGCCGGAAAAGCCGGTTCAGTCCCAACCGAAACGTCCAGCATCACGCTGTCGAGAGACATCGGAGACTCAGCGAGTTACTTCTTCGCGCGCCGCACAGGCTTCCCTCGCGGCACCACCCGCAAATGGCGTCGGAAGAAGGCCACGGTTTGTGCAGGAACGTGGTGGCGGAGGCAGCTTTCTCGTGTCGAAAGACCGCGACAAAGGCCAATCGTGAAGCGTCGTCCACGGCCACAACGGGTACTCCCACCCACCACGGCCGCGATGCCGGCGGTCGCCGGTGATTCGATACCCGACGCCATAGCGATTCACCAGCCGCTTAAGCGCGGAGTTTTCGTACGCACCGTAGGGCCGTGCGGTGAGACTCGAGGATCTCGGAGCTTGCACGAAGGCCACTCAGCCAACCGGAGTCAGGAACTGCCGGTTCGGTCAAGGGACCTGGAGGATCCCGGGTTTCTTCATCAGGGCCTCGATCTCGGCCACCGTCCGGGGCACGCCCAGCGACAACACTTCATGGCCGGTCTCCGTGATCGCAACGGTGTCTTCGATCCGGATCCCGATCTGTTCGTCGCGCCGGAACAGCTGGATGTCACAGGCAAACACGAAGCCTGGCTTCAGCACCTCGTCGGGGCCCGCGAAGGTGCCCATCACGTCATGGGTGGCAAGGCCAATGGAGTGGTTGTAACCGCCCATGCGGACAATGCTGCGGAAGTCGTCCG
>JBDTQB010000377.1:0-4525 GCA_039932395.1 Vicinamibacteria bacterium | reverse complement strand
GATCTTGGCTACGAGATGGCGATGGAGTCGTTCCAGCGCGGCACGAGCAATCGAGTGGTCCTGTGCACCGACGGCGTTGCCAACACCGGACAGACGGAAGCGGACGCGCTCCTTTCGCGGATCCGCAACGAATCCAAGCGGGGCATCGACATGATGGCGCTCGGCTTCGGCATGGGGAACTACAACGATGCGCTCCTGCAGCGTCTCGCCGATGAGGGCAACGGCCAGTACGCCTACATCGACGATCTGGGTGAGGCCCGCGCGTTCTTCCTGCGCAAGCTGACGAGCGTTCTGGAAGTGGTGGCGCGCGACGCCAAGGCGCAGGTGGAGTTCAATCCGGCGCGGGTCGAACGGTATCGGCTGCTCGGTTATGAGAAGCGTGACGTGGCGGATCGCGACTTCCGCAACGACTCGGTGGACGCCGGCGAGATCAATTCCGGCCACAGTGTCACGGCGCTTTTTGAAGTGAAGCTGAAGCCGGGCACAGGGAAAATCGGGACGGCGCGTATTCGCTACAAGACGGGTCCGCGCTCGGAAGGCATCGAGTTCGCACGTCCGATCGAGGACGAAGCGATGGCGCGCACCTTCGACCAGGCGTCTGCTGCGTTCCGCACCGCCTTCATCGCCTCACGCTTCGCGGAGCATTTGCGCAAGAGCTACTGGGTCAAGGATGAATCGCTGACCGCAGTTCTCAACCTCGCCGATGAACTGCCGGAGACGACGCAGACCAACGAACTGACCGACCTCATCCGCAAAGCGACGAGGCTCATCAAACCAACGGTCCGCGAAGACTGGTAGCGTTTTGACGGCATCGCGAGCTGACCTATGCGGTCAGTCGCTGCAGTGCGTGCACGGGTATCACCCAGACGTTTGGCTTGAGCGGATAAGAATCCTTGACCGGAGCAACGACAAACGCGCTCGTTGCCTTGATGTCCTCAAGCCCGGTCCAGAAGCCCCTCTCCACCTGAGGTGCCACCGAATACTTGAACTCCACCGCGAGCGGTCCCGCCTTGCCCGGGCGCTCCAGCACCAGGTCGATTTCCGCGCCCGTGGCGGTTCGGTAGAAGGATGGACGCCACGTGTGAGGCACCGCGGCGAGGACCTGTTCGAGCGCCCAGCCTTCCCAGGACGTGCCGGCGACTGGATGCGACTGCAGCGTTTCAAGATCCTCCAGTCCCAACAGCGAATGCAGCAGGCCGCTGTCGCGTAGATAGACCTTGGGAGACTTGACCAATCGCTTCTTCAGGTTGGCGAAGAACGGGGGCAACCGTCGCACCATGAAAGTTTGCTCAAGGATATCGAGATAATGAGTGGTCGCCGTTGGCGAGACTTGGAGACTCACGGCCAACCGGCTGGCGTTCCAAAGTTGGCCATGGCTGTGCGCGACCATCTGCCAGAACCGCCGCAACGTGACGGCTGGGACCCGGATGCCGAAGGACGGCACATCCCGTTCGAGATAGGTCTTGATGAACGAGTGCCGCCACTGTGAGGACTGCTCCAGGTTCTTTGCCAAAAAGCTTCCGGGATACCCGCCCCTCAGCCAGTGCGCGCGCCACGCCGCGGCCGGATCCTCTATTTCAGACAACAGGAGCGGACCCAATTCGAGGTAACGGATGCGCCCGGCCAGGCTCTCCGAGGATTGACGCAGGAGTTCAGGCGCCGCCGACCCGAGGATCAGGAACCGTCCCGGAACGCGGTGTTCATCTACGAGCGACCGGAGAACGGGGAACAATTCGGGCTTGCGCTGCACTTCGTCCAGGATGACGAGCTTGTTGGCATGTTCCGACAGAAAGAGTTCCGGGTCAGCCAGCTTGTTCAGATCGGACGGCCGCTCCAAGTCAAGCATCAGGCAGTCACGGCGCTTCGCGGCAATGGCGCGTGCGAGCGTGGTTTTCCCAACTTGCCTCGCCCCCAGCAGCGCCACGACCGGAAATTGAGCCAGAGAGCTGGAGACATCCCCTGTCAATTGGCGCGGGATCATTGTTGCAAATTACATGACTATCAATCAATTTACAAGATTCGCAACGCTCCCGTACCCGAGCAGCCGCGCTTTCTCCGGTTTGGTCAAACGCCCACGTGATTTTCCTTTCAGCTCTGGCCAGATCTCCTCGCTGAGCAATCGACGCACCCGTGCCCAGTGTTCTTCGCGCTCGACCGACGCGATGACGCGAAGCCGGCGGCAGTGCAACGCCATCCTCAGGGCGGTCGTCGTCCCGCCCATCCGTACAGGGATCTCGATTGCCGTTTCGGCCGGTTCCGAATCTTTGATGCCGAGGGCCATATCTATCTCTTGCTCACTACGAGAATTTCAGCAGCGCGTAGTTCTTTCGGCCGAGTCGCAACACCAGCATCGATTTGCTGGCCAAGTCCGCGACACCGAGCTTTTGATCGGTTCCCATGGCGCGGAGGTTGTTGATGTAGACGCCGCCTTCTTCGATCTTGCGGCGGACTTCACCCTTCGACTTGGACAAGCCCGATGCGACTACGGCTTCAATCAATGGCAGCCCCGACTCGAGCGACGCGCGGGGAAGTTCATGGCTTGGAACGTCGGCGAAGATCTCGCCGAGTTGCGTGTCGTCGAGATCCTTGATGGACGCGCCGAAGAAAATCTCGCTGGCGCGCAACGCGGAGGCGAGACCCTCCTTCCCATGCGTCAACGCGGTCAGGGATTCTGCGAGACGTTTCTGAGACGCGCCGGCCGCGCCGCCATTCGTTCGCGCCGCATCGAGCGCTTCGATCTCTTCACGCGGCACGTCCGACAGGAAGCGCAGGCACCGCGAGACATCCGCGTCGGCCACATTGATCCAGTACTGATAGAAGGCGTACGGACTGGTGCGATCGGCCGCGAGCCACACGGCACCCTTCTCCGTCTTGCCCATCTTGACCCCGTCGGCGGTGGTCAGAAGCGGACACGTCAGTCCATAGAGCTTCGCTCCGCGCATGCGTCGGCCGAGGTCGATGCCCGCGGTGATGTTGCCCCACTGATCGCTTCCGCCGACCTGCAACTCACACGCCTGCTTCTCGCTCAGGTGCACGAAGTCGTACGCCTGCAGCAGCATGTAGCTGAACTCGGTGTAGCTGATCCCCGACTCGCGGTCGATCCGGTTCTTCACCGATTCCTTCGCGAGCATCATGTTCACGGGGAAGTTCTTGCCGATGTCGCGCAGGAAATCAAGGTAAGAGAAGCCGCTCATCCAGTCGAAGTTGTTGACCAGGCTCGCCGGACTCTTCGAGGCCGGATCGAAGTCGAGGAAGTGCCGCATCTGCTTCTCGACACCCGCGACGTTCGCGCGGAGCTTCTCGACGGACAGAAGGTTGCGCTCCTCCGACTTGCCGCTTGGATCGCCGATCATGCCGGTGGCGCCGCCCACCAGGGCGATGGGTTTGTGACCGGCCTGCTGAAACCGGCGCAGCATCATCAAAGGAAGAAGGCTGCCCACGTGAAGGCTGTCGGCGGTGGGGTCGAAGCCGACGTAGAGCGTCCGGCTTCCGGAGCGCAGCCACGCCGGGATCGACTCGTCGGTGGACTGATGAATCAGCCCGCGCCAGACGAGGTCATCGTAGAGGTCGGTCATTGACCGGGCAGTTTAGCGAACGCGCCGCATCAGCCGTAGGCTCGCGCCGGTCGGAAAGATCGCAATAGCAACGGAATTCCGTGAGCAACTAGACTCAAGGTCGCGGGCGCAACCGCCGCCAATGCCGAACGAGGATCCATGAACATCATCACTCTCGCCGTTCTGACACTTCTGCAGGGGACATCCACCGTGCCAAAAACCGCGGCTCCGGCCGTTGCCGCCGATCCGTTTCTTACCCGCGCCAAGGCGATTCTCAAAGTCTCGCCGCTGATCGATGGTCACAATGACGTTCCGTGGGCGATCCGCATCTCCAAGGAGAAACCGTTCGACGTCGAGGCCTACGATCTTCGCAAGCCGACCGCCGGCCAGACGGATTTTGCGCGTATGACGCAGGGCATGATGGGCGGCCAGTTCTGGTCGGTCTACATCCCGGGCGAGGAAGAGACGAAGAAGGCGGGCTACGCGAAGGTTCAGCTCGAGCAGATCGACATCGCGAAGCGAATGATTCAGAAGTACCCGGATCACCTCGAACTTGCGGTCAATTCGTCGCAGGTCCTTCCGATCTTCCACAAAGGCAAGGTCGCTTCGATGCTGGGGATGGAAGGTGGACACGCCATCGAGAACTCGCTCGGTGCGCTGCGGGCCTACTACGGCATGGGCGTGCGCTACATGACGCTGACTCACAACGTGACGCTCGATTGGGCCGACGCGGCCCTGGGACTGCCCACCCACGGAGGCCTCACGAAGTTCGGCGAGGAAGTGGTGCGCGAGATGAACCGTCTCGGCATGATCATCGATCTTGCCCACGTCTCGCCCGAGACGATGGACGACGCGATTCGCGTCAGCGCGTCTCCCGTGATGTTTTCCCACAGCTCGGCGCGCGCGCTTTGCGATGTCGCGCGCAATGTGCCTGACGACATCCTTCGCAAGGTCAAGGCGAACGGCGGCGT
>JBDTQB010000376.1:0-4527 GCA_039932395.1 Vicinamibacteria bacterium | reverse complement strand
GGACTTCTTCGCTCAAGGCCCGAATATTCCCGATATTCGGGCCTTTCGGCTCATCGCCAGGCGGGCGCCTCGCTCGTCACCCGAGGTGAGGCTGCGCGCTCTCGGTGCTGCGGCGGACTTTCACCATGGACTGCGAGTCACGTAGGCTTCGCTTCGTGACCTCGTTCAAGGAATCCGAAACGTTCGATTTCGACGGGCCCGCGGGGCGGATCGAGGCATTGATCAACCGGCCGCCCGAAGACGTAGAGCCAAGAGCCGCGGCCGTGATCTGCCACGCGCACCCGCTGCACGGCGGGATGATGCACTTCAAGGTCATCTTCCGTGCCGCGAAGGCCCTTCAGTCTCAAGGCATCCCGGTTCTGAGATTCAACTTCCGCGGCGTCGGTCGCAGCGAAGGCGTCCACGACAACGGGAACGGCGAGCAGGCGGACGTTCAGTCGGCCGTGGCCGAGATGGAGAGGCGGTTCCCGGGTCTGCCCATGGTGCTCGGTGGGTTCTCATTCGGCTCGGTCATGGCCGCGAAGGTGGCCGTCGCGAATCCTCGGGTCAAGGCAGTGTTGATCATGGGTTTCCCTACCATTCGCTTCGCGAGCGCCGCGGACCTTCCCTTGATCCGTCAGCCGAAACTCTTCATTCAAGGCAGCGAGGATCAGTTCGGTTCGGGCGACGCGATCCGGGCCGCGGTCGCCCCCCTCGCAGAACCCAAGAAGCTCGTCGTCATTGAAGGAGCCGATCACTTCTTCACCGGTCGGCTCGATGAAGTCCAACCGGTCATCGAAGAATGGGCCGCCACCGAGCCGTGGAAACTCACATGAACGTCTCGCGACTGACCTCCGCAAACGCCGCGCTCGTGGTCGTCGATCTCCAGGAGCGGTTGGTGCCAGCGATTCACGAGCACGATCGTGTCATCAGCAATAGCCAGCTCATGCTCCGTGCTGCGACGGTGCTTGATCTTCCCGTTTTTGCCACCACTCAGTACAAGAAGGGTCTCGGTTCTACCTGTGCTGCGATCGCTGAACTCCTCGGCGCCATTGAGCCGATCGACAAGATGAGCTTCAGTTGCTTCGGTTCCCCGGAGTTTTCGCAAGCCCTTGAAGCCTCGACCCGCCGGACGCTCATCCTCTGCGGCGTGGAAGCGCACATCTGCGTTTTGCAGACCGGACTCGATGCCCTGGCGCGCGGCTACGATGTCCACGTGATGACGGACGCTGTGAGTTCGCGCAACCCGCAAAACGCGGAACTTGGCAGACGGCGTCTCGAAGCTTGTGGCGCGGTGATGTCTTGCACCGAAATGGCAATCTACGAAATGCTCGGTGTCTCGGGCACCCCCGCATTCAAGGCAATGCTTCCCTCCTTCAAGTAGCCCAAGAGAGAACTTCGAAAAATACTATGACCACCACCACCGCTCTCGACCTCGACGCCTTCTGGATGCCGTTCACGGCGAACCGTCAGTTCAAGCAGACGCCTCGCATGCTGGTGAAGGCGGAAGGAATGCACTTCACCACGGACGACGGCCGCGAGGTTCTCGATGGCACCGCCGGTCTGTGGTGCGTGAACGCCGGCCATTGTCGCCCGAAGATCGTCGAGGCGGTGCGCAAGCAGGTGGGTGAACTGGACTTCGCGCCCACCTTCCAGATGGGTCATCCCAAGACGTTTGAACTGGCGACGCGCCTGGCGGAGATTCTGCCGCCATCGCACCGCCATGTCTTCTTCGTGAACTCAGGATCCGAGGGCGTCGATACCGCGCTCAAGATCGCGCTCGCCTATCACCGGGTCAAAGGCGAAGGCGCGCGCACCCGCCTGATCGGCCGGGAGCGCGGCTATCACGGCGTTGGCTTTGGCGGCATCTCCGTCGGTGGCATCGCGAACAACCGAAAGACTTTTGGGTCGATGCTCGGAGGTGTCGATCACCTCCGCCACACCCATGACCCGGCGCGCAACGCGTTCACCAAGGGACAGCCGGAACATGGCGTGGAACTGGCCGAGGATCTCGAAAGACTCGTCGCCCTCCACGACGCCTCGACTATCGCAGCCGTGATTGTGGAACCGATGGCCGGATCGACCGGCGTGCTGCTTCCTCCAAAGGGGTATCTCCAGCGCCTTCGCGAGATCTGCGACAAGTACGGCATCCTCCTGATCTTCGACGAAGTCATCACGGGTTTCGGTCGGCTCGGCGCGGCGTTTGCGATGGACAAATTCGAAGTGACACCCGATCTTGTCGTCGCCGCGAAGGGGCTCACGAACGGAACCATCCCGATGGGCGCCGTCTTCGCGAGTGACAAGGTTCACGACGCGTTCATGACCGGACCCGACGGGGCGATCGAGCTGTTTCACGGCTACACCTACTCGGGACACCCGGTGGCCGCCGCCGCGGGAATCGCGACGCTCGACGTCTATCGCGAGGAGCGTCTCTTTGAGCGGGCCAATGATCTTGCGCCCTATTGGGAAGAGACGATGCACGCCCTTCGCGGCCTGCCGAACGTCATCGACATTCGCAACATGGGCCTCGTCGCCGGCATTGAACTCTCGTCGATTCCCGGCAAGATCGGCGCGCGTGCTTATGCCGTCTTCGTGCGGGCCTTCAAGAAGGGCCTGTTGACGCGCACCACCGGAGACATCATCGCTCTCTCTCCGCCTCTCATTATCGAAAAGGCTCAGATCGCGGAGATGGCAACCAAGTTGTCCGAAGCGATCAAAGAAGCGGCCTAGTCAAGAGCCGAGGAGCCCCCCCGTCCGCTAGAACTCACATCCGTAGTCGACGGTGAGTTCGTCCTTCGATTTTTGCGCTGCCGCACGGCAGGCGACGGACAGGGCGATGGCACCCTCGCGCATCGAGGCCATCGCGCGCCACTTCACGCGATTCGCGTCGAAGGCTTCCATCATCTTGTCCTTCTGCTCGCCGGTCACGTGACCTTCGACGCAGCCCAGGAACTGCTTCACATACTTGTCGCACTCCGGAACGCCGAACGCGGTGATGGCGACCGCCCCAACCGCCGGCGTGGCCGCGGCTTCTTCTTCAGCGGGAGCCGCCGCGGCCGGAGCTGCCTCCTTCGGAGGGGCTTTTCCGCAACCGGCCAAGAGAAGGGTGAAAGCAAGCGCCACAGCGACGTTCGTCGCCAAGATAAAGGACCGGTGCAGTGAAGTCATCGCCCCCAAAGGCTAATCCGTTCGCAGCGAAGACAGAAGCGCATCGAGGTATCGACGATAGGGTCGGCTCTTTACGTAGTTCGACATACGCCTTACGGACTGATATCGGATGCCCCCGCCGAGGTCGGGAGACTTGCCGTTCAGCACCGCCTCGAAGTGCGACAGTGAGCGTCCGCCGCGACGCGCATCGAGAACCCGAGCCACCATCTCACCCTGCCGATCGACCAACGGATAGGCGCCGGCGTCCGTGGTGAAGTTGCCGATCACGAAGAGATTCGGGCTCGTGCGGTGAAAGACGTTGAGAAACAATGCCGACACGTCGTCATCGCCGACGATCTCAGGCGAGACGAACGGCACCCCTCGCACATACCCGGTGGCGAGGACAATGAGATCCACGGGATCGCTTCGTCCATCCACAAACGCCACCTCGCCTCCCCGCAACTCCTTGACGTCCGCTCGCGTTTCTATGTCGCCGTGAGCCAGGGCGTGGAGGATCTGCGTATTCATCACCGGGTGCGATTCAAGGATCGAGTGATCTGGCTTGGGCAGACCGAGCCTCGCCGTATTTCCGTTCAGGAGGCGGAGGAGTCCTTGAAACAGCGGGCGCTCGATGACATACGGCAGATGCGGACCTGAATCGCCGAAGACATCGGCCGGCTGGCCAAAGATGTGTTTGGGCACGAAGTGGTAGCCGCGTCTCAGACTGATGAGCGCCTTTGTGGCGGAGCGACTCGCATCGCAGGCGATGTCGCAGCCTGAGTTCCCCGCCCCCACCACCAGCACGCGGCGTCCCTCAAACTGGCGCGGATGCTTGTACGCACTGGAATGGATGATTTCGCCGTCGAACGTTCCGGCGAGGGTCGGCAGATTTGGCCGCCATTCGCATCCCGAAGCCGCGATCAAGCCCGCGTAGGAACGGGTACTTCCATCTTTGAATCGAACCGTCCACGTCCCATCGGTCATGGGCTCTGCGTGCTCGATCGGCGTGGTGAACTTGAAGTGGGGGCGTAGATCGAATTTGTCCGCGTAACTCTCGATGTACTGGAGGATCTGCCGATGAGACGGGTAGTCGGGATACGAATCCGGCATCGGGAAGTCACGGAAGCCCGACAACGTGCGCGAAGAAATGAAGTGCGCCGATTCGTACATCGGCGATTCTGGGAAGGCGATATTCCAGATGCCGCCCACGCCCGGATTCCGCTCGAAGCCCTCAAACGGAAGATCGAGAGCCTTAAGCCAGCGCGCGACCGCGAGGCCCGCGGGACCCGCTCCGACGACACAGTAAGGAAGAGAAGACATCGTCGCCTTCAGCTCGGCCGAATGCCGACGAAGACATCGCGTCGAAGCCCGCGATCGTCGATGCACTTCGCCTTGAAGCCG
>JBDTQB010000375.1:0-4537 GCA_039932395.1 Vicinamibacteria bacterium | reverse complement strand
CGTCAGCTGATCGGGCAGGCAGGCCGCCTTGAGCTGTGTCTTGAGGCGCTCATCAAGCTTGGAGGGCAGCTTGGCGCCGGCCCTTGGGGCCATGCCGGCTTGCAGCCTTTGCACGATGCTCGGATCCATCATGTCGAGCTCCAACGCGATCGCGTCGGTGCCCCGCAAGGCGCTCATGGTCACAGGACCGGGGAACATCCAGTCGGTACGTCCCACGTGGATCGTTCCGTAGAGGTAGGACGTCTTCCCATCCTTGGTCGCCTTCCACAAGAATCCGTGGTCCTTCGCGTTCTTCGCAAGTTCGGCGATCTCGGATGGCGAGGGTTGCTGCGCTGCGGGAGGACACGTCGAAGGCGCGGAGGTCTGGGCCGCGCTCGCGAGACTGGCGCTTGCGACAATCATCCAGGGCGTGAGGAGGAAGGGTCGGATTCGGCTCATACGATCCAGCCTAGATCCTGACCGCGGCCCGTCCCTCTTCGACTGCCCGAACCTTTCCCTCAAACCTGGGTAGAGACTGGAAATGGCCTCTGCTAGAATCCACCGCTCACCGCGGGGTGGTAGTTCAGTTGGTTAGAACGCCGGCCTGTCACGCCGGAGGCCGCGGGTTCAAGTCCCGTCCACCCCGCCATTTCTCGCTCCCCAGTAAGGCCGCGCAGCGAGAACCCGTTGAGCGCCACTCGATGCCCGATGCTCGAGGGCCAAGGGCCGAGGCCCGAGTTCGGTCGGATGGGCCCATTCAGACGTTCATCTTGGTGGGCGGTGCAGGATTCGAACCTGCGACCGGCGGCGTGTAAAGCCGATGCTCTACCGCTGAGCTAACCGCCCACTGAGAGAACGAAACTTAGCAGAGCCGCAGGTCGGGCCCGACGTCGGGCTCAGGCCTTGGCCGGAGCCGCCTTGGGCGGCTTGGCATCGATCAGCTTCTCGCGAATGCGGTCGCACAGCACCGACAAGACCCCGCGGACAACCTCCATATTGCCGGCCATCAGCTCCAGGAACGCCTCACGATCCAGCCGAAGCAGGTGGGAATCCTTGAGGGCCGTGATCGAAGCGGAGCGCGGCTCGGGATCGAGCACGGCGAGTTCGCCGAACACGGTTCGGTCGCCCAAATGCTTCAAGTCGAGGTCGCCGTCGTGAACTTTGACTTCACCCTGCACGATCACGTAGAGGCCCTCGCCCGCCGCGCCCTTTTCGAAGATCGTGTCACCGGCCTTGAAACGGACTTCCTCGGCGAGCGCCGCCACATCGGCCAGCACGTCTTCCGGCGTGCGCGCGAACATCTCCACCGCCTTGAGCGCGATGACTTTTTCGATCAGCAGCATGGGTCCGACTCCCTTGGCACGAAGCAGGCCGCGAATGGCGCTGAGGCTTCGTTCTCCTGTGTTTTGAAAATTGGATCCGACGGACGTCTGCAGAAACGTTTCGATCGCGGCATCCAGGCCTGGCGCCTTCATCCGCGGAGCGGCTTCGAGGGCCGCCGCGCGGATCCAGTTCTCGAATCCAAACGATGTATCGAGGAACAGGGCCTTGATTCGGTCGGTGGCACTCATCTTCACCAGACCCAGCGCGAGGATTTGTTCCGGGGCCACGTCATTAATAGCACCTTCCACGGCGGGCATGAACAGAGCACGTTCCTCGCGTGTCAGCACCACGTCCAGGATTTCCTGGGCGTAGGCGCGACGATCTTTGTGGCCACCGTCGATGTGCGTCCGCACCGCGAGCAGCGCTTTGGGATCCCGGGTGAACCCAAGCAACATCAGCAGACGCTCGCGCGTATTGCGATGCGAGCCCTGCAGCGCGCGGCACAAGACGTCGGTGCCCTCGACGGTTTGAAGGTCACGCACCATCGCGAGCGTTTCGAGGGCGCGTTTGGCTTCCTTGCGCGCAAGACCCTCGAGGTAGTCCCGATCCTTTGGCGAGGTCGCCACGAAACGACCGTGGGCCAGCGCGCGGATCACGTCCTGCCTCACCGCGATGTCTTCGACTTCGAGTTTGGAGAAGAGGAAGCCAGTGGATCCTTCTGACTTGATCCGACTGGTCGCCGCGATCAGGCCGCGCCGCAGGTCGCTTCGTTCCGTGAGTTCGAAGGAGCGAGTGATGTGCGGAAGCGCCATGTCGCCAGAGAGAGCGATCGAGGCGCGCGCCGCTCCCAGAACGCCGCGTTTGGTGACGCGCGCGATGAGCAAGGGCAGGAGTTCATCCGACCTGGCGTCGCCCGCGGCGAACAGGGCAAGTCGCGAGACCGCGAGGTCATCGTCTTCGATCAACGTGCGAAGCATCGGCGCGGCGTCCGGCTTGAATTCCAGACGAAGCAGGCGAGCCGCCACGGAACGTTCCGCCGGATCCTTGGACTCCGCCAGTTCCTTCAGACCCGTCATCCCTTCCGGAGCGTTCATCCGAATCAGGCCAAGCAACGCGGCTTCGCGCAGGAGCAGGAACGGGCTCTTCACGTACCGCGTCAGTTCTTCCTTCGATGACTCGCCTGCTACCGCAGACAAGGCACGAAGGGCGAGCGCGCGCAGCGTGTCTTCGGGCTCATCGGTCAGGCGCGTGCGCAGCACGTCGGCGATGCCTTCCGGCCGATGCGCTTCGATGCGCTCGAGGGCAGCACGTCGCACTTCCTTTGAAGGATGACGGACCAGGTCGACCAGCATCGGACTCAAGGCACCCGGAGCGTGATCGCCCAGGATCTGCAGAGCGACCAGCGCGTCTTCCTCGGACCCGCTCTTCAGGGTTTGTCGCAGCGAGTCGACCGCGGCCTCGTCGTCGAAGGCGAATGCGACGTCTTCGATCCGGCCGCGAAGCGCCACCACCAGGGCGCGCACGTATTCGGCCGCGGCGGCCCGCGCGCTGAACAACCAGAACAGGAAGCATGCGAGCAGCACCCAGCCGAACCGCACCGGGTCGGAGTGGAATACGCTCGTGAAAAGCAACATCAAAGCGCTCGATAGGGCGATGCCCGCGGGATTCAGGAGGGCTTCGACCGCGATAGTCAACGACAGCCTTCGATCCTTGGGTATGGGCTGATACAGGGTCTTGAGCGAGGGATTGTCGATGGGATGCTTGAGGCTCTTGTAGATGCCCTGGTTGAACACCACGAGCCAGAACACGGCATTCGGCCCCCAGGCGAGCCCGCCCGCGACCAGAAGCAGAGTGGTGCAGATGACGTGGGCGCCCGGCAGGATCAGCAGGCCACGATGAACCCCGATCGCGGCGAGAACCCGACCGGAAAGAAAGACGCGGGTGAACAACGAAGCGCACTGCGAGATGCCGGAGAACAGCGCGAAGAACGAAGCGACTTCCTTCGCGTCGGAGAAGCGGCTCTTCACCTGCTGCAGGAAGGCGAAGTCGACCAGATACTTTCCGAGGATCCCGCAGAACGCGACGATCAGCACAAAGCGCAGGTAGGGGTCTCGAACCAGCGAGCCCATCGACGACCGTTCGGCCTTTTCCTTGCTCGAAGCCTTGGGACCTCCATCGTCGTCCGGGATCATGGGAAGGACGCGGCGAAGTGCGATCACGCAGCCGAGCAGGCCGAGCGCCGATAAAACCAGCAGGTTTGGCACCCCACCCCATTTCAGAAGCAAGGGAACAGAGAACGACCCGACGATGCGGGCCATGACCTCGCCGGTGCCGATGAAGCCGAAGAGGCGCTTCGCCTGCCGCAGGTCGTAGAGACGACCGGCCACCGCCCAGTACTCAAGGTCCGTCAGGATGGACAGCACGCGATAGAACACCATCGCGAAGAAGAACAGGCCGGCCCACTGGGTGAAGACGAGCACGCCGCGCAGGGAAGCAACCACCATGAAGAGGCCGACCATGGTGGCCGTCATCAGGTTGGAGAACGAGAGCTTGTTCTGGAGCTTCGAGTACGAGTAGCCGGTGGCCGCGGAGAGGGCCGCCGCGGCCAGGTACACCGAAGGCAGCGATGAGGCGCTTGCCTTCCCCAGGAAGAGAGCGGAGGCCGCTGTCTCAAAGAAAACGGTGGCGAACCCCATGAACGCCGAATGCGCCAGCATCCACGCAGCGCTGCGCTCTTCACTTGGTTCGACGCCGAAGCGAGACCATGCGCTCGGCTTGACGGCGCTTGCGGACGCGGGGGGCATGAGAGGAGAGTGAAGACTAATTGAACAGAATGAAAAAAAGGCGAGAAGCCTGTGACAAGGCTTCTCGCCTTGCGGACTTCACTCAAGAACAGAGCAACGTCCGCTACCGAAACGAAAGGGAAGGACTACTACTTCTTCGTCGGCTCGGCCGTGGGCATCGCGGCGGCTTCGGCGACCGGAGCGGCTGCAGCCGGCGTGAGGCCCAGCTTGGTCATCAAGTCGTCGACCATCGTCTTCACTTGCTGTGCCTTGGTCACGGCGGCCATCATGTCGCCTGCTTTGAAGGCATCGCCGGCTTCCGCCCAGGCGGCCGTAGCAGCTTCAAGAGAGGTCTTCGCGGCGTCAAGACCCGCCTTGTCGACGCCCGCCGGGAGCTTCTTGGCACTCGCAAGTTCCATCACCTTCTTCTGGACGTCGGCCACCATCGTCGG
>JBDTQB010000374.1:0-4537 GCA_039932395.1 Vicinamibacteria bacterium | reverse complement strand
CTGTCGCCGGCGGTGGCGATTCAGGAGGTGCGGACGATGGACGAAGTCGTGGCTCGCTCGCTCGCTCCGATGCGCCTGGCGGCGACATTGATGCTGGTCTTCGGCGTGGTGGCGGTGATCCTGGCCGGCCTCGGCATCTACTCCGCGCTTTCGTACTCCGTCAGCCAGCGTTTTCGCGAAATGGGCATCCGCATGGCGCTCGGCGAGACTCCGTGGAGCCTGCGCGCTCGCGTTCTGTCTCAAGGACTGCGGCTCGTCGGCATGAGCTTCCTCATCGGGACTTCGATCGCGGTCGCACTGGTGGCGTCGGCCCGGGTGTCTTTTTTTGGCGTGCACTGGTCCGATCCAGGGGCCTACCTCGGAACCGCGCTGGTGCTGGGAGTCGTGGCCCTGATGGCGTGCTGGATTCCAGCCTCCCGCGCCGCGCGTCTGAATCCGATCAACGCGCTCCGGCAGGACTAGCAGCCCGACTTTCACCACGGGCTGCTAGGAGTCCAAAGGATCAGACTCCTGTCCACAGGGCGGGACTCCGTACAACCGGCGAGAAGGGGCTAAGCGCCCGAAGGATTCAAGCTCGGTAAACACTCCGGACGCCCCAGAGGCCGTTTCTTTGCGGAAGTTCCTTCAAGACCACTGACTCGTCCCTGGAAAAACTCAATCCGAGACGAAGCGCCTTCGCGTCCTTGTCGTAGGTGGCGACCACGGATGTGGGCTTGCCTGGGCGACGGCCGTTCAACAGGGTCAGGCCTCGCTGCTCAAGAAAGTCGACCGTGGACTGGCGAAGACCGCGTTTGAGAATTTTGAAGCGCGGAAGGTCCACGTCGGCCCGTTCCAGGATGGCGGCGTCCAGCTGGTCGAGCTCGTGGATGAAGGTGCCGCCTCGCGCGAGCAGACGGTCGCTCTCCTCAAGGGCTCGATCCTTCCGCCCTATGTGGGGAATCGCCATCTGACTCACGACCAGATCGAACTGGCGCGCCTTGAAAGCGCTCAGATTCTGCGCGTCGGCAAGATGGATGCGTGGCGGGTAGCGCGCACTGCTCAGCATCTTCCCAGGCATCACTCCGTAGCGGCGGTTCGTTTCGGCCAAATCGTGAAGGCTCGAGATGACCGGCCACGAAGGCGCGTTGATTCCATGAAGCTCGACGCCGTCGCTGAAGCGAGCCAGCAGGTCAAGGAGAAGGCGACCTTCGCCGCACCCGACTTCCAGGATGCGAACCCGAGTTTGCCTGGACGCGCCCAGACGATGCCGGACCCGCTGAGTCAGCGATGGGTGGCTCGCGGAGGTCAGCAAATCGTCGAGACGATCCAGCCCGCGATTGTGATGCTCGCGCGTGTGTCCGCCATTGGCTGGCTCCATCATCGACGGGGATCCGTCCTTTCTTTGGCAAGCCTAGTGTTTCGTTCACGAAAAATGTCATGAGATGTTTCGCGGCGGACGATGCGATGCTTCGGTTCCTCGGCAGGCGGAGACTCTTCCCATCATGAACATCCCCAGAATCACCCGACTATGAACAAGGCCCTTGCCGCTTCAGGCGGTCTTGCCCTTGTGGCGTTCGTTGCTCTGTTCCAGGCTCCCGCGGCTCCCGCGGGTCTGGCGGATCCACTCGGAACTCTTCTTCGTACCGCCCTCACGACCGCCATGCTGGTTCTGCTCGGCAGGCTGGTCGGCACGGCCGCCCATCGCAAGCCCGCCAGGCCCATGGCGACTCGCGTGGTCGTTGCCATCGTGCTGACGGTGGCGATCGAAGTGACCGCGATTTGGGCCTCGCCCAACTGGTCGGTGGCGCTGGCGGTTTGGTACTTCACTCTCTTCGTCCTCGGCGTTGCGCTGAATCTCTGGTGCGACGCACCCGAGCGCTATCCGGTTTTGGTGGCGGCCTTCGTGGTGTTTCTCTCATCACTGATTCTGATTGCCCTCGCCGCAGCAAGCCCGATGCTGGCGCTCGACATGGCCGCCAGCACCGCTTCTCTCTCCATCTGGCGGAACGTGACACGCATGGCCGGACACCCCTCGGACGCAGCGTGGGTCTGGCTGGCCTGGCGGATCGCCGATCGACTTCGCGCTCCTGAGGCGAAGCGCCCCAAAGCGCCGGGAACATTCGTGAGAACTCCCATTACACCGAAGCGCCCCGCCTGAGCCAGACGGCGCGATCGTCGCCGGCCTCTGAACCCGCAACGACGTCAGGCGGGCTCTGCCAAATCAGTCGGTCTGTAGCGCGGTAACCAGGCTGGCACGGCTGGCTTTTCGCGCGGGGCCGTCCGCCGCGAAGAACGCCATCGAAGCGAGAACGACGAGAGAGACGGTCATGGTCACCGGGTCATACCCTGGGGTCCCGAAGAGCAGCCCTTTCATGCCCCACGCCGCGAAGATCGCCCCGATGAGCCCGATGGTTCCGCCGATGGCGACCGGAGCCAGAGCTTGTCGCGCAACGAGACGTCGGACATCTCGAGACGTCGCTCCGATCGCCATGCGCACTCCGATCTCCCGCGTCCGTGCGGCCGCCGCGTAGGACGCAACCGAGTAGACGCCGGCGCAGGCGAGCAGGAGCGCCAGGGAGGCGAAGACCAACAGTGCCCCCGTGGCGATCCTTCGTTGAATGCCAAGCCCTGCGTAGGCCTGCTCCAGGGTCTGCACCTGATAAATCGGTTGCAGCGGATCGAGTTGCTTCACGACCTCGCGAACCGACGGTGTGAGACCGAGTGGATCATGCGCCGCGCGAACCACCGTCATCAGTTGATTCGAGAAACCGGTCTGGAGAAGGGGAGCGAACAGTTCCTGCCCTTCGGAACGATCGAGGCCGCGATTCTTTATGGTTGCCACGACACCGACAATCTCCGCGACGATGCCGCCCGCATCCTTTCCGAAGCGAAGCCTTTGTCCAACCGCCTTGCTGTTTGGGAAATAGCGCTTCGCCGCGAGCTCGTTCAGTACCACCACCGGCGGGCTGTCCGCGCGGTCGTCCCGGGTGAGAAGACGCCCCGACTTCAGGCCGATGCCCATGGTCTTGAAGTAGTTCGGCGAAACCGCGGTGAAGTAGGCGTTCTTGAGCGATCCTTCCGCGGTGACTTCCTGGCCTTCAATCCGAAACGACATGGCGGAGAAGTAGATCGGAGGCGTCTGGGTCGCAAGCGCCGCGTCCCTCACGCCGGGAATTTGCGTGAGATTGGTTTCCAAAGAGTCAAAGAAACGCTGAAACGCAGCAGGGTCGGTATAGCGCTCGGTTGGAAGAGTGGTGCGGAAGCCGAGGATCTGCTCGGTTGCGATTCCAGGATTCACTGAGTGCAAACGCACCAGACTGCGGATGAGCAAACCGCTGCACGCGACGAGCAGCGCGGCAAACGCCATCTGGAAGCCAACGAAGAAGCGGTGCGCGCGGAGGCGTGTGCTCGCTCCGGTTGACGTGCCGCCACCAGCTCGAAGCGCCGCGTGAGGGTTGTTTCTGAGCGTGTACAGCGCGGGTGCGAGTCCGAAAAGAAATCCGGACGCGATGGAGACAACGAGCGTTCCCAAGAGCACGCGCGTTGAAAGAGCGATGTCACCGGGAATGGGGAAGGTGACCTTGGAGAGAGCGAACTGAAGTGCTCTGAGACCCTGGGTTGCGAGCAAGGTCCCTGCGAGCGCGCCAAGCAGCGCATGGAGCGTGCTTTCGCAGACGAGCTGCCGCACGATCTGCCCGCGTTTCGCGCCGAGCGTCATGCGCATGGCCATCTCGCGGCTGCGTTCCATCGCCCGCGCCAACAGCAGGCTCGCCACGTTCACGCTCGCGATCAGAAGCACGAACAGGGCGGCGAAGAAGAGGATCGCGGCCGCGGGCCGCATGATGCCGACGTTGATGTCCACGAAAGATCGCGCCTCAAGCCGCCACTTCTCGTACTCGGGCTGGCTCGACCTGTACTGGGAATCAACGCGCGCGGCGATGACCGAAAGCTCGGTGTTGGCGTCGCTGAGGGACACTCCCGGAGCAAGACGCGCCAGGATCTGGAATTGGCGCCGCCCGCGAGGATAGGCGTCTGGACCCACCGGCATCGGAATCCAGAGATCTGTTCCGTAAATTTGCGCGCCACGCGGGAGAACGCCGATAAGCGTGTAAGGCTCTCCGTTGACAAGGAGCGACGTGCCCAGGCGGTTCGCGTCGGCGCCCATGCGGTTCTCCCAGAAGCGGTAGCTGACGAGCGCTACTTTTTTCGCGCCCTGGATTTCGTCCTGAGTGAAACCGCGGCCGAGAAGCGCCGACACTCCCAGAGTCGGTAGAGCATCACCCCACCAGAAAGCGCTGAAGGCATTCTCGGTCGAGGCGCCTTCCGTGATCTGCCGATTCCCCATGTCCCACGCGACGACTTTCGTCAGGGTCTTGCTGCCGTCGCGGATATCGACGAACTCCGCGGGCGAGAGGTTCTCCCAGAACGTGACGTCCTGCTGAAGCTTCGGAAGCGCCGTACCCACGCCAACCAGCCGATCGGGTTCCGGGAAAGGGAACGGGCTCAGCACCACGCCGTCGATGACGCTGAAGATCACCGTGGTTGCCGCGATTCCCAG
>JBDTQB010000373.1:0-4553 GCA_039932395.1 Vicinamibacteria bacterium | reverse complement strand
GCAGATCTTTTTCCAGACGCTCGATCCGGTCCATGGTGGCCGCCGTGTTCTCGGGACTGAAGTACGACTTCCGGAAGTCACCGTCCTCGAAAGTGCTGTCGCGACGAAGCTGACCTGCGAGCGATCCCTCATCGAAGGGCACACGCGCGATGATCGCGATGCCCTTTTCCCGGCAGAGCGGAAACAACTCGTCTTCGGGAGATTGGTCGAAGATGTTGTAGACGACCTGCACCGCGTCGATAGCCCCCGTGCGAATGGCGGCGAGTCCATTCCATGGTTCCCACCGATTCAGACTGATGCCGATGCTTCGCACCAGTCCCTCGCGCTTCAAGTCGAGGACGGCGCGCTGCCAGCGCTCGTCACTGGCCCACGCATCCTGCCAGACATGGAACTGCATCAGATCCAGTTGCGGCAAACCCAGATGGGTCAGAGTGCGCTCGGTGTACTCGCGGATGTGCTCGGCAGGAAAACAATCGTCCAAGGTGGAGTGCGCCGCCGCGGGCCAGGTGCGGTTTTTCGGCGGGATCTTGCTTGCGGTGAACAGCTTGGCCTCCGGATGGCGACGAACCAAGTGTCCGAGGATGGTTTCACTGCGTCCATCCCCATAGGCGAAAGCCGTATCGAAGAACGTCACGCCTGACGCGACGGCGAGGTCGAGCGCCTTTTCCACTTCCGCGTCGTCCGTGCCCTTCCAGCCTGCGAGTCCCCACATGCCGTAGCCGAGGACGCTGACCGGAGTTTCCAGCCGCTTGGCCGTTCTGAGTTCCACGTGTGATGTCTCCTTGTTGCCGCGTATCTACCTTAAAGCAATGCGGTCGCGACGAGCGACGCTATTTCAAGCTTTGACGGCCATTTCCGCATGTGCTTGAATGCATCCTTCCCTGTCGAAACTCGACCCTCTTCCTTTTTGAAAAAGCGAGCTGCCAGTTCAAATGACGAACGCGAATCATCCATCGGTTGTCATTGTCGGCGGAGTTCAGGACGGCACTGTCCTGAGTGTGGATGAGGTTCTGAGCGATTTTTCGATCGGATCAGATGGCGGTTGCAACCTCGTCATCTATGGCGAAGCTATTTCGCCCCTTCACGCGACGGTCTTCCTCGATGACGAGGGGCGGGTCACACTGTCCGACACCAAGAGCCTGGCCGGCGTGTACGTCAACGGCACCCGGGTCACCGAACACGTGCTTATCGATGGCGACGAGATCTCCATCGGCGAACCCGGTGACCCGACCGGGGCGACGCTGCGTTTCGCGGCTTCAGGGAGTGATGCGCCGCTGGTCGATCTCTTCGCGGAGATTCCCGCCGACATGACCGGGATGGGCGATGCGGGCCTGATCGATGTCACCGCTCCGGAGGCCGATTTGGGCCTCACGCTTGAGCCCTTGCCCGAACCGAGTTTCCTGGCTGAAGCTGAGGCGCCGATGTTCGACGCGCCCGCTCTTGAGTTCGCGCCGGACGAAGCGGCGATGCCCCAGTTCAACGAGTTGCCTGCGTTCGACGAGGTCGCACCATCTCCGATGGACGATTTCCCTCCGATTGAGATGATCGCGGAGAGCGAACCTGAGCCCCTGCCCGAGCCCGAACCGGTTCCTGCGGTTCCCGCGCCCGCTCCTGCCGTGGCCAAGCCCAAGGCCCCGCCCGCGTTCGGGTTGTCCTCGACGCCTGCGGCTCCTCGCAAAACGCCCTCTCAACGCATTTCGACCGAGGGTTCAGATGATCCGCTCGCCGGGCTCGCCGAGTCACTTGGATCCACCGGCCGAGAGAGGACGGTTCTCCCGTCGGCTGTTGCCGCTCCTTTGCCCGCCAGGAAGACCAAGGCTGGGACGACGCTCGGCATCAAGGTGGCGCGCGTCACGGCGGTCGCGATTGTCCTGATCGCGGGAGCGTTCTACGCCTACCGTAAGTACACCGAATCCATTGTCGTACCGGTCGTCGACAGCTACCTTCCAAATCCTGCTGAGCCCGGCCAGACCGTCACCATCGTCGGTTCCGGCTTCGGAGCCTCCACGGATGTGAATTCGGTCAAAGTAATGATCGGTTCAGCCGAAGCGCACGTTCTTGACGTCAACTCCACTCGGATCAATCTGACCGTGCCTGACGCCTTGGCGGTGAACGGTTCACAGACTCTTCCCCTCAAAGTCACCGCGGGAGGAACGACGTCGACCGGCCGTCTACTGAAGGTCGCCGTCGTCCCGAAGATCATCTCGTTGACTCCGCGGGTCGGATTGAGGGGTGACGAAGTCACGATCGCCGGCAAGTGGTTGGGAACGCCAAAGACTCAGCCGGTGGTGACGGTTGCAGGGGCTGAGTCCGAAATGCTTGAGGCCACTCCCAGCTCGATTCGTTTCAAGATTCCCGAAGTGGCCGCGACCGAGGGTCAACGCGTTTCGGTGAAGGTCACGGTCGGGACGGATGTGAGCAAGGAAGTGCTCCTGAACTACGGGCGCCTTCCGTTTTTGGAGTCAGTAGCACCCGCCCGCGCCCTGCCCGGAGAGGTCATCACCTTGGCTGGTCTGGGCCTGACCGCACCCGACCTCGCCGTGTCGGTAAGCGGCCGGTCCGCCGTCATCCTGTCTTCGACGGACACCGAGATCAAGGTTTCCTTGCCCGGTCTCCGATTATCGGAAAGCGCCGGCGCGCGCGACCTTGTCGTCTCCGGGAATCAGAAGACCTCGATGAGCCGTCCGGTTGAGGTCTTGCGTGAGTCGGCCACGATGTATTCGCCTCGGTTCTTCGCCGAGATCATGGCGAACGGCCGAGTCTCGGTGTCGTGCGAACTCGGGCCGTTGATGGTTCTGGGGACCGACGCCAAGTCGAGAACGCGCGCGCACGAGGCGGCCGCCAAGCTCAACGCCCTGGCCGCCCAGGCCCGAACCACTCGGGTTCAGTTCGTGGCCGGCGATGTCGTCATCAGCGCCGCGGGCCAGTCCATCCTCACCGTCACCGCGGGTGATGGAAGCGGAGGCGTGCGCGGCCTGGCGGATGTCTGGTCCGCCGAACTGACGGATATGTTCGATATGTTTTTCCAGGGCCGTCGTCCGGCTCGAACGGTGGAGATCTCGCCCGACGGCAAGGCCTTCCTCGATATTTTCGCGGCCGCGCGCCGGCGCACCTCAGATCCGGGCGTGCCGCAGGCTCTCCTCTCCTCGCCCGATCCTGCCTGGACCCGCTCGATGATGATGCTCGCTTCCTCGCCCTCTCTGGGCGGCGGCCAGGCCCTTTCCCTCCTCGATGGCAGGTGGAGCGGCGTCATCGAGGTTCCGGGCGCCATCCAGCCCGAGAAGATCGACATCAGTCTCACCAACACCTCGACCGGCCTCGTAGGCCAGAAGACGTCACGGCAGGGCCGGCTCTCTTCCGACACCACCCTGACGAACGTGAACTACAACCGGCGTGAGCTTCGCTTCTCCTTTGTCGACAACGGCCAGACCATGAACTATCAAGGCCGTCTCGATGGCGACACCATCGAAGGCACGGTGACCAAGTCTTCCGGCGCCCGCGTCGGCAAGCTCACGTTCAAGTTGATGCGATGAAGCGCGTGCGCAGCGGTCTCGAGGAACTTTTAGCGCGTCCCGCGCGTCTCCGGGGCGCGCGCGTCGGCCTGATCGCGAACCCCACGGCGGTGACACCCGATCTCGTGCACGCGGCCCTTCATCTGAAAGCGCTCAAGAGCGCGAAGCTCGTCGCCTTGTTCGGGCCTGAGCATGGCGTGTTCGCGAACGCTCAAGACCTCGAAGAAGTGGGCGACCTGAAGGATCCCAAGACCGGGCTGCGCGTCTTCAGCCTCTATGGCGAGACACGGGTTCCGACCGCGAAAATGCTGGCTGGAATCGATGTCCTGATCTTCGATGTCCAGGACGTCGGCTCGCGTTACTACACCTTCATCTACACCATGCTCCACGCGATGCAGGCGTGCGCCGCGCACGGTGTGCGCATGATCGTGCTCGATCGGCCCAATCCGATCGGCGGTACGCGCGTCCAGGGCAACATCCTCGACCCTCACTACCTGTCGTTCGTCGGCATGCATCCCCTCGCCGTCCGTCATGGGATGACGGTGGGTGAACTCGCCTTGATGTTCGCCGATGAGCTGCAGCTCTCGCTCGCTCTCGAAGTCGTGCCGATGAAAGGCTATCGACGCGACATGGACTTTGAAGAGACCGGTCTTCCGTGGGTTTTGCCTTCGCCCAACATGCCGACGGTCGACACGGCCTTCATTTATCCAGGCGGCTGCCTGATCGAAGGCACGAACCTCTCCGAAGGCCGCGGGACCACCCGTCCGTTTCATTTCGTCGGCGCCCCCTGGATCGATCCGTGGACGCTCGCGGGCGATCTGGAGCGCGCCGGTCTTGATGGCTTCGCCTTCCGGCCGTGCTACTTCACGCCGACTTTCCAGAAGCACGTCGGCGTCGTGTGCGGCGGCATCGAACTGTACGTGACGGACCGGAAGAAGATCGACGCGTTCTACGCGTACCTGATGATCATCGAGAAGGCTCGCGCGCAGAACAAGGCGAAGTTCGCGTGGCGCAAGCCGCCCTACGAGTACGAGTTCATCA
>JBDTQB010000372.1:0-4555 GCA_039932395.1 Vicinamibacteria bacterium | reverse complement strand
GAGCGCGGCAGATGATCTCCGACGAAAGTTCTTTCTCGATGCCGAGAAGCTCCATCGCCTTCGTCGAGAACTCCTCGACGTGGTTGAGGTTGGCTTCCATTTCCAGCGTGTCGTAGACGCGGTTGTAGCCCTTATCGAAGAGTTCCTCGTCGGAGACCGCCGGGTTGTAGCGGTAGTGAGTGAGGCCGATCGCTTCCGAGAGTCCATGCGCCATCAATGCGCCCGTCGAGACCACCGCGTGTACTAAGCCGGTGTCGATCATCTTCTGGATCACCTTGCCCATCTTGGCGATGGTCATAGCACCCGAGAGAGTCAGGACGACTTTGCAGTCTGGATCCTTCGCCATCTCCACCATGATCTCGAACGCTTCTCCGAGCGAACGGCCGGAGAATGCGGTCTGGCCCATGCCGCGCAGCAGGGACGCGAACGAGTCGACTTCGTCCAGGTCGAGGCTCTTGAGGGGGACGAGTTTGTCTTCTCGTCCGTCGTGCAGGTGGCGTTTGTGCATAGGGAGAGTCTATTAGCCGGGGGCCGCAGACGGTCACGCCGCCAGCACGATCAAATCAGCGGGCGGATGTCTCGGAGATGTGCCACTTCATGGTCGATCCTCACCGGTGCGCCGGCTTTGACCTTCTGGCCGCTTGGATTGAACCAGGCGAAACGCACTCCCGCGCGGTTCGCAGCCAGGCCATCAATCTGCGGATCGTCGCCGACGTAGAGCGCTTCATCGGCGGTCACGCGCAGACGCTTCAACGCGACCTCCATGATTCTCGGATCCGGCTTGGTGAAGCCAGCGCCTTCAGAGGTGACGATGACGGGGAAGTGAGACGTCAGCCCGCTGGCGCGCAGGCGTGATCGCTGGACCTTGTCGATTCCGTTCGTCACGACGCCGAGCTTCACATCGGTCCGCGCGATGGTTCGAAGCGCGGCCGATGCGCCCGTGATCAGATGCCCGTGCGATGAGAATTCTTTGAGATAGAGCCGCGCCAGCGTCGGTGCCGATTGGGGATCGCGTTCCAGGCCCTTCAGCCACAGATGGAAACGCAGAACGCGCAGTTGCTTCGAGGTGATGCGCCCGGCGCGATACTCGCTCCAGACGTGATCGTTGACCGTTTTATAGATGCTCAGCGCGCGCACGCCCAGCGGCATCGGAATGGTCTTAGCGATCACGCCGAGCGAATGACGCTCGGTTCTGGCGGTGTCGAAGAGAGTGTGGTCGAGGTCGAAGAGGACGGCTCGAACCGGGCTTGGCTTCCGCGTCACCAGAGAAGCCCGCGTCTACTTCGCGCGGTAGGTGATGAAACCCTTTTTAAGGTCGTAGGGCGAGACGCCCACGGTCACGCGGTCACCGATGATGACGCGGATGCGGAAGCGACGCATCTTGCCGTTGAGCTTCGCCAGAACCTCATGGCCTTCGCCGCAGTTCACCTTGTAATGCCCACCTGCGAAAATTTCCGTCACGGTGCCCTGCAGTTCGACCAGATCTTCTTTACTCATCTGCGTGGATTTTAGCCTTGTTCCTTGCCTTTAGATGAGCGCAGGCGCTCAGAGTCGTGAAATCGAGCGCAATTAAAGGCGCGTGAGAAACGCTTCGAGCGCCTGGCGTTCCCTGGAATTGGGCGCGAAAGGATCCCGCGACTCAGCGCCACCGCCTTCATCCGAGCCCCTCAGCCGCTCGATCACCTCGTCCTGCCAACGCGCGAAAAGCCCTGTGACCGCCGATGCGCCCTGTCGCGCGTGGCTGCAATAGCCGTGAATCGACATGAACCAGGCGGTCTCTTTGAGGGCGGCCTGCGGGATGAGCCGATGGGTGGATGGCTTCGCTCCCGTGACCAGCTCGCGAAGGTTCGTCGTTCCGAGCACGCACGGTGGACATTGGCCGCAGGCCTCGCGTTCGAAGAACCGCGCCACCGAGTCAAGAATGGAGAGGTGCGAGGCCGCCGAGTTCAGCACCAGGATCGACGCGGTTCCGAGCGGGGAACCAGCGCCCGCGAAGGTGCCAGGGTCGAGTGCTATGTCCAGTTGATCCGGCGTGAACGGCATCGCCTGAGCGCTGTTGGGGAAGACCAACGCGACGTCGGATGTCGGACCGCCGCCTTCCTGCTCGACTACGCTGCGTAGCGTTCGGCCTCCCTGGATCTCGTACGCGCCGGGGTTTCGTACGTCGCCCCAGATGGTGATAGCCATCGAGGGTTGAGTGGCGTAGGCGGCGCCAGAGCGAATCGCCTCGGGCACACGCGCCAGTGTGTCGATGTTCTGGACGAGGGTTGGGCGTCCAAAGAGCCCGACCGAGGAGGGGCGGGGCGGCTTGGGACGCGGCCAGGCCACGCGACCTTCGATCGATTCAAGAACGGCGGTCTCTTCACCACCGACGTAAGTGTCATCGCCGCGATGAATGGTGATGCGGGGATCGCCGCCCATGTCCTTAAGGGCGCGATGTAGCAGAGTCTCTTCCTCTGCAAACGAGCCTTTGAGATAGACATAGCCCTGGTCGGCGCCCACCACATCCATGGCGACCTTCAAGCCGGCGAGAACATCGGCCGGCCGAGTCCGGATCAAGAAACGATCCTTGATCGAACCGGGTTCGCTCTCGCCGCCATTCGCGACGACCACTGGGACGCCATCCTCCGCGAGAACTGCGCACCATTTCCGATGCGCCGGAAACCACCCTCCGCCCCGTCCGAGGAGACCCGACGCCTCCAACTGCGTGAGGATGTGTTCCCGTTCTTCGATGGTCATCGTGAGCGGCGAACTCTACCTTTCCGCTGTTGCCGTCGCATCTGGCCGGCTACAGGGCACGGCGCGACTCTTCGCTCCGACTGACCCCCTCAGCTACAATTCCGAGTGTTCCAAAGCACGAACCCCCAAGGGAGACGACGAAAATGATTCAACTCACACCGACCGCGGCCACCAAAGTGAAGGGCATCCTTGAAGTCGAGAAGGAAAACATCACGAACGGCGGGCTCCGCGTCTACGTTCAGGGCGGTGGTTGTTCGGGCTTCTCGTACGGCATGGTTCTCGACGAAGTGGCCGATGATGACGAAGTTTTCGATTTCGACGGCGTCAAGGTCATCGTCGACCAGATGAGCCTGAAGCATCTCGACAACGCGACCATTGACTACAAGGAAGATCTGATGGGCGGCGGTTTCGCCATCAAGAATCCGAACGCCAAATCCACCTGCGGCTGCGGCTCGTCCTTCAGCTCGTAATCCTCCACCAGCTCTCCCCAGCGGTCCGAAGACCGCCGGTTCTCTCGATGCGTCCTTCGAGAGGGGACTGGTTCGCGTGATTCGGCGTGGGTACGGCAATTGCTCCCTCCAGAAGGCATGAATACCGACTCCCGTTCCTCCGTGAATTCATCTGTGCTTGCTGACGATTCCGGCTTTTCCCACAGTCCTGGTGCGCCACTGACCCACACTGTGGCGAAGGCCACACATCACACGGTGACGATTCGAACCACCACCCGGCTCGAGCTGATCAATCTGACCGAACGAGTGCAGGATCTGGTGAAGGCTGCCCACATCGAGCAGGGGCTCGTTCTGGTGTCGTCGCTTCACACCACACTCGGTCTCATGGTCAACGAGTGGCAGGAAGCGCTTCTCGAGGACATCCGCGCCATGCTGGACGATGTCATTCCCGCGGATCGCGAATACCGGCACAACGATCCGAAGTTCTCCGACTGCGATCGGAAAAACGCCCACTCCCACCTTCAGGCTACCCTTCTGGGTCATTCGCTGACCTTCGGCGTGATCTCTGGCAAGCTGAACCTCGGCCAGTTTCAGGCCATCATCGCGGCCGAGCTTGACGGCCCGCGTGAGCGTCAGGTCACGGTTCAGATCCTTCCGTTCGCTTGATCCTTCCCGAAACGCTTCCTCTCTTTCCCCTTCCAGGCGTGGCTCTCTTTCCAGAGCTGCCCTTGCCGCTGCACATTTTCGAGCCGCGGTACCGGGCGATGCTGAAGGATGTGATGGCCGGCGATCGGATGATCGGCATTGTCCAGGCGCGCCCGGGTGAGCAAGGCGAGCCCCGGCCCATCTTCTCGATCGGATGCGCCGGGCAGGTCGAAGGCGTGTCTGACCTCGATGATGGGCGATCGAACATCGTCCTGCGAGGTGTGTCGCGCTTTCGCATCGACGAAGAACTTCCGGAGGACGGCCGCCTCTACCGGGTCGCCCGCATCACCCCTTTGATCGAGAAGGTTCTCGACGAAGACGCGCTGACCGATTCGCTCGCACGCGTTCTTCACGAGATCGGCCAGATTGACGAAGGGATGTCTTTGCTTGCACGCACCGACGAAGCACCGAAGGCGCTGGTGGTGAATATGCTGGCGCAGTTGCTCCCGCTCGGCGAACTGGAGCGGCAGTCTCTGATCGAAGCGCCGACCCTCGACGATCGCGCGCGGCTTCTCGCGGAAATTCTCGACTTCGCCCGTCTGGCGCGCGCCGCACCGTCGTCCGATTCGGACATCAAGCACTGACCGCGCGCCGCGCTTACGTGAGGTCGACCGACAGGTCCTTCGCGGTGTAGATCTTGAGGCCGTCCACGAAGAGCGACC
>JBDTQB010000371.1:0-4565 GCA_039932395.1 Vicinamibacteria bacterium | reverse complement strand
CGCGGCTCCGCTACCTGCGCGAACGATGGGCAGCGAGGCTTGGCGCGCTCAGCAACGTCGTCATCAATTCGAGTTCAAATCCCGAGATGGTGTGCGCCATTGGCAACGTCGGTATCCGTGGCATTGACATCGTGAAGCTCCAGTCGCATCTGTGGGCGAAGAAGCGGATCTACACGATCTCGATCATTCATCCAGAGTTCCAGGGTCTGCGCGTCACACCGAATGTCTACACGACCATCGACGAAATCGATGCGTTTGCCGACGAGATGGAGAAGGTAGCGACGAGGGGTCTCCCCGTCGCCTGATGCGGTCCGAGCGGCGCGCTACTGCTTGCTGATTTCGCCCAGGAACTGAAGCACGCCGCATCCACCCGGGTCGGGAGGTGCCGGCGTGAGCACGACGCGCAGATTCATCAAGCGACCATCTCCTGAGAAGAAACCAGTCCACGTCGCCGAGATCACGCCGCAACCGCTCGAGTTGTAGCTCCCGGTGGCCGTGAAGGCGTTTCCATTCAGCGTGCCGTTGGCAGAGCCAAAAGCCACGGAAGGAGAGAAGCACCCTGAGATCGTGAGGTCGGCCAGGGCGATCGCATTTCCTGTCTGAGTGACAACCGTGCGGCCAACGCAGGGCGCCGCGGCGACCCCGCTCCCCGTGCCCGCCATGTTGCCGCTGAATGTTCCGGAGTAAGAAACCGGGGTCGGCGTGGGGACCGGTGCCGACGCGGTAGGTGCCGACGGCGAATCCCCCCCGCACGCCGCCAGTCCGACACATAAAACGACGGCTCCGCCCAAAGATCGAATGTTCACAACGCCCCTCCCGAGGTTATCTGTGCCCGAAGGCAATAAAAGTGGGCGGAGATTAGCAGAGCGACCACCTTGTGCGAACTGTCTGTTCACGGCGAGAGTGATTTCAGCTTCGTATTCGCTGGCTATCGCCCCGCGTACCGCGCCCTTGGCCGGATCATTTCGCCGGTTTCGTATTGCTCGATCGCGTGTCCGATGAAGCCGATCGAGCGGCCGAGGGCGAACAGAGTGAGTGGCGAGCCTTGGGGTAGATCCAATGCGCGCGTCAGCATGACGAGCGCGAAGTCGATGGTCGGATGCTCCTCGGCCAGATCGAACATCGCATCGATCATGGCCTCACCGATCGGATCCAGCTTTTTCCGCCGAGTGCGAAGCGCTTCGAGCAGATGTTGGGCCCGTGGATCGCCGTCTGGGTAGAGCTGATGACCGAAGCCGGCGACGCGCTCTCCACTGCGCAGGCTCGTGGAGATAAAGGTGCGCGCATCGCGCGGATGGGTCGACCGATGAAGCATGGCCTCGACCCGGAGCGACTCACCACCGTGCCTGACTCCCGACAATGCGTGAAGCCCGGCGGCCACCACCGAATAGGGAGTGGAACCGCCGGAAGCGACGACCCGTGCGGTGAAGGCGGAGACATTCAGTTCGTGGTCGGCGCACAGGATGAGGGCCGCGGAGATGAGCCGTTCCGCGTCCGCAGTGTTCGGCGCCCATCGGCGGGCCAGGGCTCGCGCAATCCCGTTGCGTGCGGTCTGGCCGCAGACGGATTCCGTGAGAAGCCGGACGATCCTCGCCCCCGTCCGCGCGACCGCCACCGGGCGCAGATCGAACGCGGTCTCGTCACGCGCAGCGGCCAACGGCAGAAGGATCTCGAACTGTTCCGAAGCGGGCAGGCGGCCGGCCACCGCTTTCACGCGGCGAAGCGCGTCTCGATCATGCGCGGTGAGGGATGCGGCTGGCCACGAAACAGCATCGAAAGCACCCCGCCAGATCAGGGACGCCACCTCCTCAACCGACTTCGTGCGCGCGAGCTCACGGGCGCGTTCACCCCGGTAATACAACTCGCCTGCGTCAATCTTCGTGATGGCCGAGTCCAGAACGGGAGAGCCCCAGTGGAGAGCCTTCTGAGCGACTTTGTTGGGATCACGCCGGGCCTCCTTCCGGGACCGCAGCTGATCGACATCCTCGACCAGATAGTGCCGCGCACGACTGGGCCCGTCGCCCGCCTCCGATCGCAGAAGGCCTCGACTGACATAGGCATAGAGCGATGCGGGGGAGATGTTCAGGCGGGCGGAAGCCTCCGCCGCAGTCAGATGACGCTTCGACATATTGATATGTGAATCAATATTGACAGCGAAAGCAAACCTGTCCGATCCTCCCGATCGGAGAAACAAAACATGACGACAGCAAACCCCGGACTTGAAGGTGTGGTGGCGGCTGATACGCGGCTCAGCAGCGTCGATGGAGAGAAGGGCGAACTGATGGTCGCTGGCTACCTCATCGAAGAATTGGCCCCGAACGTTTCATTCGAAGAGATGGTTCATCTCCTTTGGCACGGCCGCCTTCCGAATCACCCTGAGGCCGTGGCCCTTCAGCGGCAGATCGGCGAGAGGCGGTCCATCCCCGGCCCCGTGCAGGACATGATCGTCGCCGCGGCGCGAGCGGGAGCGCCCGCGATGTCGGTGCTTCGCACCGCCGTGAGCGCACTTGGCTTCAAATCGACGTGCGACGACCTTGGGATCCTCGCTGCGTTCCCGACCATCGTGGCTGCCTGGGCCCGCGCCGCCAAAGGCGCGGAGCCGGTTGCGCCGGATCCGGCGTTGGGTCACGCCGCCGATTTCTTGAGGATGATCTCGGGTGAGGCCGCGACGACCGGTCAGATCCGGGCGCTGGAGACCTACCTCAACACCACCGCGGATCACGGTCTCAACGCTTCGACCTTCGTGGCGCGTTCGATCATCTCAACTCACTCGGACATGGCGGCCGCCGTCACGGGAGCGATCGGCGCGCTTCAAGGACCCCTTCATGGCGGGGCTCCCGGCCCCGTGCTGGATCTGATCAGCGACGCGGCACGGGAGGAAGACAAGCGCGCGTTTCTGCGAAGCAAGGTGGAGGATGGCGAGCGACTGATGGGCTTCGGACACCGCATCTACCGCGTCCGCGATCCGCGCGCGGACGTTCTCGCGAAGGCCTGCGAGACGCTACGAGGTGCGGGCGACCAGATGCCGCTCTTCGACACCGCCCGCGAGGTTGAGCGACTCGCACTCGAAGTCCTCGAAGAACACAAGCCGGGCCGCGCTCTTCGCACCAACGTCGAGTTCTATACCGCGCTCCTTCTGCATGCTGTGGGGATTCCGAAGGAGATCTTCACGGCGGTGTTCGCCACCAGCCGCGTGGCGGGTTGGATTGCTCACGCGCACGAACAGCTGGCTACGAAGAAGCTGGTGCGCCCGCAATCGAACTACGTGGGCCCGACGGTCGGGGATGTTCCATCTCTCCTGAGGTCGGCCTAAGCGCGCCCTTACCGTCTCTTCAGCGCGCCGCGGTCGATCTTGCCGAGGTGCGTGCGCGGCATCGACTCGAGGATGACGATTTGACGCGGCGCTTTGTAGGGCTCCAGCTTCTGCAGAGTGAAGGCGCGCAGTTCAGCGACGAAGGCGTCACGTCCATCGACTTCGCAGGCGCGGGCCACCACGTAAGCCCAGGGCTTGACGAGGCCCTGCGCGTCGGGCACACCGACCACCGCGACTTCTGACACGTTGGAATGTTGCTGAAGACAGTTCTCCACCTCGGCGGGCGCGAGCCAGCGGCCGCCGACCTTCAGCATGTCGTCGTCGCGACCGCAGTAGTGGAAGAAGCCATCTTCATCCTGTCGCACCATGTCACGCGACGCGTACCACTCGCCGCGAAAGACCTGCTGCGTCTTGTCCATCTCGTGCCAGTACGCGATCGCGCGCGATCCTCCGCGCACCCAGAGGAAGCCGGTTTCGCCTTGGGGAAGTTCGTTTCCGTCGTCATCGCAGACGCGGACGTCGAACCCCGGAACCGCTTTGCCGAGACTTCCCGGTCGAACGCTGTCGACGGTGTTCGTCAGGAAAATGTGCCACATCTCGGCGGTGCCCAGACCATCAAGCATGGGCACGCCGAAGAGCTTCTGCCATCGCTTGTACAGCTCTTCGCTCAATGCCTCGCCCGCGGAGGTGGACGCGCGGATCGAACTGAGATCCTGCTTCGCCGCGTCCGGATGCGACGTCATCTGATGGATCATGGTCGGCACGTTGATGAGGATCGTGGGCTTGTGTTTCGCGATGAGGGCGAACAGCGCGTCGGGGGTCGTCTTTTCCTTGAAGACCACCGCGGTCGCGCCCGCCGAGAACGGGAAGATCAGGTTGGAGCCCGTGGCGTATCCGAAGAACAGTTTCGGCACCGAGAGCGTGATGTCGCTCGCCACGTAGCGCATGGAGCCTTTGGCGTACAGCTCCGTTGTATTCACAAACGAACGATGCGTCTGGACGACGCCCTTGGGCCGCCCGGTGGTTCCCCCCGAGAAGAGCCAGATCGCGGCGTCGTCACGGTGGGTCTTGAAGTTCTCGAACTGATCGCTGGCCGCGCGCAGCTGTCGTTCAAAGTCGGGTTCGTTCACGAGCAGCACACCTCGGACCGTCGAGACCGACGCGGCCGCTTCTCGAAACGCGCCCGCCGCGCTGGTCTCCGTGACCACGACCTTCGCGCGCGTGTAGTCGAGGAAGTACTCGATCTCGTCTT
>JBDTQB010000370.1:0-4565 GCA_039932395.1 Vicinamibacteria bacterium | reverse complement strand
GCGACGCCGGCGGCCAACAGACCCACCGCGACCATCTTCTCGGTCTGCTGGACCTGACGCTCAAGCGCCACCCGCTCGGTGACGTCATGGAAGATCAGAAGGGTGCGCGCGCGCGAGCCGGCGCTCGCAAGCGAGGAGTCAAACGGAGCGGCGTTGACGTTGACGGTGATCGCCTTGCCGCCTTGAACCTTCAGCGACACCTTGTAGAGGTGATCCGCATCGGAACCCGCTTCGGGAAGGATGGAGGCCAGCACGGAGGATGCTTCAGATGACAGAGCTTCGGCGAGCGTGCGGCCGATCGCGCCATCGCGCGTGACCCCGGCAAGTCGCTCCATGCCACGGTTCCAGCGTTCGATGTGGCCTTCAGAGCCGATGACCACGACACCCGCTTCCATGCTCTCAACGATGCTCGAGTGATAGTCGGTGAGGCGTGTGAGTTCGCGGGCCTTGTCTTCGAGGCGCTCGTACAGCCGGCCGTTGAGGATGGCGGTGGCGGAAACCGCGCAGAGCGATCGGATGAGTTCGGCTTCGTCCTCGTCCATGGTCTCGGACGCGAGGGGGTCGCCCAGACCGAGCACGGCGACCACTTCGCCGCGAGCCACCAGGGGGAAGTAGTGAGCAAAGGCGTCGGTCGCAGTGTCGTCGTCATTCGTGACCGGACCCACGGCCGACTCGGTCATGTCGATGTGGAAGGCGCGAAGGATGGAAGGATCCGATTCGACCGTCGGCGCCGCGGCAAGCCCGAAGTGACGCACGGTTTCAAACCGGCCGGAGGTTCGGGCGAACAACGCTCCGCGAGTGACGCTGAGCGCGCGCTGCGCTCCCGTGAGCAGGCGCTCCGCCAGTCGGTCTCGATCCAGCTCCGTCGAAAGCTCCGGCGACAGACGCAGCAGGGTTTGACGCGAGTCGTATCTATCTTTCAGCGCCACACGATCGACCGCGGTCTGGATCCGGTTCTTCAAGGGGATGAAGAAGAGTGCGACCAGGCAGATGACGACGATGAGCGGAGCCGCATCGGTGCGGCTTGCATCTCCAAGCAGACCAAGCACCAGCAGACACAATCCGAAGACCGACGTCACGGAAATCAGCGAGACGAGAAGGCGGCGGAAGAGGAAACCGATGTCGACAATCCGGTTTTGGATCACGGCGTAGGCGAGAGCCAGCGGCAGCAGCGTCAGCGGGATGGTGCCGAAGAGTTCGGGCACTGTTCCACCGGGACGCCCCAGGGCGAAAGGCACCGCATAGAAGGCGATGAAGGGACCGATACCCGCCGCGGTTCCAAACGCCAGCGACCGCATGCGACGACGCTCAAGGCCGACGCGCGCATGAGACGACGCGCGCCAGAGACTCACGATGCCTGCGAGGAAGAACGCGCTGAAGTAAACCGGCTCCAGCCGGTCTACCCAGCTCAGGATGGTCTCTGCGAAGACGCTGGAGCCGGCGCCCAGCAAACCGAACAGCTCGAGGCCGATGAAGGCGACCGCAATTCCGTAAACACGGATCGTCATGCGGCGGGTGTTCGTCTTGGTGAGCTTCAGGCAGAACTGCAGGTAACACGGAGGCAGCAGGGCGATCCCCAGCGAGTCGATGAGCAGCAGCCCCCAATCGACCGCGTCGAGGCGACCTGAATCCGACACGGAGTAAGCGATGAAGAAGAGCGCGCACAAAGCCGCGAAGTGAAGACGCAATGGCTCACCGGGACGGCGCATCGCGACCAGAGCGCCCAGACCCAGGCAGAAAAAGCCCATCAGCGACAGATACGTATGAAGGCGTCGATCTCCCGAAGGAAGCGAAATCGGCTGGAGATGATGGCTGCTCAGAACCCCGCCACGTTCCACGCGATACTCGACATCGCCCGCTGCGCTGAACAGACGCGCCAGTTCCAGCGGGACGTCTTCCGCCGCGAAGATGCGATGGTCACCGATCGCCACCAGGGTGTCGCCTTGCTGAATTCCCGCGAGTGCTGCGGGAGACCCAGGCACCACCGTCTCGGCCAGGACCTGGCCGTGAGCGGCGCGCCACAAAACTCCGTCCTCTCGCCACGTCGGCCCCATGCGCTGGACCAGACTCAGAACGCCGAGCGATCCCAAAAGCGCCGTCACCAGAAGGATGCGGTTGCGTCGGGAAATGGACCGGGCGATCCGCTTCTTCAGCGGCGCGAACACTTCAGTGGGCAGGGTGAACAAGGGGGCGATCTATGCCGTCGACCTAGAACTTCACCCGGATGCCGCCCGTGATGCGACGAGGCGGTGCTGCGACGGCGAACTCATCCACATTCCTGCGCTCGACGTCATCGTAGTAGACGTTGCGCAGGCTGAAGAGCAGGGTCATATCCGCGCCGATCATGGCCGGCACGAAGGGGACGTCCTGCCGGAATTCGACGAGGTACCGCGCGGCGTGGGTACGGCTGCGGTTCTCGCCATCGTAAGAGGTGACGTCGGCGCCCTCATGAACACGGTGGAAGATCGCGATGCCGGTGCCGGAACGACGCAGATAAGCGTCAAAGCGGGTGGTGATCTGGTGGAAGTCGCGTGCGCGAAGCGGGTTGGGCGGATCCTCTGCGAACCGGCCGTAGCCGTACTCGATCCCGGCCTGCGCCTGGCCGTGCGCGAACGTGCGCTCGAACATCAATGACCCGATCTGGACGCGACTACGATTTCCGTTTTGAACGAGCGGCGCGCCCGAGATGGATGAGGGGAAAACGAGCAGAGCGTGGGTGACCGTCTGATCCTGCAGCTTCCCTTCAAATTTGGAATCGGCGCGACGGAAACCAATCGCTCCCGCTCGGCTCCATGTCCGCTGGGCCTCAAAGTTGCGCGCGAACACCGGCAGGCCTTCGGACAATGCGATCAGGTCGCTTTCGCCCGCGACCACTTCGAGGCCCGGGAAGAGCGTGTCGCCCGCCAGGTCGAACCGGACGTAAGCGCGGCCTTGCGGACGGTCCGGCTCTTCCACCATCACGGAAAACTCCGGATCGATGGAGCGGCCTGACTTGAGGTAGGGGGCGTCGATGAAACGGCCGCCCGCCCGCGTGCTCAACGTTTTGGTCAATTGAAGGGCATGAACGACGCGGAAGGCGCCGACGGAGCGATGATCGATTTCGCCGCCAAGAGGAGCGTTGGTTGCGTTGAAGCGTGTGCCGTACACGGCGCCCGCTTCGATCCGCTGGCGATCGCCCAGCGCGAGGTCGAACTCGGCGCCCGCGCGCCAGGTGGTTGCCGCACTCTCAGCGGCGAGACCGGTGACCGCGAAAGTCAGATCGTCGGTGAGATAGCCGGAGACACGGACCAGGCCCGCGCCATTCGGCATCACGTTGTCGGAGGCGTCACGCGTGGGAACGCCCGCCGGAAGGGTGAGCAGCTCGACGCGGCCGGAAAATCCGTCGAGGTCGAGGTTGGGCTGGAGCGACTGCGCTGTCTCCGTTCGTTCGGAGCCGCTTCCACGTTCATTCAGCACAGACTTGCGACGCTGCCGGAGAACGACTTCGCGCCGCCGCGCCGCCACGGTTTCGTTCGGCCCGGCCACGTCGATATTGTCATCCGCGGTTTCGATTCCCGCAGCGATGACCGGGGGCTGGATGACCGCCAGTGTCTGCGCGGCGAGATCGCGCGTCGCCACGCGCAGCGCGGCGCGTAAGGGCGAAAGCGGAGAAAGGAACAGAAGGTGGGACCCGTCAGTGGTTCCAAAGAACGACGACGGCAGTGTCGGCAGCAGGCCGGCGAGCACCGGGGTGGGTCGCGCGGGGTTCGGCCGGACCGCAGTGGTCAGCGCGGGTCGAACCCAGGCGGAAGCGGGGACGTTGCCGACCAAAATCTGCGCGGCTTTGTCGTCTCCAGAGACGGTCATCGCGGCATGCGCGTACCCCGCCGAAGCGAAAACGATGGCGACAGAACGAAACCTGATATTCATCGATCACCCTCCCAATTCATCAGGGAAGAACTCACATCAAACCGGGCCGACCTCGAGGCTCAAGGCCGGGCCCAGACGTAGGGTGTAAACGTAGCACGAGACGGCAGCTAACGTCTTTCGCCAGGACGGAATAATGTTGCTTCCCATGGAAGCGTCGGCGCTCGAAAACCGTTCAGATTCGAGCCCTCCTGTTTCGCGTCTCCAGCGCGGCCTCTCAGCGACGTCGATCGCGATTCTGATTCTCCTGGCGGGCGGGGGGGCGGCGTTTTCGAGCGGAGAGGTCCTGATCGGCGTCCCGTCGTTTGGCTTTGTCGTGCTGGCTTCGTTCGCCGCGCTCTTCACCTGGACCTCTGGAGTGACCGGACTTTCCGGATTTCTGATCCCTGTCCTCACGATCGTGCTCGCATCGGCCGTCCCGGCGGGGTCATCCCTTCTTCTCTTCAGCGGTCGGCCTCTTTTCGTTATTGCACTTGCCGGGCTGGTGCTCTCCGTCGTAGCGCGCGCTGCTGTGCCGCCGAAGACCGTGCTTCTGCCCGCTTTCTTCGCGGTCTACGCCTTCGTCGCCTTTCAGTCGCAGACCCGGGTCGGCCCCGACGGCGACGAACCTCAATACCTGATGGTCGCCCAGAGCATCCTTCAGGATCACGACCTGGCGC
>JBDTQB010000369.1:0-4580 GCA_039932395.1 Vicinamibacteria bacterium | reverse complement strand
TCGACGATCTTGATGCAATCGCTGTGACCTATGGACCGGGGCTCGTCGGATCGCTTCTGGTCGGACTCGAATACGCCAAGGCGCTCGCATGGGCCCACAAGAAACCGCTCGTTCCCGTTCATCACATCGCGGGGCATATCCATGCGCCGTTTCTCGCCTTCGATGCGATTCCTCTTCCTGCGATCGCTCTGGTCGTCTCCGGCGGTCATACGAGTCTGTTTCTCATGAAGGAACTTGGTGAGTACTCGCTGCTCTCGCGCACGCGCGATGACGCGGCGGGCGAGGCCTACGACAAGGTCGCGAAACTTCTGGGTCTTGGATATCCGGGTGGACCCATCGTCGACAAACTGGCCGCCACGGGGCGCGATGACGCCGTCTTCTTCAAGATGGCGAAGATGAGCGACGGCAAGCCCGACTTTTCCTTTTCCGGCTTGAAGACGGCGGTTCTTCAGCACGTCCGCAAGAACGAAATCCCCGCCTGCGCTTCCCGTGACGATGTTCCGCAGAACGTGCGCGATCTACTCGCCTCGTTTCAGAAGGCGGTGGTGCATGCGCTGCTGAGCCGGCTGAAGGACGCCGTGGAACTTCATCGGCCGGCGAGCGTGATTCTGACCGGCGGAGTCGCCGCGAACTCGCGACTGCGTGAGGACGCGCGCGTGATGATGGCGCGCATGGGAGTTCCTCTGTTTGTCCCGCCCATGAATCTCACCACCGACAACGCCGCCATGATCGGAGCCGCGGGTGCGGTGGCCTTCGCTCGAGGTCAGCGCGCCGGCTCGAATCTCGAAGCGGCGCCCTTCGCGACCATCGGAGTCTGACCGAAGCGTGACCCGGAGCGCGCTCCGCAAGGCCGCGCATCAAATCCTGCGGGCCGGTCTAGCCGCGGTCGAACCGGGCCGACTGGTGCGTCAACATCTCCACGTTGACCGAAGTCACATCACCGCGGGTGGAGTGAAGGTCCGGACTCCGAAGCGTCTGTTTCTGGTCGCAGTCGGCAAGGCCGCCATTCCGATGGCGCAAGCGGCTCATCGCATCCTTGGAGCACGCATGACGTCGGGCATCGTGATCGCTCCCAACCACGCGCCGCGACTGGCTCGCATGATGAGCTTCGTTTCAAGCCATCCGGTTCCAGACCAGGCAGGAGTGAAAGCGGGCAAAGCCGTCATCCGCCTGCTTGAAGCCGCGGAAGAAGACGATCTGATTCTCTTGCTGCTCTCCGGTGGAGCGTCGGCTCTGATGCCCGCGCCGATCGAGGGCGTCTCGCTTGCCGACAAGCAGCGCGTGACTCGTCTTCTGCTCAAAGGCGGCGCGAACATCGCGGAGACGAACGCGATTCGGAAGCGCCTGTCGCGGCTGAAGGGTGGTGGATTCGCCCGACTGGCGGCACCCGCGCGCGTCGTCGCGCTGGCGTTGTCCGACGTGCCGGGGGACGACGTGAGCACCATCGGATCCGGGCCTGCGGTGGAGGATTCAAGGGCGCCAACGCTTGCGCTACAGGCTGTTCAAAAACTTCTGCGAACAGACACCCTCCCTCGTTCGGTTCGAGCGGCACTCGACAAAAGTCCGCTCAAAACATCGGCCGAAGTACGGGCCGATACGAGAGTGATCGGGTCCGGTCGAACCTTCGCGGAAGCGGCGCGGCGGAAAGCTGCTGCTCTCGGTTTCGCCTGCGAAGTCATCCCCGACGCCCTTCGCGGCGAGGCTCGCGACATGGGTCCAGCGCTCGTCGCCAGATTCCGTCGCTCAAAAAAACCACGTCCCAAATGCCTCATCGTCAGCGGGGAAACCGTGGTTCACGTGAAGGGCCGAGGCGTCGGCGGACGCAACCAGGAGCTGGCGCTCTCCGCCATTCCCACTCTTGGAAAGATGGCTCAACCTACCGTCTTTGCAGCCTTTGCAACAGACGGCCACGACGGACCCTCGACCGCGAGTGGAGGAATGGTCGATGACAGGACCGATACAAAAGCGCGGGTGCTGGGGCTATCGGCGGCGAAGGCTCTGCGCCAGAACAATTCTCATGACGTGCTTAGACGGACGGGAGCCCTGATTGTTACCGGCCCCACCTCAACAAACGTTGCCGATATCGCTCTGATCCTGGGATAACCTAGGGGATCACCCGATGGATGAAGACGAATCCCTGAAAGCCGCCGTAGACGCGGCCTCCTCCTCTCTCGCGGATGCTGAGGGCGAGACACGGACTCGTCTGGCCGAAGCTCAGCTCGAACAGGCGATGGACGGCTACCACGCCCTGCGCGCCGAGAATGAAGCGCTCCGCGCTCAAATGGTTGAACTCCAGGAAAAGCAGCGGACGGCAAGTCAGGACCTGGGTGCCTCTCTCGAACGTCAGAAGCGAGCGGTTGCGCGCGAACTTCAGAGCGAACGCGAAACGATCTACGCGCGCTACATCGAGATTCTCGACAACTTCGATCGCGCCTTCGATACGGGCGAGGCACGCGCCGCCAGCCACAGCCTGATGGAAGGCTTCATCCTGGTTCGCAATCAGGTTGTCCAGGTCTTGCGTGACGGTGGTTTTGATCGTGTCCGCACGCTCGGCTTGACCTACGATCCGAACACCAGCGAAGCGATTGAACTCGAAAACGTGGACGATCCGGCACAGGACGGGATGGTCATCCGCGAACTCGTCCGCGGTTATCGGCTTGATGAGCACATCGTTCGCGCGGCCCGGGTGGTGGTTGGTCGTTTCGTGGCGCCCCCGGCGGAAGATTCGGGCGAGACGCTACGCGTGCCCGAAGAACAGCGCGACTAGCTGGGGTCCGAGCGTCGCCAGCAGGATCAGCGACAGCACGACCCTGACGAACTCGGCCTTGGCCGCCCAAGGTTGTCCTTCAAGAAGTGCCGCCAGAATGACGAGGCCCATGGCCACGAATACGGCGAGGCCAATAAAGCCCGCTTTGCCGAACTGCGCTGCCTTCGAGAGCGAAGCCGCGGAAAGAATCAGCAGCAGGACGAACTGAAGGAATACGTATCCGTTGAGTGAGGGGGCGGCCGACCGATAAACGGGTTCATGGTCGGGACGGCGAACCTCCGGCGGGAGCAAGGGTCCACCCAGATCCTCGGGGCGCCAGCCCGGCGGCGCCAAGAAGGCTCGAAATCGGTCCCGAATGCGACGGGCACGCGACGCGACCGGCCATAGATCCGCCCAGCCGGCGGCATTGGCCCAGATCGGATTCCAGCTGCCGATCGGTTTCACCACTCCGTAAACCGGCTCGTCGGTTTCGGGAACGAAGGTGCCGAACATGCGGTCCCAGATGATGAAGACGCCCGCATGATTGCGATCGATGTAGCGCGGATTCCTCCCGTGATGAACACGATGATGCGAGGGCGTATTGAAGATCCATTCGATCGGGCCGAGACGCCCGATGAGACGGGTGTGGATCCAGAACTGATACAGGGTGTTGAGCGCCGAGCAGGTGATGAAAACGGTCGGCGTGAAGCCCAGAACGGCCAGCGGCAGGTAGAACGCCCACGAGAAGAAACCCTGAAAGGCCCCCTGCCTCAAGGCGACGGTGAGGTTGTATTCCTCCGACTGATGATGGACCGAGTGCGCCGCCCAGAAAGCGCCGATCTCATGGCTCTTGCGGTGAAACCAGTAGTAGAGAAAGTCGACCGCGAAGAAACACACAACGAAAACAACCCAGGAGTTCTCGGGAAGATCGAAGAGCCTGGCCTTCGCGTAGAGCAAAAGGTAGACGGCGAAGAGAGACCCCTTCACCAGAACCCCCAGCAGCTGCTCAACGATCCCGCAACTCAGATCGGCGAACGAGTCGTGGAAGTGGTAAACCCGCCGCTCGAGAAGGCGGGCGGCCACAAGCTCAATCCCGATCAGGACGAAGAACAACGGTATCGAGGCGACGATCAGTTTCATCCGCGGACTCACTCTGAGCGAGTTGGGCTCCCAAGGGCTGTCAGGGTCGCGATGCTAAGCTTTTGACAGTCGCTTCCACAAAGATAGACACCATGCCGCTCTACGAATACCGATGTGAAACATGTGGCCGTTTCGAGGTCCTGCAAAGGCTCTCGGACGGAACGCTGTCCGTCTGCCCGACCTGCGGAGGCGCTGTCGAACGATTAATTTCGGCGCCAGCGTTCCAATTCAAGGGCACCGGGTTTTACATCACCGACTATGGCAAGTCGGGCGACAAAGGATCTGATTCGAAAGACTCGGATTCGAAGTCGTCCCCCTCCAAGTCCGAAGAGAAGTCTGGAAGTTCATCGAAGGAAGCGTCCACGCCAACGTCGGCTGACTCTAAGTCGTCGACGAACTCCCCTCCCAAAGAAGGCACTGCCCCCGCAGCCCCGGCCCTGGCGCCCGCTGCCAACACGGGTCAGTAGCATCCCAAAAGACGTATCCCACCTCTACCGAGTATCCCACCTCGACGCAACAGGGCCCCGCAAGGGGCCCCAGCTTTTTTTAGGCGGGGGGGCCGCAGATGGCAGACGGACTTCCGTGCTCAGCCCCCCACACCCCCGGTTCGCTGCGGGCGAGTAACAAAACCTTCCGCGCGGTTTCCGCGTATCAGTGCGCCGCCGACCAGTTCTTCCCGACCCGCGCGTCGACA
>JBDTQB010000368.1:0-4650 GCA_039932395.1 Vicinamibacteria bacterium | reverse complement strand
CCGACTGCTCGCGCGAGGAAAACCTCGACAAGGTCAAGGGCAAGGGCGGCGTCTTTAAGGTCACGTACAACCTCCAGCGCAAGTACGGCTCCGACCGCGTCTTCAACTCGCCGCTTGCCGAAGCGAACATCATCGGGCGCGCCATCGGCATGGCGACCCGCGGTCTCAAGCCGGTGGTCGAAATCCAGTTCTTCGACTACATCTGGCCTGCCTATCACCAGATTCGCAACGAACTCGCTTTGATGCGGTGGCGCTCGTCCAACAACTTCAAGTGTCCCCTGGTTGTGCGTGTGACTTACGGCGGCTACCTGCAGGGCGGCGCCGTGTATCACTCGCAATGCGGCGAAGTGCTCTTCACCCACATCCCCGGCCTGCGCGTGGTCATCCCAAGCAACGCGGAAGATGCGAATGGCCTGCTGCGCACCGCCATGCGCTGCGACGACCCCGTCATCTTCCTCGAGCACAAGCACCTCTACCGCCAGACCTACAACAAGGGCTCCTACCCGGGCCCGAATCACATGATCCCGTTCGGCAAGGCCAAGGTCGCTCGCGAAGGCGAGCAGGTGACCATCGTGACCTTCGGCGCGCTCGTTCAGCGCTGCATCGCGGCGGCGCGCGTCCTCGAAGAGGAAGGAATCTCCGTCGAGATTCTCGACTTGCGCTCCCTCAATCCATACGACATGGATGCGATCGCCAAGAGCGTCAAGAAGACGGGCCGTGTGCTCGTCGCTCACGAAGACCAGATTTCGTTCGGCTATGGGGCCGAGATCGCGGCGAAAATCGCCGATGAGTTGTTCTCTTTCCTCGACGCTCCGGTGAGGCGACTCGGGGCCATGGACAACTTCGTGGGTTATCACCCGGCGCTCGAAAACGCGACACTTCCGCAGATCGCGAACATCCGCAGCGCCATTCAGAACCTCATCGAGTTCTGAGTTGGAGCCGGTCCGTCGCAGTCGCACAGGTGCGATTGCGACGTTGATCGGCGCGGTGACCCTGCTTGCGGTCGCTGGGGCGCTTTCTTCCCGCGCCGCGACCTCCGAAGCGGGTGCCTTCGCTTACGTTCTCGGAACCGCCCAGGATGGCGGCCTTCCGCAGATCGGTGGACGCGCAAAGGAGGACGACGCGGCCAGGAGCGACCCAACGCGAAGACGTCTCGTCGCGTCGCTCCTCATCGTCGACCCCGTCTCACGCGAACGCTTCCTGATCGATGCGACACCGGACCTTCGCGAGCAGGCCGAAATCGCCGATCGCGTAGCCCCTCAACCCACGGCCACCGCCCGGCCGCCTCTCTTCAGCGCGATCGCACTGACCCACGCCCACGTGGGCCACTACGCCGGCCTCCTTCACCTCGGACGCGAGTCGTATGGAGCGAATGGTCAGCGCGTGTTGGCATCCGACCGGATGGCGCGCTTCCTTGAAACAAACGGCCCGTGGGATCTGCTGGTCAAGCTCAATCACATACGGATCGATCGGTTCAAGGCCGAGACGCCGATGAAGCTAAACGACCGTCTCTCCATCACGCCGATCGAGGTTCCCCATCGTGACGAATACAGCGACACCTATGGGTTCATCGTCACGGGTCCGTCGCGCAAGGTCCTCTGGCTTCCGGACATCGACAAGTGGGAACGCTGGGATCGCCGCATTGAAGACTTGATCGCGAGCGTCGACGTCGCCTTCCTGGATGGAACCTTCTTCGACGCCGATGAGCTGCCAGGACGCGCGATGTCCGAAGTGCCCCATCCGTTCATTTCCGAATCGCTGATTCGTTTTGCGGCCCTTCCGGCAAAGGAGCGGGCTAAGGTTGTCTTCGTTCATCTGAACCACACGAATCCCGCGGCCACTCCTGGCTCGGCGGCTCAGCGTCAGATCGAGAAAGCGGGAATGCGCGTGGCCCGCGAAGGAGAGCGGCTGCCCCTCTGACGGCTACAAAGCCTTCAGGGTGAAGGTGAACTGCGTCGGCCCTCCAGGGGGAGCATTCAGGGAAAACGGCGCGGCGTGGTGCATGAGGATTTCCCGCACCAGCGTGAGGCCCAGGCCTCGGCCATCCGCCTTGGTCGAGAAGAAGGGCGTGAACAGCCGCGTCTGAACGCTGTCGTCGATCCCGCTCGAAGAGTTCTCCACCACGACTTCCACCCGAGCGTTCGATGTGCTGGCCCGGACCGTGACGTATCCGGCGTCGCCCGCGGCCTCAATCGCGTTCTTCACGATGTTGAGGAAGGCCTGCTCCAACTGGGCGCGATCGCCTTCCACCAAGGGAAGGTCGTCGGGCATGTCGAGAGACCAGGTCACGCCTGCCTTCTCGGCGGATGCGCGCAGGAGAAGTGACGAACCCCGAAGAAGCGAAGTCAGGTCGCACGGTTGCAGGCGCGGTTCCGGCAGGCGAACCACTTCCGCCAGATCCCGAACGAAGCCGTTCAATGTGGACAGGCGCGCGAGACAGACGCTGACCGCATCTTCAAAATCGCCGCGATCTTCGGACGGAAGATGGCGCGCGTAAGCCAGGCTCGATTGCAGCAGCGAGCCCGACGCCGCGACCGAATTCCCCACCTCGTGCGCGACCATGCGGATCAGTTTTTCGTAGGCGGCCTTCTCCGCCGCCCGCACTTCGTCGGTCATCTCCTCGAGAAGAAGGAAGCGCCGCTCGTGGCCGCGATCGGAGAAGCGGCCTGCGACGATTCGGATCTTGCCGCCGGCGCCCGTGGTATGAACTCGCGTAATGCCGGATACCACGGCGCTCAGATCGGATCCAAGCGTCCCCGGAACGTCGGAAACATTCACCCCCTTGGCCGACTCCGGGCTGATTCCCAGCGTTCGCGCGGCCGCCGGATTGACGACGTCGATGCGATCGTCGAAATCCAGAATGACGATCCCGCTTGGCGAAGCCTGCAGCACCTCGCTCAGGAAGTGATGCTGTTCTCGAAGACGTGTCCGTTCTTCACGAAGGTCGTCAGCCAAACGGTTGTACAGCGCGACCAGGCGATCCAATTCGGGACGGCCGGTCTCCAGGAAGCGAGTGGTGAACTCATGCTCGTCGAGGAAGCGGGCGCCTTCCGCCAGCAACTCAAGATTCTTGAAGACTCCTCGAACGAGCCGGAAGGCAAGGAGAAGTGAAGCCACAAAAAAGAGTTCCACCGCCAAGAGCCACGCCCGATCCGTGACGATCAGTGGAACTGCAAGCGCCGCGATCGCCACGTGCAGCACCGCGACATAGATGAGGAAGCGGTTCCGTGAACTCAAGAGGCTCTGCTCAGACCGTGATGGCGTGCTTCTCGATGCGGCGATAGAGGGCGGGACGGCTCATACCCAGAGACTCTGCCACACGGGTGAGATTTCCAGCGTGGTGCTTCAGCGATTTGACGATCATGGCGCGCTCGACTTGATCGAGGGTCATTTCACCGACGGGGGGCAGCAGATCCCGAGTCGTCGAACCGGGCTTCTCCATGGCCGCGACCTCGCGGAAGTCGGAGGCGGTCAGCATCGGCTTCGGCGCCACCAGAACCGCGCGCTCGATGGCGTGACGCAGTTCGCGGATGTTGCCCGGCCATTCCTGCGCCTTGAGGTAATCAAGCGCGCTGGGGCTCAGCTCAAAGCCCTCGCGCCCATGCGCCGCCATCACGGAATGCAGGAATTGACGCGCAAGCAACGGAATGTCGCCACGCCGTTCGCGCAGCGGTGGAAGGTGAATCGCGATCAGGTTGAGGCGGTAGAGCAGATCCTCGCGAAACGCTCCGCTCTCAACCGCGTCGCGAAGGTTGCGGTTTGTCGCCGCGACGACGCGCACGTCGACGGATCGAGTCTGGGACGAGCCCAGAACTTCAAACGTGCGGTCCTGCAGCACGCGAAGCATCTTCACCTGGGAGGCCGGATCGAGTTCGCCGATCTCGTCCAGAAAGATCGTGCCGCCGTGGGCGAGGGCGAAACGGCCGACGCGGTCGGTTCGCGCGTCGGTAAAGGCGCCCTTCACGTGGCCGAACATTTCGCTCTCGAAGAGGCCAGTCGGGATGCCCCCCAGATTGACCTTCACGAACGGCCCATTGCGGCGTTTCGAATTGCGATGAATCGCCTCAGCGACGAGTTCCTTGCCCGTTCCGCTCTCGCCGGTGACCAGAATGGACGCATCGGTTGCGGCGACGCGACCGATGACCTGCAGGACGCGCAGCAGTCCAGGGTCTTCTCCGACCAGTCCGCCGAAGTCGAATTGATCATCAAGCTGATCGCGCGAAGTGATCACGGCACCCGCATCCGGCGGGGCCTGGGCAAGGCCCAGCGCCGTCTGAACGGACTGAACCACCTGGGTGTTGGTCCACGGCTTGGTGATGAAGTCACCCGCGCCGAGCTTCATCCCCTCCACCGCGAGCGGGATCGAACCCCATGCGGTCATCAGGATCACCGGGAGAGCCGGATACGTCGCTCGAATCTCGCGGAGCAACGCCAACCCTTCGGCCCCGCTCGTTTCACGGCTGAAGTTCATGTCCTGAAGGACCGCCGCGCACTCGTTCTCCCCGAGCCAGGTCATAGCGTCGGCGCGATTGGAGACGGCGCTCCACGCATATCCCGCCTGCTTCAGCAGCAGACCCAGGGAGGCGTGGACGGAGGCGTCGTCATCGACGATGAGGATCATTCGTAGCGAAGAGCTTCGGCGGGTTGAAC
>JBDTQB010000367.1:0-4653 GCA_039932395.1 Vicinamibacteria bacterium | reverse complement strand
TCGCGGCCTTGCGCTTATCGCCCTCTCGATGGCGTCCTCCGCCCTGGCCGGGACCGAGGCCGCTCCGCGAAGTGTGACCAGCCTGGTAGCTGACTACATCGATCGGTACTTCGACACCTATCCCTCCCGGGCCACGGAGGCGGGTCTCCGCGGAAACGATGGGGCTCTCGAAGATTTCAGCCCGGCTCGCACCGCGGCCTGGGTCGAGTTCAACAAAGCCACCCGCGCCGCCGTGAATGAAGCCGAGAGGGAGCGAGCTTCGATGACCAACCCGACGCCCAGGTTCTGAAGGCCCAGATCGCCCGGGAACTGGTGGACCTCGACCTCCTGCGCCGTCGGGACCGGGACCCTCTCTACTGGACCGCCCCCCTTTCGAACGCCACCGTCTTTCTTCTCGTGCGCGACGATCTTCCCCGCGACCAGGCTCTTTCGGCCGCGCGGCAGCGGATGAGCCTGATCCCGCGCCTGGCCCGGGCGACGCGAGAAGCCTTCGAGATGGCGGATGCGACGCTCGTGGCCCCCGAACACGCGCGGCTGGCCTCCGGGCAGGTCGCCTCGCTGGCCCGCTTCTATGCGGAAGGCTTCGCTCAGGCTTTCCCCGAATCCGATCGTGAGGTGGTTCAGCGCGAAGCCGATTTTGCGGCGCTGGCCCTCAAGGACCTTTCCTCCGTTCTCGATGCCCTGGCCCGCCGCGCGTCCGGACGCGCCCAACTCGGGGAGAACTACGCCGCAGTTTTTCAGGCGGGCACGGGACTCAGCGAATCCCCGAAGGCCGTGCTCCTTCGGGCGCAGAAGGCCCTGGCCGCCAAACGGCGGGAGGTGGCGGCTTACGCCCGATCGGTCTTCGCCGAGGTGACCGGGAAGGCCAAGCCTCCACACGGGGATGCCGAGGTCATCAAGGCCGCCTTCGATGCCATCGTCGAGGATCGCGACCAGACCCTCGAGACCTACATCGCGGGATGGAAACGAAACACCGCGGAGGTCGAGCGCTTCGTGCGCGACCGGAGGGTGATGACGCTCAAGGATCCGCTCACTCTGAAGATTGAGATCTCCCCTTCCTACTTCACTGGACAGAGCGTGGGTGGGGTGTATCCGGCAGGCCCCTGGTCTCCAAAGGCGAGCACGATCCTCTTCCTGCCCGTACCCCGAACCGGGGCCTCCCCAGAAGAGGCGGCCGACTTCTATCGCGATTTCAATCGCGGATTCAATCGCATGATCGTGGCGCATGAACTGATTCCGGGCCACTACACCCAACTCAAGTACGCGGCCCTTCACCCCCGCAAGGTCCGGGCCCTTTTCGCTGATCCCGTGATATTCCCGATATCCAGTATCCGCTGATGCCGGCAGTGGAGAGGTTCTCGAACAGGATCGGTACTCGTCGCGTGAACGGCGGACGCGTTCCGCGCGTTAGTAAATATTGAAGAATCGCCGGGCGGCGGCATCCCTTCGTTCGAAATGTCCGGCCTTTCGCCAGAGCGAGTGTGGTGCGTCGTGCAGACGTACGCCGGGCCAGATTTGCCTCAGGCAGATGTGCCCGCGCGGTTCTCCGCCCGCGAGGTACGCGGAGATCGCGATATCGTCTTCCCGTGAATCTGCGAATGACATCAGGGGGACGCGCTTCCGAATCGCGGCGGTCCTGAACCCCATGAATGTTCCTTTGACGATGTCGCAGGGGATCTCGCCGTCGCCTTCGCGTCCGAGACGGATGTGATCGGACTTAAGGTAGCTCGCTCCCTTGATCAGGTTGACCCCTTCGAGCCCGACGATCGTACTTTCCGGCGCCTGCATCAGCCGCTCGGCGACGATTTTCAGAATCTGGCTGTCCAATAGCTCCAGGTCGTCGTCGATCACGAAGCAGAATTCGGTCGAAGCCATCGATGCCATGAACCAGCGCGGCCAGCAGATCTGATTGAGGGAGGATGTCACCGTCCAGTCAATTGCATCGTCGCAGGAGAATGCCTCGCCGTTGTTCCATAGAAAGATCGTCGCCTTGACACTCTGTTCGCGCAACTGCCGAATCAGCCGACGGAGGTACTCTGGCCGGCGCCAATTTGTCAGACAAACCGTTACCTCTAACACCGACACGCCTCCAATGTCCCGAAAGACTGATCTTAGCGAACGTTCAGATCATCGTTGCGGGCTAAGCCAGGGTGCTCGACGCAGCAAAAACGGCGTGAGGTTCCAGACCGTCGAGCAAGTACCTCCTTCTACGGTACTCGTACAGTGTCGTTACCCTGTACTACATCGTAGGAAGAGCCGGCCGACGGTGCGAGACCATGAAGCGCTTCCTCCTCTGAGCCGCTACTTCTTTGTTTTCTCCGCGCGCGCTTTCGTGACCATGTCTTTCACCTCCGACATGAGGGTGGGCACGTGGTACGGGATGCCGTCCTTGATCGTCCACTCGATGCCGCCGCCGTGGACCATCGTGACTTTCGGATCGCCGGGCTTCACGAAGCTCGAGTAGTTGCTCACGATCTTGCCCTCGTAGGCCATCAGGTCGGTGCCGTACGGATTCATGAGGCGCAGGTTCTCGAGCGGGTTGCCGTTCACGATCAGCAGATCCGCGATGTAACCCTGGCGAATTCGGCCGAGCTTGTCATCGAGGCCCAGTACCTTCGCGCCGTTCATCGTCGCGTGCTGTAACACTTCAAGAGGAGAGAAGCCGGCTTCCTGTTGCATTTCCAGCTCGCGTGAGATGCCAAAGCCGTACATCGACCCGTAGAGATAGCCCGAGTCGTCGCCGGTCGTGATGATGCCGCCCTTGCGGCCGAACTCCAGCAGCGTCGCCATCCATACTTCGTAGTTCTTCCGCCACGCGATCTCTTCCGTCGCCGTCCAGCCGATCCAGAACGTGCCGTGCCGCGTCATCGAGGGCTTGAAGTACTCCTCGAGGGAGGGATGGAGGTAGTCCTTGTACCAAGGAAGGTTCTGCGCCTTGATCAGGTCGCGCGTTGCCTCGTACGTGGACATCGTCGGGCTCCAGGCCACGCCGCGCTTGACCATGTCGTCGAGCAATGCGGAGAGCTTGTCGTGGTTCAGGCTCTTCTGCGTGTAGAGCTCACCGGCGCGGCCGAAGCGATGAATCTCGTTCCAGAGGTTCATGTCGGCGGGGAAGTCCTGCGGCTCGTCGAGTGCGGAGTCCGCGACGCCGTAGAAGTGCTCGATGCAGCGGACGCCGGCCTCGACAAAGTCGCGCGCCGTGGCTTCACCCACCGCGACGTGCACCGTCGTCGGCATTCGCAGAGAGCCGGCCATACTCAGCGCGGCCTTGACCTGGTCCTTGTCCATCGGGCCGATGAACTTGATGCCGTCAGCGCCTCGCTCCTTCGCGCGGCCGACCAGCGCGGCCCATTCCTCTGGCGTGACGGGCGCCGACTCGCCGGGTCCGACGAGATCGGTCAGCATCGGATACACCACGATGCGCGGAGCCACGATCGTGTGTGCGGCGCTTTCAGCGCGCCACTGCACTGACTTCGCGAAGTTGCCGCCCACTTCACGCGCTGTGGTGACACCAGCGGCGAGGTAGAGGTTACGTTCGTACTGAATCGGAATTGGCCCGACGCGCTCCTCGTGCCAGTGCATGTGCGTGTTCACGATGCCGGGCGTCACATACTTGCCCGTGGCATCGATCACCGCGTCGGCGGCCGGCCATCGACCGGCAACAGAGTCACCGATCTTTGAAATGACACCGCCTTCCGTAAGGATGTCGGCGGGGCCGTACGCCGGGGTGCCGGCGCCGTTGATGATCATCGCGTTCTCGATCAGCAGGCGCTTGACTTGTGTCGCGTGTGTCGCGCTCTTCGCGGTCGCGTGAGCCGCCGCTGGTGCCGGACTTTGCGCGAGGAGGACGGGTGCGCTGACCGAAAGAGAAAGCGCGGTGAAAGCGATGCCAACGATGCGTTTCATCGGAAAAGGATATACCTGAGTGGAGTCCCCGTTCATGACCACGACTATCGGAATAAGCACGGCTCGGCGGTCGGGCAGCTGGGGCTCGGCTGGCAGGGACGTGGTCTTGGGGCGGTCGATCGTCGCGGTAACCTTTGGGCGACGCTGTTCGATCGTTTTCTTTCCGAGGTTCTTTATGAAGATTTCTGTTCTCGCCGTGGCTTTGTCCACCCTTGCGACCGTTTCTGTCGCGGCTGACTCCGCGGGGCCGTCGACCCGGCTGCTGCGTCAACCAACGGTCAGCGCCACCCATATCGCGTTCGCCTACGCAAACAACATCTGGAGCGTTGAACGCGGGGGCGGTGTCGCGCGTCGTCTCACGAGTTTCCAGGGACAGAGCGTCAATCCGCGTTTTTCGCCCGACGGGAAGTGGATCGCGTTCAGCGCGGAGTACGCGGGAAACATGGACGTCTACGTGATGCCCGCGGAAGGCGGCGAACCGAAGCGCCTGACCTGGCATCCGGGTGCCGACACCGTGCAGGGCTGGACGGCCGATGGCGCATCGATCGTGTTCGCAGCCGCGTTTCTGGACCGTGCCCGCGACCGGCGGGGTTGAATCGCCGATGGCGTTGCCGCGTGCGTATCAGGGGCGCATCTCCCCGGACGGCACGCGTGTCGCGTATCGCGTCAACAATTCGTGGGACGACGAACGCCGCAACTATCGCGGCGGACAGAACCGTCCGATCTGGATCGTCGATCTGAAGACGT
>JBDTQB010000366.1:0-4653 GCA_039932395.1 Vicinamibacteria bacterium | reverse complement strand
AACGCGTACATGCCGAAGACGTGGGATGACATGACGGCGGCGATGCTCGACAGCGCGTGATGGTTGTGCGCCATGTGGAGCGACGTGATCACCATCAACATCACCATCACCACCTGTGCGATGGCCATGGTGAGGCCGGCGATTCGCACGGTTCGATCGCTCAGGATCGCGCGAACGGATCGCGCGGAGAGATCCGGCAAGGCACTCGTCGTGTGGATTTCGTGGGCGAGATCGCGCGGATCCGGACGAAGCAACGTGGCCGTGATCAGGGCGCCCACCACGAAGAAGCCGGCACTGGCCCCATAGGGACCGGCCAGAGGCGGCGCGCCGAACCAGACCGCGACCTGCGACATGGGTGCGACCAAAGCGGGCCCCAGGATGGCGCCGAAGGTTCCGCCAAGGACCACGGTCGAGATCGCGCGCCCGCGTTGGTGAATAGGATGGACTTCACCCGCCATGAAACGCGCGAGTTGCAGCGCGGAGTTGGCAGCACCCATGAGAATCAGGCCGACGACAAAGCCGACAAACGAATGCTGCACCACGAAGAACGACGCGGTCGCGGCACCCACGACCCCCACGGCCAGGCCCAGCGTCAACGTCACGCGGCGGCCGAGCGGATCCATCAGCCGGCCCCAAAGCAGCGTCGCGAGCGCTCCCCCGGCCCAGTAGAAGGCGGTCGGAACACCGGCGAAAGAAGCGCGGCCGGAAAGCGCATCTCCGACGATCGGCGTCACGGTAGAGGCCACGATGAAGCCCGCCGATCCCATGGCCTGCGCACCGAAGAGCGTCCATTTGATCTTGCGTGCGGCGTGAGCGGTTGACACTAATGGCCTGTAAGCGATGAAACCGAATCACCCGAACGTCGAGGCGCCCGGAGCGTAAGGCGCCGAGAAGCCGCGAATATCGGGAATATTCGGGCGACGAGCAACGCAGCGATCCGGGATGCATCGGCGTTCCGGTGGTTCGGTTTCATCGCTTACAGGCCACTAGGCTTTGAACGGAAGAGCCACGACGTCGGCGCCGTGGCCCGCCACCACGACTTTCGTTCCGGGTTCTGCGTGGGAGCGGTGCACGTAGCCCATCGCGATGAAGCCGAACTCGGGCGAGTGGCCTGCGGTGGTCACGCGTCCAATGACTTTGCCATCCGCCGTGATTTCGCCGCCGGCAGACATCGCGTGTCCGCTCGTCAATCCTCGGAAGCGCTTATTGACGTTACCGCCTCGGCCTTCCAGACGCGCCACGACTTCCTGCCCCAGGTAGCAGCCTTTTGAAGACGAGTGGTACGTCTCCAGCTGACCCGTTTCATGAAGAAGGTTTTCTTCGGCGACGTCGATGCCGTGCCACGGGAGGCCTTCCTCGGCGCGGAGCGTATTCACGATGTCTTCCGCAAGGGGCTCGCCGCAGGAAGCGCGCAGTCTCTCCTCAAGGATGGGCGCCGACGCGGCATCCGCGTGGATGGTGTAGCCGCCGGCCGGCATGTCACTGCCCCGACTCACCCTCAATGTTCCGCCGAAGGCAGCGACCGTGACGAAGGAATTGAGCTCCGCCGGCGCGCTTTCGACTCCGATGTCACGAAGCGCCTCATGCGCCTTCTGCCCAAGGACAGCAAAGATCCGGCCTTCGGGCTTCTCGAACCGGACGGGCGCGCCGACCTTGTAGTGAATGAAGGTATCGAGCACGGTTTGACGAACCGCTTCGGGCAATTCACAGATCAGCGCGTCGGATTCCGCGAGCACGCGTATCCACGCGACCTGCTGGCCCTTCAGATTCATGAGAGCGGCAAGACGGCTCTGCCCGGTCGCGAGTCCCGTGATGTCGTTCGACAACAGGTTGTGAAGGAACTTCACCCGCTGCGGTCCGAAGACACGGAGGAGGGCCAGGCGATCAAGAGGGGTCCAGCCGACTTCGCGGCGGGTGTGGGTGACGGGGTCTTCGGTTGGCAAGTCGCGGAGTTTAAGGTCGCACCTCCGATATCATCGACGTCTTTCCCGATCACACAGCAAGGACACCCATGGCCAACACCAAAATCATCGTCAAGAACAACGGATCGATCCGGGTGGAAGGCGACTTCGAAATTGTCGATGAAACGGGCAACGTCTTCGACCTCGCCGGGCGCACCGCGATTGGCCTTTGCCGTTGCGGCCAGTCGGCGAACAAGCCGTTCTGCGATGGGTCTCACGCCAGGTGCGGCTTCCAGTCTCAGATCGAAGCGCGCGCCCTGCCTCCGATGGCGGTCAAGCCGAAGGCGTAGTCACGCCGCCCAACTGGTTCAATCTGTTGGATTAACACCGCGAAGACCAGCAGGTCACGCGGCTCTCGGATAGCATCCTTCAAGGAGCGTCGTCCCAGGCGCTCGTCCTTGAAGGAGGCGCTCGATGCTGCGAATGAAACGCTTGTCTGTGCTCGTCCTGGTGGTGTGTGCGACGTCCGTCTGGGCCTCGCCCAAAGCGGCTGCAAATGCGCTCACCACCACTCAGCTCCCGCGCAACGTCCGTCCGTCACACTACGACGTATCGATCGTGCCGGACGCGGCGTCCCTCACTTTCAAGGGAAATGTGGAGATCACGATCGACGTGCTCCAACCGTCGACCAGCATCGCGCTCCAATCCGCTGATCTGACCTACGTCTGGGCCAAGCTGCTCAGCGCCGATGGACGCACGCCCTTTGGCGCACCGAAGATCGTGGTGAACGAAGAGACCCAGACCACGACCTTCACGTTCGCGTCGCGCATTCCGGTCGGCCAGTACAAGTTCGCGATCGAGTACGCGGGCAAGATCGGCACGCAGGCGGTCGGCCTGTTTGCGCTCGATTACGACACGGACGGCGGGCCTAAGCGCGCGTTGTATTCGCAGTTCGAGAATTCCGATGCCCGACGGATGATTCCTTCGTGGGACGAGCCCGTCTACAAAGCGACCTTTGCGCTCCACGCGACGATTCCCAAGGGCCAGATGGCCGTCGGCAATATGCCTGTCGCGGCGACGACAGATGTCGCCCCAGGCAAGGTGAAGGTCGACTTCAAGCCCTCTCCGAAGATGTCCACGTATCTTCTGTTCTTCTCCGTGGGCGAGTTCGACCGGATCACGACCATGGCGGATGGCGTCGAGGTGGGCGTGGTCACCCGCAAGGGAGTGAGCGAGCAGGGCGCTTTCGCGCTTCAATCGTCGAAGGATGTGCTTCGCGATTACAACACCTACTTCGGCGTGCCCTATCCCCTGCCAAAGCTCGACAACGTGGCGGCGCCCGGCAGCAGCCAGTTCTTCGGTGCGATGGAAAACTGGGGCGCTATCTTCACTTTCGAGTACGACATCCTCCTCGATCCATCGATCTCCACGGTTTCCGACAAGCAGGAGGCCTTCAAAGTCGCGGCGCATGAGATCTCTCATCAGTGGTTCGGCGATCTGGTCACGATGAGCTGGTGGGACGATCTCTGGCTCAACGAAGGTTTCGCTTCATGGATGGAAAGCCGGACCACCGAGCGTTTGCATCCAGAGTGGAACACTGCGATCGAAGCGGTCAATGGCCGGGAGGCCGCGATGCGTCGCGACTCCCTTTCGACCACGCACCCGGTCATCCAGAAGATTCTCACCGTCGAGCAGGCGAGTCAGGCCTTCGACACCATCACCTATCAGAAAGGTGAGGCGGTGATCCGCATGTTGGAGGAATACGTGGGCGCGGATGCCTGGCGTGACGGGGTGCGGCGCTACGTCAAGGCGCACACCTACGGCTCCACGGTGTCCGACGATCTGTGGAGAGCCATGGACGCGGCGGCGGGCAAACCCATCAAGGACATCGCGCACGACTTCACGCTGCAGCCCGGTGTCCCGCTCATTACCGTGAGCGATACGCAGTGCGATAAGGGACAGTCGCGAGTGACCCTGACGCAGGGCGAGTTCAGTCCCGATCCCGAGAAGAAGAAGTCGCTGACCTGGCGCACGCCCGTGCGGGTGAAATCGCTCGACTCGAGGTTCTCGACCCAGGCGATGGTGACCGGAGGCAAGGCCACCGTGACCGCTCCTGGATGCGATGCCGTCATCGTCAACGCAGGACAGAGCGGCTACTTCCGAACGCTGTACGCGCCCAAGCCTTTCGCCCGCCTCGTCTCAGGCTTTTCGAAGCTCGCCGCGATCGATCAGCTCGGGGTCATGCTCGACAGTTGGGCGCTCGGCATCTCGGGGATGCAGCCCATCTCCGACTCTCTCGACCTCGCTGCGGCCACGTCTCCGAACGCGGATCCGCAGATCTGGAGCCAGGTCAGCGACACCTTCCTCACCCTCGACGCCTACTACCGCGGCAAGCCCGAAGCGGCGGCGCGCTTCCGCAAGTTCGCGCTTGCCCGTCTCGCTCCCGAGTTCGCGCGGACTGGTTGGGAGCCAAAGCCCGACGAGTCTTCTTCGCTGTCCATCCTGCGCGCCGAACTCATCGGCACTCTGGGGGATCTCGGCGATCCTGCCGTCATCGCCGAGGCACGAAGGCGGTACACGGCGTCCGCCTCCGATGAGAACGCGATGCCGGCCGCCCTCCGCAAGACCATCCTTGGGATCGTCGCCCGCCACGCGGACGCCGCGACCTGGGGCCGGATGCATGAAGCCGCGGTCGCGGAGAAAACGCCGCTCGTGAAGGATCGCCTTTATCAACTGCTCGCATCGACCGAAG
>JBDTQB010000365.1:0-4683 GCA_039932395.1 Vicinamibacteria bacterium | reverse complement strand
CGCGCGCCATCCGCCGCAGGCGAACTCATAGAAGTCGGTGCAGGCATCGACGCTCCTATCCAGCGTGCCGATATCGAAGGCAAGCGGATTCTTTTCCGCGGCCCGTGTGGAGGGGTCCCCCACCACTCCCGTGATGGTCAGGCCGATGACGGCGAACAACAGTGTCTTTCGCATGAGTCTCCTTGGTCAAAAGCGGCTCGCCTTCGAAAATCCGGCTTCAGGCTCTACTTGAGAATGAATGTGAGGTCGACGACTCCGGCCGCTCCGGCCTTGACGACAACCTTGCCGGTCATGGTCTTCAGCGTCGGGTGCGTTGCCTCGATCTCGTATTCGCCGGGCGGAACGTTGGGAATCTCGAACGTGCCGTCTTCCTTGCTGATCGTGAAGAACGGGTGATCGAAGACCGCGATGTACGAACGCATCCAGGGGTGAACGTCACAGCTCACCGGGAAGATGGTCTCGGCCTTGTCGAACTTCTTTTCGGTCTCCATGCCCTTGCGCGGCTGGCCGACGTTGAAACCCGCGTTGACCAACGGGCGCGGATGGACGTTGTGAAGCGTGTCGTCACTGTTACGGATTCGGAGCGGCTGACCCACCTGAAGTGCGATCGCCGCGGGCGTGTACATGCAGCCCGACTGGTCGAGCAGAACCGGTGTGGTCTTCGGCGCGGCTGTCCCCTTCACCGGAGTCTTGATCGACACCACCACGTTGGCAAGACCGCCGTTGACACCGTCGACCTGCTTACGCTCGACGCCGTTCGGATTGGCCTGCATGCAGCGAGGATCAGCCGACATGCGGATCTTGATGGGCAGCGGCGCCACACCCTTGAACGAGATCTTTCCGGTGATCTTGCCGGTGGCCTGGGCCTGAACCGTCGGAGCGCCGGTCGCGAGTACGGCGATGGCAGCGGCGGAGACGAACGCGAGAAGGGTATTGGGTCGCATGATCTTCCTCAGACGGTTGATGGGACGTTTGGGACGCGGGCACGCGCCACGCGCAGAATGATAGCGGTCGTGCCTGAGTGGGGCTTACCGAGCCAAGGCCACCGCGATGAGAAGGGCGCGCTGGGTTCCCTTCCAGGAGTCGGTGGGGTTGAATGCCTCGGTGAGTGCGTGAGCGTCCCTGCCTTCCCCGCCTCCGTCAATGGTGATCGCTGAGATGCCGAGGCTCATCGGCACATTCGCGTCAGTCGACCCCTGGCTCCACTCAACTGGAAAGCCCATGGCCTTGGTGATGGACGTGGCGGCCACAACCGTGTAGTCCGTGTTCGGCGTCGCGCCCGGAGGACGAATGCCGACGCTCTTCTTCTCCACCGTGATCGTTCCATTGCCCCAGCGCTTGTTCTCGGCTGCCGCAGCCGCATCGGCCGCGGCGAGAAACTTCGCGTGAAGCGCGTCAAGCGATGCCTTGTCGTGCGAGCGCATGTCGACTTCGGCCCATGCTTCGAATGGGATGGAGTTCACCGACGTACCGCCGCCAATGCGGCCCACGCTGAAGGTGGTCTTCGGATCCTTCGGAACCTGGAAGTCGGAGATCGCCGCGATGGCGCGACCAAGCGCATGAATCGGATTGACGAGGCCAAAGGCACCATAGCTGTGGCCGCCGGGGCCTTTGTAGGCGAGGCGATAGCGGAAGCTGCCGACACCAACATTGGTGAGTCCGAGGCCGGTGCCATCGACGGAAACGAAGCGGTCGATCTTGCCCTTGAGGGTGTCGTTGAACAGCGCCTTGGTTCCACGCAAATCACCCAGACCCTCTTCGCCAACGTTCGCCACGAACGTGATCGAACCTTCGGTGACGACCTTGGCCTCATCGAGGGCACGGATGATGCCGATCAAAACCGCGAGACCGCGGCAGTCATCCCCGATGCCGGGGCCCTTCATCCAGTCCCCTTCCTTGGTGACCTTGACGTCGGTGCCCGCCGGGAAGACGGTGTCGAGATGCGCGGCCATCACGAGGTGAGGTGTGGGGGCCTTTCCTGGACGTTCGCCGAGGACGTTGCCGACGGCGTCGATGCGGACGTTCTTCAGGCCGAGCTTGGTGAAGATGTTCTTGAATTCGAGGCCGCGCTTCTCCTCGCCAAACGGGGGCGCGGGAATCTCGCACACGCGGATCTGCTCAGCCAGGACCTCAGGCTCATTCGCCTTCACCCGCTCCATCGCGACCTGAATGGACTTATCGGCCATCAGTGACGCGCCGATGTTGGCGGGTTGGGCCTCAACGACAGAAGGGGCGAGGGGGAGGAGGAGGGCGGCAAGGGCAAGGATGGTCTTCATGGGGGTTGAAGATTACCTTCGTCCTTCGACGACGATGCAAACGGACGCCCGGTCGGGTCAGACAAGCTGATTGGCTGGAGCAAGGTTGCGTGTCGAGTCTCCGTCTTCGCACGTTTCCTAATCCTCATCTCAAGCGCCGGTGGGATCGCAGGGGCCCGCGGGGCCGAAGGGCGAGCGAATTTGCCGCGTCGGGCACGGCTCGTGCGTCAGACTGGAATGCGAACGGACTGGAATCGTTTCTTCCTTACTCGCCTCGATTCGGCGAAACCTCGGAGAACGATGGAGCGACTCGCCTCTACGGCCCGACGCCAGCAAACCCGCTCGCCCTTCAACCCCGCTCCTTCTTGGTGACCAACTCCCTGGCGGCAGTTCACGCGCCGATCGCGCTCCGCACGTCCGCTCGGACACTTCAACTGCCTCACTATCGACATGGGAGGAGGAATAGTGGACGAGGCCGTTTCGGCCCAACTGACCCCGCCCCTGACCAGAGAGCGAGCCCCGGACGCGTACTGCTCTAGTTTGAAGTTCAGCGGAGCAATCCGCGCATCGCTTCCGACTGCGCGTCCATGAAAGCACTCATCCGAGGCCTATCCTTCCGCCAACAGGGCGGCGTCCATGGCGGCTCCGGGCTGTATTCGCATCGATTGTGCGCGCGGAGAAGATGGGCAAACCCGACGCAGACGGTCTTGCTGGAGGTAAGCTGATGGGAGTGGGCACGGATCAGTGGGATTCAGAGAAGACGTAGTAATCGTTCCGACTGAGGAGCCGTGGCTCCTCGATCACCAACCCACCTTCACCCAGCCCGCGCTACCGCTGATGGACCTCGCCGAGCGGGCAGCCAACGCCGCTTCTCAGCTCTTCCCTGGCAGGAAGGTGGTGGCGGTTACTGGGTTGGAGGTTAAGCGTTGGGCAATCGTCGCTGGCCGCACCCGCCTCCGAGTCACGGCTGAACGAATCGACCTGGGCGTTGCACTCGTCAACATCGCGATCTGGCGCGACGCGCGAGCGGGCCTGTCGCGGTTCGAGCCAATTGTCAGCGCTCGCGTGGACATGGCTGAGAGTTACCGCCCGCCCCCGGAGCCGCTGACGCCGTTAGTTAATGTGATGCCGGTTTCAATTCCGTATCGGCTCGACGACGTGTTCCACGGCCGCTCATATCAGTTGGTGAAAGCGTCGCAGCTTGGCGACCATGGCCGGGACGACATTTGTAGCGCCGACAGTGATGTGGCCTCCGGACTCCTGAATCACGCCCTACTCGATACGGTCTATCACGGGCTCGGCCCCTCGGCGCTCGCCCGCATTGCGCCTGCGTCGAGGCTTGATGCCGTTTTCTTGCCTACGGCGATCTCTACGCTAACGCTCCATTCGAAAACTCCGGTCACGGGTGAGGTGACCTGTCGAGTGCGCTGCATGGAGGTTTCGGCAGACGGTGAACTGATCGTCCTGCGCGCTCAACTGGCTGGCGTGGCCGGTCTATGGGCCGATGTGAGCTACACCATGCGGGCGTTCTCAATGCCCAATGCGCGCGCACTGCCCACGGGCGCGTTAATCAGATTCATGCGCGACCGTCAACCTTTTCCTGGCTTCGGTTTCTCGCGTGCGGTTGGGAGTGAGACGCGCCTCCGCGTGCATGAGTGCAAGGCGGTGGATTGGTTCCCCGGGACGGTGGCGCGAATCTACGCGCTCCCGGCACGACTGAGCCTGGAGTCGACGACGCTGCTGGTGGCTGCTAAGGACCACGTCGCCCGGCGAGAGGGGCTGCATCCAGCCCTGGTTGATGTTGACCCGACGACCCTGATCGCGCGCTGCGAGCCGTTGTCGCTTGCCCGCCGCTTCGGCCTCGTGTCTCGGTGGCAAGGCAATGAGGTCGTCATTTCCGATCGACCTCTTCCGGCACGGATGCTTGAGAATCTAGCGACCGGCCGGACCTCGAATAGACGTGATACTGTGGCCAAACTTTCTGGAGGCGCGTTGACTGGATTTCCGCACGACGTGGTGACTAATTACGAATGGATGGATGCGATTGCCTCCAACTTGCCAGCCGATCGCCCGGCGCTCGACGAGTGGCTGGAGCAGGCTTTTGAGGCGGCCCGGAGGTGCAAGGCCGCGAGCGGACCGCTGTGGTGGGCAGAACTCAAGAATGCTCAACGCCATCCGCTCCTGAAACGTCTGCACGAAGATCCCTATCAGCGACGTGCCTTTCAGAAGCCAAGGGGCTATGCCGGTGACGCGGTGATGCTCGACATGATCTATGAAGGCCTTTCCGCATTGAGTGACACGGAAAGGGCATCGGTGTCTTCTTTCGGCCAAACGTTCTTTGAGGCCTATCAGGCCCGTGCCAGTTGTGAGGCGATCCGGGAACGTCGGAGGGAACTTGGCCGGCGACTGCAGAGCGCCCGCCGTTTCG
>JBDTQB010000364.1:0-4684 GCA_039932395.1 Vicinamibacteria bacterium | reverse complement strand
TCGCCATTGTCGACGTGATGCTGCCCAAGCGCGACGGCCTCTCGCTCATCGAGGAACTCCGGCGCAAGAAGGTCGCGACGCCGGTCCTCATTTTGAGTGCTCGGCGGTCGGTGGACGATCGGGTGCGCGGCCTGCGGAGCGGCGGCGACGACTACCTCACGAAGCCGTTTGCGTTCGCCGAGCTGCTGGCGCGGGTGTAGGCACTTCTGCGCCCGCGCGAGTTCGCGCTTCTCGAGTATCTGATGCGCAACCCGGGCATCGTCGTCTCCAAGACGATGATTCTGTCGCGGGTGTGGGAATACAACTTCGATCCGCAGACCAACATCGTGGACGTGCTGGTGAGCCGGCTGCGAGAGAAGATCGACCGTCCCTTCGAGTCGAAGATGCTGCAGACCGTCCGCGGCGTGGGCTACCGGCTCGGAGGCGAAGGCGGCGCGTGAGCGCGGGCGACCACCGGAGGCGTCCGGCGTTCGGGCTCCGCATTGCGGCGTGGTACGCGGGGCTGTTCGTCCTCGGCGCCTTCGCGATCGTGCTCCTGACCTATTACCTGCTATCAGCGTCGCTGGTCCAGCGCGACCAGCAGGTGATCCGCGCAAAACTCGGGGCATACGCGGCCGTCTACACGCGCGCGGGTGCCGATGGCCTGGCGGCCACCGTGAGGGCGGAACAGTCCGTGGCGCCCGAACGGCTCTTCGTCCGCGTGGTGGACCGCGGGGTCGAGTCGATCGTGCTCAGCAATCCCGAAGGGTGGGATCCCTGGAAGCTCGAGATCGTCTCGGCGCAGCTCGAAGACGGCACCCTCGTGCAGGTGGGAAAGAGCACGGAGGCGCGAGCCGGTCTGTCTTGCTGAGATCGTCGCGCGCGCCGTGGATCTCTACCAGGAGGTGGCGGACACCAGGGGCGTGGCGCTTGCGGTGGTCGCCCCCGCGGGGGACGCGGTGGTCTCGGCCTCGGTCTCAGCCTCGTGAAGGCCATCGTCGAAGCGCACGGTGGAAGCGCCCGCGCCACGAGCGAGCCCGGTCGCGGTTCGGTCTTCATGATCGCGCTGCCGCTGGCATAGAAACACCGTCTGATCGGGAATCAAGAATTACACCGATGTAATGTGCGTGATACGGCCTCGAATGCGGCCGGATCGTCTTACTGGGTATGAATACAAATCTTCGACCCACTCAGCGAGCGACGCGCGCGGTGCTCGGCGTCCTTGCGGCCCTTCTCCTGGTTTCCGGTGCGGCCTGGCACGGCTTCGCCGCTGAAACGCATTCCTCGGTTGCCCTCGCGGCGACTGTGACCACGCCCATCGCCCACGCGGTGGCCGGCGGCCGCGATTCTTACGCGGACGTCGTTGACGTCGTTGCTCCGGCGGTCGTGACCGTTCGCGTCCAGGGACGCGCTCAGGTCTCGCCGACCCAGTTCCAGGTTCCCGACGACGATTTCTTCGGCCAGTTCTTTGGCTCGCCCGGCCAGAACGGCCGGCGCGGTTCGACGCCGCGCATCCCTCGCCAGCGGCAGAACGCGCTGGGGTCCGGGGTCGTAGTGACCACCGAGGGCTACGTGCTGACCAACAACCACGTCGTGGACGGGGCTGAAACGGTCACCGTCGACTTCACCGATGGCCGCTCACTCCCGGCGAAGATCATCGGCACCGACAAAGCGAGCGACCTCGCGCTGCTTAAGGTGGCCGGCACCGACTTCAAGGCCGTAGCACTCGGCGACTCGGAGAGCGTAAAGGTGGGCGACGTCGTGCTGGCGGTCGGCAATCCCCTCAACGTCGGGCAGACGGTGACCATGGGGATCATCAGCGCGAAGGGGAGGTCCACGGCCGTCGGGGACGGCAGCTACGAGGACTTTCTCCAGACCGACGCGCCGATCAACCACGGCAATTCCGGCGGCGCGCTTGTCAACATGAAGGGCGAGCTTGTCGGGATCAACTCGCAGATCCTCTCGGAGTCGGGCGGCAACATCGGCATCGGTTTCTCGATTCCCGTAAACATGGCGAAGCACGTGATGGACGATCTCCGCACCAAGGGCAAGGTGACGCGCGCGCAGCTCGGCGTGAGCGTGCAGACCGTGACCCCCGACATCGCGGCGAGCCTGGGCCTCAAGCAAAACGGCGGCGCGATCATCGGGTCGGTCGGCGACGGCAGCGCGGCCGAACGCGCGGGCCTGCGCCGTGGCGACGTCATCATGTCGTTTAACGGGCAGGCGGTGCAGGACACCAACTCTCTGCGTAATCGCGTCGCCGACGCGGGTCCCGGCAACACCGCCGACGTCGTCATCGTCCGCGACGGCGCCGAGAAGAAGATCGCCGTGAAACTGGACGAGGCCAAAAGCGATCGCACGACCGGTCGCGGCGAAAACGGTGAGGAGCAAGGCGGCGCCGATTCGTCCGCCCTTGGCATCTCGGTCGCGCCCAACGCCAAGGGGCCGGGGCTGGTCATCCAGGACGTTGACCCCGATGGCCGCGCCGCCGACGCGGGTTTGCGCCAGGGCGACGTGATTCAAGAGGTCAACCGGCAGGCCGTGACCTCGGTCGACGAGCTCCGCGCAGCGGTGCGGAAGACGACCGACAAGCCGACGCTGCTCCTGATCGACCGCAACGGTGCCACCGTTTTCGTCACGGTGAAGCAGGCCAACGGCTAACCAGATCGGCGCACTCGACTCAGACGGCTGAGGGCATTCACTAGCGGGATGCCCTCAGCCCGTTTGTGCTGCGGGCGGGCGAGGTTCCGTTGCAGGACGCGCCTTCCATGCGCCTCGTGGTGTCCGATGAGCTGCTGACCCAGCGGGCGGTGGAAGCGACTCCGGATTACTTTCGCTCGGTCGGTGCGCGGCGTTTCGGATTCGAATCCGGAACGGGCCCGCGATCGCGATTTCCGAGCAAAATCGTCGTTCGAGTGCCTTTCTCGTCGTCTCGCTTGGGCTTGGCGGCTGCGTCGCCGAGGTCGTCCGGCACCGGTGGATGGTCGATCGTCCGCTCTGATGGCATGGGCGTTTCTCCAGAAATGACCATCTCCACGATGCGTGGCGCGGTCACACGGATATTGAGCAACGCTCGTGCCAGCGCGCGCCTTTCTGGCGCAGTTGCTTCCTAGCGTCTGTCGTTTCTTCGGGGCAGCCATGCGCAGAGCCCGAACGGCCCGCGATAGCCGAGGCTACCGACCGGATGGCGCCGTGGGTGTACTGGCCAAAGTTCTCCCGAATGCCCGGTGGCTGTAGGCGGCGCGACAGCCTGCCTGGCCCCTTGCCGGATGCCCACGTGGCTTCATCGCTGCCACCGATGCGCCGGCGCGGGTTTTGGGTGGGGTAGCGCACGGACTGGCGAGCTACTGGCGGATACCCTTGATCCGGGATTGACGCAACTTCCCCGGAGACCCATCATGTCCACGAACTATCGAACCCTGGCCATCGGCGCTGGACTGGCGCTCACCTTGGCCGTCGCCCGGCCTTCTCTCGCGGCTCAGACGACCTCTTCGCAAGAGGTTCAAGATGCGCGACAAGAGACTCAGATCTGGACGGCTTTTTCCCTCAACCCCTACCTCAGAGCCAGCGACCTCAAGGTGTCAGTGCGCAGCGGCAACGCCGTCCTCACCGGCCGGGTGGAAGAAGGCATCAGCAAGGAACTGGCGAAGCAGATCGCGCTGGGAGTGAGCGGAATCGTCGAGGTCGATAACCAGATCCTGGTTCAGGCTGACCATGAAGCGCTTCCTTCCTCCGCCAGTCGAACCTTCGGCGAGGCGGTCGAGGATGCCACCATCACCGCGACGATCAAGTCAAAGCTTTTGTGGAGCAAGTATGCCGACGGCCTGACCACGAACGTCGATACCAACCGCGGCCACGTGTCCTTGCAGGGCACTGCGGACAGCGAGGCGGCGCGGGATCTCGCCGAGCATCTCGCCCTGAACACTCTCGGGGTGTCATCGGTGGACAATCGGCTCGAGGTCAAGCCCGGTGCCACCTCGGGCCTGGAGGATGCGGCCCGGGCCGCGCAACTCGGCGTCACGGACAGCTGGATCACCGCGAAGGTGAAGTCCACCCTCTTGTTGTCCAGCAATGTCCCTGGATCCGCCATCAGCGTCAGCACAACCGGCGGTGTGGTGACCTTGAGCGGCAAAGTGGAGAGCGGGGTCGCGCGCTCCCTGGCCATCGAACTCGCTCGGAACGTCCGCGGCGTCCGAAGCGTGACCTCGGCCGGACTGAAGCCGTAGGGTTCCGGTTGGGCGCTCCTTGCCGACCCAGCATGGAGTCTCACAAGTGACCGACGTGTTCGCGTGGCTCCTCCTGCTCCTGCCGATGAGCGTCGGTGCGGCGTACCTCGCAGGGCCAGATTCTCTGTGGACGTTCACCGCGGCCACCCTCGGGGTGATCCCCTTGGCCGAGTGGATTCGGCGCGCAACCGAACATCTCGCGCGACGCGCCGGCCCGGCGATCGGGGGTCTGCTGAACGTGTCGTTCGGCAACACCGCTGAACTGGTGCTCGCCATGTTCGTACTGGCGGCCGGAAAGCCGGACGTCGTCAAAGCCCAAATCACTGGCTCGATCATTGGCAACAGCCTGCTGGGGCTTGGGCTTGCGATCGTCGTCGGCAGTGTGGGTCGCGACAAGCAGACGTTCAAACGTGCTCGCGCAGGGCAGTTGTCCAGTCTGCTCGTGCTCTCGATGATCGGCTTGCTGCTGCCCGCGTTGT
>JBDTQB010000363.1:0-4716 GCA_039932395.1 Vicinamibacteria bacterium | reverse complement strand
CCTGTCGCTGTTCCGCGGGCAAGAGGGCAATGTCCATCACGAGCAGATCGTTCGGCGATCGATGGAGATACAGACGCCCGACGCTCCGGCCCTCGCGCTCGATCACGAGAAACTCGGCGCCTGGATAGTGGCTCCGATAGTGATGGTCCTGAGCCTCGAACTGCTGTCGCAGGAAGAGATTCTTCGTTTCGAGCGTCCAGGGAACGACAGAGAGCTCGGCTTCCCGGCTGGTTGCGTACACCTGAAACAGAAACGCCCGATCCGCGTCGCGGGCCGGGCGAAACTCAAACGCGGGAGACGGGAGCGAAGGTTCGGACAAACGGTCGCGAGCCGAGGACTAGGCCTTGAGCAGGTTGAAGTCGGCGCGGACCGAGTTCTCAAGCCCGGGAACGAGGAACATGTCCAGTGGCCCCATCGCCTCGTGTCTTACCCTGTAGGAGCCAGGGGGGACGGAGGCGACACTCGGAATCCTGAAAACCAGAGAGAACTGCTCGGTGCGGCGGCAGGAGTTCGCCTGATCAACGCGATCGAGGACCATCGTCTGCGTCCCGCTTGGAAGAGCAAGGCGAAAGGACGAGCCGACATGCTTTGAGAACTCGTCAAGCGCCACGTCCGCGCTGACGGAGGGACCCACGTTGGCACCGGAGAAGATGGAACTCATCGGCAAAGACGCCGCGGCCATCGCAGCGGCCACGGATGAGATGAAACCTTTTCTGGTGATTTCCATTTGATCTCCGAATCTCTCCTTGCGGGAGGATGACGAGGGAGCCTACTCCGCTTCCGGGACGAGAGCAATGATGGTCATGATCTCGCGGGTTGGGAGGCGTTTGGGGGGGGATCCTTGCGATCCGTAACTGCCTGCGAGGCCCTCATTCGTTCCAGTTCGCGATAGGCAGATCCAGCCCATCGCTCGACCTGATCCCTTGAGCCCGCTTCGATTCGAGCGGCCTCATTCCGCTTGGTCACGACATCGAATAGCTGGCCTGCGGATTTTGCCCCAAACCTTTCCCGTGCGCGCATCCGTTCGTGGTCGCCATCGCTCAACACCAGGCCAAAGTGAGACGACACACGCGTGTGAACGAAGTCAGGGAGATCTTTGTAGTGAACAAGCAGCGCCCCCGGCGCTGCGCGTAACGCCGCTGCGAAAAGCAGCCCGACGATTTGCGCGCGATACTCAAGTTGAGTCTGGCCCTCCATGGGAATCCCACTGTAGGGTTGTCCGACGCAACCTGACATCTGGAGTCCGGGCTCTCGCGTGTGAGAGGCAAGGACTTCGGACGGATCGCGGTACGAGAGCACGACCGGCGCGTCCGGAAACGCTCCCCGCAGCAGGGGCATGGCGGAGAGATGCCAGCTGTCGAGCTTCAGGACGAAACCTGTTTCGCCCCCGCGACGGGGTTGGCTCAGGGCACTCACTAAGGCGCGAATCCTCCGGATGTGGCTCTCATGAGTGATCTCCGGCCCCGTCTCCCTTATGACCGAGTCGAGCGGTGGCGGCTCGGAAGCCACGACGAGGGAGGGGACCGTCGCGAGCATTTGGGCCATGAGCGTCGACCCACATCGCGAGACGTGCGCGATGATGCCGACGAGAGGAAGTCCCGGCTGCTCCGAAACGGCGTGCTCAAGCGCTTCGAAGGAAGTGGTGGGTCGCAGAAAGCGATTGAAGAAAGTTCGGCGTGCGGCGATCATGGTGTCTTCGAAAAAAGGCTCCTGGAGGGGACGGCTCGCCAGGAAACACCATTGAACCTCTGTGGCGCCCTCGCGTTCGCTGACGTGCTCAGGGACCCAGTGGGTGAGGGGTGGCGCCTCACTCAGGCTCAGCTTCGCCCCGCCTCGCATCGTGTTTCGCAGCGCCAGTTCGATGTCCGGTCGCGCCACGTGGATATCTTGGTCGCGCGCAACCCGCAGGCTCAAATCCACGAATTCATCGACGGTGGAGCATTCATGGAGTGATGCGCCGAGTGCGGGGTTGCTCACAAGGAGCTCCCTGAAGATGTCCACGGGGTCCCGACGCGAGCCCGACTCCGCGTCGATCGACTCCGGCGGCTCCGTGTCCATCGCGCGCGCCATCAGGGCCTGCAGCCATTCATCATTGACGCAGTCGATCACCAGGTGAATACGATCGCTGGTCCCATCGTTGTCCACGCGATGCAGAAGGCCGAAATCCATATACCAGGTTTCGCCCGGCGCCATGAGCACGCGATGGTCGCCCACCACGAATCGAACATCGTTCCCCGTCTGGATGGGGATGTGGATGCGCAGCCGGCCCAGGTCAAGCCCAAGGTCATAGTCGCGATGCTCATGAATTTTCGCCCCGGGCGCCAGGCGCAAGAGGCGCGCGGACAGGACGCCGCATTTAAAAGTATCGAGCACTTCTCCAAGATAGGAACATCGCTCCAGCACGGGTGTTCGCTGATAGACGCCGGTGTCAGTTGCGCCGGGATAGATCTTCGTGGCATCGCCTCCAGGTGCGAGGAGCGCCAGGCCGTCCCATCGGCCCGAGTACTCATCCTTGTTGAAATGACGCACCCATTCCTCGTCTTTGATCTTGCGCACTTCCAGCAGCATCTGCGTCGCGTCGAAACGAAGAGGCAGACGAAGACGGGGCCTCAAGGCGGGCCTCCATTTGGGAGACCCGCGAGAAAATGCTGCCCTGCGAGAAAAGGCGAGCGTGTTTGGGAAACGTCGAGGCCCGCGACCGTGATCGTGGCGCTCCACTGCGTCCGGCCCGCGAGGCAGAGGTCGAACTCGATCGCGGCCTCTTTTCCTGGACTCGACTTGATCGGATAGAGGACGGGCGTCCACGAAGATGTTCGCCTTGTGCTGAGCCGCACGCCCTTGGTGAGCCGGGTCTCGACCCAGACCGCGAAACAGTTGATCATCGATGCGTTCTCGACTGTCCAGGATGCGCGAAGGCTCTCGAGCACGGCAGGCCCGGGCGGATGGCGAAGGTTCACCTCGATCAGTTTCCGCGCGGGGGTCATGAGCTGCCAATCACGCGGCCGTCTCGGGCGCCGCGGCGCGTTCAAATTGAGGTCAGCGAAGCCGGGAAAGGTGAAGGGAAGGCCACGGGGGACTGCTTCATCAAGTGGTTTGAAATGGGCGCCTGCGGCGAAAAGCCCGACCGTCTCCGGAACGATTTTTCCGCCCGGACGTAGGAAACGATTTCGAGCATCCACCATGATGGGCACGATCTGTTCTTCAAACCCGTCGTAGCCCACAGTCTCGCTCACCACGATGTCGAACTCGCGGCCCAGATCCACCTGGGTGGAAAGACCCCAGACCGCTTCGACCCGGTCACCGACGCCCGCCTCGTGGGCTAGTCGGCGAATCAGGCCGATCAGAAACTCATCTGCTTCGATCGCAACTACTTTCCTGGCCCCCAAGAGTGCCGCCGAGATGGCCCAGATCCCCGTGCCCGCCCCGATGTCGAGCACCGCGGAGTCGGCAGTCACCAGGTTCTGAAGCGCTTTGTGGAAGGCCCGGTTGCGAACCGTATCCACGAGCATCCGATCGTGGGCTCGCAAGAGATGGGCCGCATGATCCGCCAGCTGCGCGGGGGTTAGAGGTGAATGAGGGTTGTTCAAGTCAGTTTGGAACCCTGCCTCACCATGCGAGTGAGGCGGGGAAGACGATCGTGGGGGCCAGGCCTATGGCTCCGACTCTCTACTTCGCCTCGCCGGAGACGAAGTAGCTGTAGCCGCCGGCCTGGGTGTACTCCATGGCGACGTTGATGTAGACGGCGGAACCACTCGCGAGCGTTCCGCCGGGCAGAGTCACCCTCACGCTCGCGTTGTATCCGCCCTTCAGGGGGAGGCCGGTGGGCGGCGGCTCAGGGGTCAGACCCAGGGCCGTGACCGCGCCGGGCACCGAGATCGCCACATCCGCACTCGACGCCAGTCGGAAGTCCGCCTGAGTTCCGGCGAGCGAGTAGCCCGGACTGTTCAGAGTCGTCACGTTCGCCACTCGAATTCGCAGAGTGGAGATAGGGGCCCCCGTGTTGTTCGTCACCTTCCAACGGAAGTAGTACGTCCCGGTGGTCGCCGTCGCGCCTACCCGATAGCGATTCGGGAAAACTGTGGCGCCCTTGGCCGGATCCGCGAGTGTGAAGGTGAGACCGGAAGCCTTCTCGGATCCTGCGTTTTGCGGCCCGGGAGCCGCGAGACGCGCGGTCACCGGCGCGAACATCGCCGCGTTCGTGTCTCCCAAGTAGAAGTCGTTTGCATTGACTCCCGTGTCTTGGACGATGCCGCCCGGAGCTTCGCGAAGATAGGCAACCTCGGAGGTTCCGGTCATACCGGCCGCAGGAATTCCGGCGCCTTCGATGTAGGGACTGCTGCTGGAACCCGCGAAACCGGCTGCGTCGAGACGGTTCCCGACGGCCAGAATGCTCGAGCTCTTGAACAAGGCGATGCCGCTTCGATCGCACAGGTCCGCGGTCCACGTGGCGTCCGGAATGGCCGCGTTCGTGCCTCCGTAGTTCTTGAGGCTGTAGCCCGTCCCGGGCGTGTTGTTCGCCGCCAGGAAGAAGCCACCGGCAGGTATGACGGTTCCATCAACGATTGAGGCGAGAACAGCCGGCGAGCCAGCGGGGCACGTTCCGCCGACGTTCTGGCCCGCGATGGCGAATCCTCCGGATCCGTCAATCGCGGCGAGAGTCAAGGGAGCCGTCGTGGTGTTCGCGATCTTGACGTATTCGTCGTGGATGCCCGCCGG
>JBDTQB010000362.1:0-4722 GCA_039932395.1 Vicinamibacteria bacterium | reverse complement strand
CAGTCGCTCCCTAAACTTTCACCCTCGGTGTCTCACGCGTGTTGACACGTTCCGATGCAAACCCCGGAGAGGCCGGAAGAAAACACACTCCAGTGATGAAATGTCTCTCGCCGCATCGAGAAACACACCGCAAGAACGCTGAGTAGCTTGCGTGCGTCTTGATAGCGCTCAACGTAATAGGCGTCGTTTCGATCCGCCCGCGTGTCCGGCGGCAGGAGGGTCAGATGCTTCTCGAAGAGAAGATCCAACGCGACAGGAAGACTAGTAAAGCGGTTTAGGTAGTCGACCGCAGTTTTTTTGGGCTCAGTCGTTGGCATTGACCCTCCCTTGACTACGCATTCGCCCGGAACACGACGGCAGGATACAGGAGAGGATGTCGTTTTTGTCCCCGCCGCGCGGCCGTATCGAATCAACTGTCAACCCGCTTCGCGCTGTCGCGAGTCCGGCGCTGGATGCGGCCACGACTCCGAGCGCCGGCGGGCGGATCGAGGGCACCGGCGCGGTCCGGTACCGACGGCCAGAACCACGGGCGGTGAGGACCACCAAGGGATGATTCCGGGCGGCTGCGTCCAGCCCTTTGGCCTTGGCGAGAATCGAATTCCGCTCTACATCTTCAGCCTTTAGTCATACTCATGGCTCGTTCTTTCCCTTCCCCCTATTGAAATCGGACTCTGCGGAGCGGCGAGTCAACGCGCAGGTCAAGGTATTCGCCCAGTCCCCAGTCCTCCGCAAGACTCTCAAGGTTTGATACGCCTAACTGTTTCTTCAATCCCAAGAACACCGCGTGCTGCGTCTTCCGATTTAGCGAAGGCCAACGGCCACGCTCGCCACGATGTCATCCCAAGCCGCGTCAAATCTATCTCCCATCCATTTCGCCCGCCCGCCACCGTGACTTAAAATCCATTCGTCACAGGATGCTCTGTCTGCCACGAGGGAAATCGTGGCCCTGGAGTCGGCGATCGGCTGCCAAATATGGGTATCAGGAGCGTACGGCCGCGCTCCCACCGCGACGATCGCGCCCGCACTTTTACAATATCCAGCGAAATCATCGCGGAGTCGCTTCAAAGCGAGTGGACCAATGGGATTGGGCTTGTTTTCCGTGTACATGCTCATCGCCGACGGGATGCCGGTCTTTTCCAACTCTGCCCGGACTGCCGTGCGGTGTACGAATTTGAGTGTCGTACTGATGGTGTTCTCGTAGGACCAGTCAAACGCCAATCCGGTGCCCCCGGCGAGGAAACCCTGCGGAATAAAATTGCATGAACCATGCACTTTCAAAATCCGAGCCGATCCCGAGGCAACCTCACCTAGATAAGTGGGGACAATTCCATGAGTCTCCATCGCGTGCTCTATCAGGCACTCGTAGTTCAAGGTGGAAAGCACCACATCTCCATTGAGGATCTGTTCCTTGAATCTCAGGACGAGGCGACAGTACAGATTCGCGGAAGCATCCTGAACCTCGAATCGGCTGAAATAGACGGCCATGTCCCGAATGAGGAACCGGAGGACGGATCGATATCCTGAAGCCTCGTCATTCAGAGCGGCCATTCCGTTCTCAGGGTTGCCCTCCATGAAGATCTCTGCCACTCGCCCAGAAACCTTGGCCCAAGTTGCTGGGAACATCTGGCACAAACTCTCGAACAATCGCGGGCCCAAGGGAGGGGCGCTCGGCGCGATACCGAGTGCGCCGTAGCTGGCACCAGCGCCGAAGAGGATCAGGACCTTCGCGGGTGCCACCTGATACGGTGATGGCGCGATATTGGACGCTCGCACACGCGTGATCCAAGCATCCGTCTGCTTACGGGCCTCGCCTTGCCAGACATGCTCGGGAATGCCTGACCACTCCTCGGGCGTGTAGTACAGGGCGGAGCGGAAGGGTCCGAACTCGGTCTCCTCCTCAAAAATCACCTGCGTCTTGCCGTGAACGTCGTGGTTGATCTGGAATTCCATATTCCGGTCTGCGCCCCTAGAGCGTCCTCATGTCGAAGGCGACGTCCGAACCATAGAAACGGCCTGTACGGAGTTGTATTAGTTCGCCATCGAAGCCGCTCTTACGGGGGCTGAGCACCGTGATGACGTGCGCGCGGTGTAGCCGGCGCACGAACGGATCTTTCCCAAGCGTCACTCGCATCGGTGGCATGGAAAATGGATCGCATCGAGAGAAGAGCCGGAGATACACATTCAGCTGATTTTTCCGATCCGATTCGGCATAGAGATAGTGCCTCGGTCCCATGGTTTTCTTGGCGTCTCGGCGCTCCACAACGAACTCGCGGCTGTGGTACACGGCAAAGTCATCACGATTGCCGGATCCTTCTCTTATGAACCTTTTCACGCTGTCGAACTCCGGTTCAAGGCCCGTGATATTTCGATCGAACATTAAGAGATAGTGAAACGCGATCTTCGCCAACGCTCGTCGATAGACGGGAGAGAAGATAACCGAAAGGCTTGCCGAGCCTTCGCGTTGCTCCCCTCGATTGTCTAATGCGTGCATCCGAACGCGCTCCGCCGCGACGTCAGTCTGGAACCCGGGAATCGCGTCGCCAATAGACACCTGCACAAACTTGGGAAGGCGGAACGCCTCATCATCAGGAGCGTCCCAAAAGATGTCGGTGACGGGTGCGCCAACGAGATCCCGTATTGCCACCGCCTTCCTCAGCCAGGACGCCGTAAACCTCTCCTCTAACGCGATCGGGATCTTTTTTCCGGCGCTATTGAGTATGACGATCTGCCGCAGGCAGGGCGCTCGACCTTTTTCGTCGAGAAACCGAAGGGGCGCGAAGTCATGGCGGTCGACCTCGTCAGCGACGAGAACCATAGGAGGACCTTCCTGCGCCTTGTAGAGGAACGGATTCGCAAGGGGCTTCTTCTTCCTCCCTGGAATCTGGAATCTCCATCGATTTAGAGCTTCGCCGCTTTGGCGCGACATCACTTGGTCCAAGTCCTGGCCCAGGGCGTTGTTGCACTTCTCGCAGAGCCGATCCTTGAGGAGCCCGATTCCCTTGTATTTACCCATCCACCGAGGAAACCAATCCTCCTCGCTGTCGGCGGGCGCGTGGCAGTACACGCACTTTGCCCTTTCGCCTTCGTGGGTATGCATTGTCGTCAACTCCTACGCGGCACGATATATCTCGGCGCGTGGTCCGGGTGCCAGCCTACGACTTCCTCTCGCTCCTCTGCGCGGGCGACTGATATCCCGTCGCCCAGGGGAGCCGCTTCGACGCAGGAGGCCAACGAGTGAAGCTCCCGCGCCAATATGAATCGAGTAAGTGAGTCAGGCTTCACACGAGACGCGCGATTACTGCCCGGGTCTCTGGCCCGCGGCCTCGCCATCCCGGTGGAACTCATCCGAGCACCCATGGCCTACACGGGAATCGAACGTGCGCTTCCGGCGGACCAGTTCACCAGCTACCTCGCCGGGATCGCCAGACGCGACAAGCCCCTCTACACCCTGTTCATGCCCGAAGAAATCGGTCCGGAGAACAGCCGCGAAAAGTTCAACGAGCTCCAAAAGTCGATGACCCTGAACATGTGGGACGGACGGCTCACCCGCGAGCTGCAGTTCGTCAAGCAGCTGCGCGAACGATTCCCGCAGGTCGAGGTGCGTGACAGTTCACCGATCGTCTGGAATCAGCGCAAGTACAAGTCCCCCACCGAGATCGACATCATGCGTCAGGTGGCCCGCATCGGAGTTGAGGCCCACAAGGCCCTGATCCAGTCGACGCGTCCCGGAGTTGCCGAGAAGGCACTCGCCGCGGTGTTCGACTTCGTATCCGCCAAGGCCGGCGCGCGCGGGCTGTCGTACTACACGATCATCATGTCTGGGAAGAACCACGCGTACGGCCACTATCACGGGTATGACCGCGTCCTCAAGGAAGGTGATTTCCTCATCCTCGACGCCGCACCCGACTACGACAACTACCACGTTGACATCTCTACGTCGTTCCCGGCGTCAGGGAAATTCACGCCGCGACAGAAAGAACTTTATGAAGCGGCCCTTGCCGTGCACGACGTGGCCATCGAGAACTATCGCCCCGGTGTCACGCTCAAAGAGATTGGCCAGAAGATGGATGCTCTGATCAAGGCCCGGGGTTACGACCGCTTCGCGGACGACTTCCGCAGCATTGTCCGCATGGGCGGTTACAACCACTCCATTGGCCTCGCCACCCATGACGTGATGGGCACCTTCGCGGGCCCCGACGAGGTGCTGAAACCCGGCTTCGTGTTCGCCTGTGACATTCAGCTGTTCAGACGCGACGAAGAGATCGGGATCCGGATCGAAGACACCGTGGCGATCACGGAGGCCGGGCATGAAGTGTTATCGCTGGGCGTGCCCCGGACGGTGGCCGAGATCGAGGCCCTGATGAAGAAACCCGGGATCCTCCAGATCCCTTAAACTTTGGTAATGAGGTTCACGGGCTGGCTGACACTGCTGTGCGTTTGGTTGTCTCCATCATGGTCGGCGGCGCAACCCCTTCGGCTGAGCGATCTCGGCGGAAGCCTGGCGCCGGTGGTCGCCATCGGTGACCATATCTACTACCTCGCGGACGACGGAACCGGTGAGGAAGTCTGGGTCACCGATGGAACGCCCGCCGGGACCCATCTCGTCAGAGATATTTGGAAGAGTGGCCCTCAGCCGCGGGGCGGAAGCGCTCCCCCTGCCTATCCATCGCCTCGCTTCCTGGGAGTTGCCGGCGAGCGTCTCCTCTTTCAAGCGGACGATGG
>JBDTQB010000361.1:0-4723 GCA_039932395.1 Vicinamibacteria bacterium | reverse complement strand
GCGAGTTCGACGGGTTTGGTGAAAAACTGTTCGGCGCCTTCCTTGATGGCCTGCACCGCGAGGTCGATGGTGCCGTGCCCGGTCAGAAGGATGACGGGCAGGGTCGGATCGAGCGCTTTGAGGCTGCGCAACAGATCCAGACCGGTCCCATCGCCGAGAGAGAAGTCGACTATGGCCGCGTCCGCCCGTATCGCCTTGAAGTCCTCAAGGGCTTGCGTCACGCTCTCCGCTTCCCGAACGTGGTATCCGCGCCCCGTGAAATAGCGGCGCAGGGGCAGGCGGACATCCGCATCGTCGTCCACGATCAAGATCCGCCGATCACCCATGAGCCGTTTCCACCCTCTCTGCGTCGCCCGCTGGCAACCGGACCACGAAGATCGCGCCGCCGCTTTCGCGATTATCCGCGATCACACGTCCACCGTGTGCCTCGACGATACGCTGCACGATGGAGAGGCCGAGTCCGGTGCCGCCTTTGCGGCGACTGTAGAACGGTTCGAAGAGATGGGGGAGCTCCCCGGGGTTGATTCCGGTCCCTTCGTCTTGAATCACGAGCTCGAGCGGCGTGTCGGGTTCGTCGCATGAACGGGCGCAGGCGGTCACCTTCGAGCCGCGTGGCGAGTGCTGGATGGCGTTTGCCAGCAGGTTTTGGAAGACCTGCTCCATGCGCCCGCTATCGACGTTTGGAAAAGGAAGACTCAGGGCGAAATCCTCGGCCAGATTTACCTGTCGGTCCTTGGCGAGTTCCAAACAGGATCGCATCGCGCGCCGGAGGATCTCTCGCGGATTCATGACCGCCAGGCGGAGCACCGGAGGTTTTCCATAGTCGAGCAGATCGCGCATCAGCTGTCGGAGGCGTCCGACCTGCGAGCGGAGAAGCTCTGCGAGTTCGACGTACTCCTGTTTCCCGCTTAGCTCGCTCTCGAGGGCATCCACCGTGGCCGAGATGCTGAAGAGGGGATTGCGGACTTCATGGGCCACGCCCGCGACGAGCGAGCCCATCGCCGCCATGGTTTCGCTGTGTCTTAACGACTCCTGGAGGGCGGCCAGGCGGGTCACGTCGCGGACGGTGAGGATGACCCGTTCTTCGCCTCCTTCTCCGGCGGGGGCGAGGTAGGCGCCGAGTTCCCATGTTCGCGCTCGCGCCGCGTCGACCGCGCGCCCCGCGGTCGTGGAGCGGGTTTCCAGGGCACGAGCGGCCACGTCGCTCGCAGTGACCCAGGGTTCGGGGAGTCCGAGTTCTCCGAGCGTGGAGCCGAGGACGGTGGTGTAGTCCACACCGAGCAGCGCGTGAGCGGAACGATTCAAACGCGTCGTTTTGCCGTGGCTGTCCAGGATGACGAGTGCTACATCCACGGAGTCGAAGGTGCGGTGCCACTCATCCGCGGCGCGTTCGATGGCGCGGCTCAGTTGTTCCCGCTCGATCGCCGCCTTTCGCTCGGCGGTCACGTCGCGATTGAGCAGAAGCCGCGCCGGTTTGCCTCCCAGTGACAGTCCGAGGCTCGTGATTTCGACCTCGATCGTGGAACCGTCCTTGCGGCGTTGGGGCTTGACACCGGCTTGGACCAGGTCGGGGCGTGGCCGGAGGCGCCTCTCGATGAAGGACGGAAATCCGGCGTCAAGCGGCGACGCGAGATCGGCCAAAGTGAGAGAAGGAAGTTCCTCGCGCGTGTAGCCATACTGCGTCAGCGCGGCGTCATTGGCGTCGAGAAAGCGGGTGGTTTCGACGTCGTACAGGATCATGGGCAGAGGATTGCCTTCGAACAGACGCCGATAGCGTTCCTCGGACGCGCGGACTTCGTCTTCCGCTTCCTTGCGGGTGGTGATGTCCTGGATGAAGCCTTCGAAATGGAGGGTGTTGCCCTCCTCGTCCGTCACGGAGTGGGCGCTGATCTCGGCCCAGAAAACCGAGCCGTCGCGCCGCTTCAATTGGATCTCGATGTGAGCGCCGTGTCCCAGTGTTTCATACGATGCGATGAGCCGCGCCCGATCGTCGGCATTCAGGTACACATCTCGTGGCATCGAGAGGTGAAGGACATCCTCAGGCCTTTCATAACCGAGCAGACGAGCGAACTCGCGATTGGCCGAGATGAGTGTGCCGTCTTTCCGCGATTCATAGATGCCCGCGGGCGCGAAGGTCACGATGTCACGATGCTTTTTTTCGGACACCCGGACCGCTTCTTCGTCCCGGTCCCGCATCAAGGCCGCGCCGAGAGTCGCAGCACCGGCCAAAAGGGCCTCGGTCTCCGACGCGATCCATTGGCGTTCGGTGCGGAAGTCGCCGAACCCCAGGAAGCCCCACCACAAGCCGTCGACGAAAATCGGGACGATCAAGATCGATTTCAGACCGAGAGGCCCGAGCACCTGCTGTCCCCACTCGGGCAAGTCGCGAACCAGCGTCGATACAACCTTACGGTCCTCGAGAAGCAGTCGCATCGGGCCCTGGTCCGGCCAGGCAAATCCATGCAGCGCCGGCTCGCTCCTGAGCCTTGGCGCGTCGGGCACCGCCCACTCGTGGATCAGGCGGCACATCAACGCATCCGCAGTCCGATCGTTGCGGAAAATGTAGGCGCATCCCGCGTTGACGGCGCCCACGAGACGAGCCAGAACCTCATCCACGTGCTCGGTCCACGGCCCCGGTTCAAGGAGTCGAGCGGCGGAGAAGCCGACCGCTTCCAGGATGCGACTGCGGGTGCGTAGATCTCCAAGAGCGGTCTCGAGATCTTTCGTTCGATCCTCGACCCGACGTCGCAGCTCGATATTGCCGGCTTGCGCGATCAGAAGGGCGAGGAGCAGGACCCCCACAAGCGCCAACGCCCAGATCGCGTAGGTCCGCCAGACGGGGGTCAGCGGCGGTACGCCCAGGTATTTTTCGGCGAGTGCCTGGACCACCCCCGCGTCCTCCAGGCGCGCGAGGCTTCCGGAGACCCAATCCAGATCCGACCGGCCCTTCGCGGCGAAGAGTCCGTACGGAACGGATTTGACCGGGAGCTCAAGCAAACCCGAAAGGCCGATTTGAGAGGCCTCGACGCTCAGGCTCAATGAATTACCTGCGACCCCGGTGGCGACGCCGCTTTTGAGGAGTTGCAATGCGTCGCCCTGCGACGCAACCATCATCAAGGCGGGCTTTGGTTCGGGCAGTGCGAGAAGGGCTTCGGCTACCGCGGAGCGTTCCTGAACCGCGATCGTTTCTCCGCCGAGATCGTTGAGGCTCGTGGGATGGTTTCGCCGCTGCGATGAGAAGAGGATGCACTGCCGCATCGCCCACGTCCGCGCGAGCCACTGGTAAGTGCTGGCTCGCTCCGTCGAATAGGACAGGCTGATCAGATCCGCCCTGCCCGCGTCCAGATCGGCTCGTGCGCGACTCCAGTCCATCAGCCGGATCTCGATATCGACACCCGCGTCCTTCGCGAGCGCCTGAACGATTTCGACATTGAAGCCCTCGGGCCTTCCCGCCGCATCCAGAAAATCGTACGGCGGAAACTTGGCGTCGCCCGCGTAGACGAACCGTCGCGGGGTGTCCACCGCCCCGGCCGAACTGACAAACACTGCGGCAACGAGAATCCCGAGAACGGATAACAAAGGCTGCCGCCTGCTCATCTGGACCTTCCGCCGCCGCGTCCAAGCGCCATGATCTTGTGCGAAGACTATACGGAAAGTCAGGGTCGCGCGCGGAAGGAATGTTCGAAGCTCAGGTAGAGATACAAGGCACGTTCTCCACGGCTTGGGCCGAGACCCATAGAGAACGCGAGGCCCGGAACGATCTGCAGACCCCCCGGCAAATCGTGGGACCAACGAATCCCCGGGCTAACGAGCAGTGAGTCCTCGGTTGAGGCCCGTCCGTTTCCGGCGACGACGCCGGACCTGGTCCACAGAGTTTCCACCAGGAGATTGACTCTCGGTCGGGCGAGCCAGACCAGGCTGCCGCCGGCGAAGGAACCCTTCGTGTCAGCCTGATCACCGTCCGCGTTGCGCGCCCTATGCACAAAGGTCAGTCCGGCGTTGAAGTGGCCTACGAAGCTTGGGGACAGCGCCCAGCTGGCGGGCAGATTGAGCTGGACACCGGTGCCACCCGTGCCCAGTCCGGCGGAGGATCGGCCGCTCGGCATCAGGAGGCTGACTCTCGGAGAGAGCGCCAGAGACCCGCCTTGAATACCCAACGCTTGATAGCGATAGTTGAGGGCGATGTCACCGACACCGGTGTTTGATATGCGCGCATCCGAAAGCCTCTGGACCGGCAGAGTGAAACTCACCTGGTGACGCTGATCCGGCAAGGGCCATTCCTGAGTGAAGGTGAATGTCCAATCGCCGCCGGTCGTGGGTCTCGAGAGAGTGGAGATGTGTTGAACGACCCCGCGTTCCTGGTTGTAGGCCTCTTCGATCAGGAAGCTGTTGTCCTTGATGGGCTCCTGGCACTGCGAAGGCGCAGCGCAAAGAAACAGGAGAACCGACAGCGCGGCGGAAGCGATCAAGTTAGAGATGCGTTTCGACGCTGGTTCGGAAGCCGGGGACGCCGGGTCCGCCGCTTCCGACCGGACGGCTTCGCCTCGTTCGACGCCGGACAGGACATGTGGGAGGTCGAGCAGGAGGACGAAACGACCATCCACCCGACCCATCCCCGCGAGAAACGCCGAGTCGCTGGCGACCCCAAAAGGTGGAGGAGGCTCGATGCGGTCGGGCGGGAGTTCGAGGACCTGGGTGACCGCGTCCGCCACCAGGCCCATGA
>JBDTQB010000360.1:0-4740 GCA_039932395.1 Vicinamibacteria bacterium | reverse complement strand
GCGTACACATCGCTGCGGGTGTCGAGATCCTCGCGCTCGCCGCCCGCCTGCTCCGGGCTCATGTAGGGCAGGGTTCCGATCAACTGGCCCATGTCCGTGAGCTGAGTGGTGTGGACATCGCTGTCGGTCGCGCGCGCGACGCCGAAGTCGAGGATCTTGGGCTGGCCTTTCTCGTCGACCAGGATGTTGCTCGGCTTCAGGTCGCGGTGGATCACGCCTTTCTGATGGGCATGACCGACGGCATCGCAGATGCCCGCTATCAGCTCGAGTCGTGCGCGTGTGCCCAGGGCATGCTCCGTCGCGTACTTCAGCAGGTCGGTGCCGCGGATGTACTCCATCGCGAAGAACGGCACGGCGCGCCCGTTTTCGTCGTAGATCGTGCCCGCTTCGTAAATCTGCGCGATGCCGGGGTGCTGAAGCTTGCCCAGTACCTGAGTCTCGTGCTCGAAACGTCGCAGCAGGGACTCGGAGAGATAGTCGGCGCTGATGATCTTCAGGGCAACCGAGCGATCCGGCTGCTCTTGACGCGCTTCGAAGACGGCGCCCATGCCGCCGCGTCCGATCGCGCGGAGGATGCGATAGCGACCGAATCGCTCCGGGATGGACGTCACCGGAAGACCTGACTCAAGTGGCGTCTGCGGTTCGCGCGCCGCCGTGGCATCCTCGTCGCTCACCGTCGTGGGCGGAACCGGGTCCTTCGAATCCTGGGGGGACGACGTCATCTGATGAAAGCTCCTGCGGGAGCGCGCAGTCTACGGTGGGCCCTGGTCAGAAGGCGGCGTCGTGACAGACGGCAGCGAGATTGCGAAGGCTGAACTCCTCGCCGCGAAGCAGATCCCAGTGCTCCGAGAAACGATTGGTGCCTTTCTTGATGAGCAGTTCATCGTCTCCCGGATAGACGCTGCAATAGCCCTTTGTCCGCAATCGCTTCCTCATCTCTGAAAAATAGAGGGGCACGTTCGCGACCTTCCACCCGGTTTCATCGCCGAGCGCACGGGAGCGGAAGTCAAAGATCAGCGGACTTGCGAGCTGACGGTCTTGCGCGATCATTTCATCCAGCGCTCCGATGACGTCTCCGTTGTAGGTGCCGGCCGCTTTGTCGCAGTAGCTGTCCTTGCTGGGTACCAGCTTGCACTCAGGGTCCTGAACGGGCGGGTTGATGACCGCGGGCATCGGAATCGCCGGGCTGCAAGTGGACTGGTACTTGACCCACGAACCTCCGCTCGACGTGATGACGTCGAACATCTCGTTGTAGGCGTTCGTGTTGCGGATGTTGAGTTCCTCGCCGTCATTCACGGCGCAGATGCCCTGCCGGTCGAGCGCGTCGACAATCAGTTTGAGGTAGGCGTTCGGACTCTGGAGCACCCCGTTCTGAAGAATCGGGAAAGTCTCCTTCGTATCAGGGTCGACGGCGGTCGAATTCGCCGCGATGGAGACGGCCTCGGTCACCGCTTTCAGGAAGTCAGATGCTTCCTGATGACAGCCCGCCGCGGTTCCCATGGCCACCGGGATGTTGCGGCAGGAGGCGGGGAGTGACGGCGTCAATGCCGGTGTAGGCGTTGCGGTGACGGGGGTTGCCGTGGGTGCCGCGGTCGACGAACTCGAGCCGGACGGCGACGTGCCCGATGAGCTCGAACCGCAGGCCGCCATGAGGACCGCGGTGAAGTGAGCCAGGAAGCGGCGGACGCGTGACGTAGTCAAGGAAACCTCTGGGCGTGAAGGGAAGGGATGCTCCGGCCGGCGTCGAATGATAGCCGCCGGTGCGTCGGCATGCTCTACTTCGTCCATGGCCACTGGCGCGACCGTGTACAACTTTGATATCGATCTGGCGGACGCCGACCGGCAGGTCTATGAGACGCTCGCGCTCCGAGTCGCGCGGCATCCTTCCGAGTCGGAGGAGTATCTCGTCACACGAGTGCTGGCTTATGCGCTGGAGTACGAAGAAGGGCTGGCCTTTTCAACGGGAGGACTGTCTGAGCCGGATGACCCGGCGTTGACGGTTCGTGATCTCACGGGACAACTCAAGGTCTGGATCGAGATCGGAGCGCCCGACGCTGCACGTCTGCACAAGGCTTCAAAGGCTTCTCCGCGGGTGGTGGTCTACACGCACAAGGATGTGGAACGCTTCGCCAGTCGGCTCCAAGGTGAACGCATCCACCGTGCTGATGAGCTGGAGCTGTACTCGTTCGAGCCCGCCTTCATCAAGGCCCTGGTCGCGAAGCTGGATCGGCGCATGGCTTTTGCGCTGTCGGTGTCCGAGCGGGAACTGTTCATCTCGATCGGCACGGATACCCTCACCGGACGCGTCACGCGCCGTCCCATCGCGTAGCGGGTCAAGTCATGGGTTCGACGTCGCGGCAGAACGGAGAAGCCGGAGTGGTCATATCGTGGCTCGCCTGAGTGGCTATTGTTATGCCATGGGTGATTGTCGATACTTTCGACGGCCGATCCCTCGCCCCAATGTCTGCTCAAATCTCCTCAACGGCTGCCGCCATGTGCCTCGGTGGCTTTGTCGTGTCGGTGGTCGGCCTGGTGCGCCTCAGGACCGAACTTGCAGCGGGTCGAGGTCCCGACAGAATCCTGGCCTTGAGCCATGTCTGCTTCGCGGTGCCGCTTGCGGTCTTCGGCGCGCTTCACTTGTTTGGCCCGCAGTTCGTGAGCGACGTTGTTCCTCTCTTCATGCCGTGGCGCATGTTCTGCGTGTATTTCGTGGGTGCGGCCTTGTTGGCTGCGTCCTTGAGCATCGCGGCCAGGATCGAAGTGGGCCTGTCGGGCTTCCTGTTTGGAGTCATGATGTTCTTGTTCGTCGCCATGGTTCACCTGCCTGGCGCCATCAGTCATCCTGAAAACAGAATCGTGCGGACCATCGTCTTCCGCGAGATGTCGTTCGGCGGGGGAGGCTGGATTCTTGCCGGTCTTGCTATCGCCGGGCGCGCGACCTCCGTGGCGGGCCTTCTGGTTGCGGTGGGACGCGCGTTTGTCACGCTGGCGATGACGGTGTTCGGCATTGAGCATTTCCTGCACCCCATGGTCCTTCCCGTGGTTCCGCTCGAGAAGGCGATGCCCATCTGGGTTCCCGCCGGGATGGCCGTCGACTACGTGACGGGCGCGGCGCTTCTGTTGGCCGCGGGCAGCGTTGTGCTGAACAGGCACGCACGGACCGCCCTGACCGGGCTCGCCGTTTGGATCCTGACCCTGGTCGTCGTCATCTACACGCCGCTGCTCATCCTGGCCCTCATGGAACCGGCGATCGGAACTCAGGTGGAAGGCGTTAACTATTTCGCTGACACGCTCTTGTTTGCCGGAGCAGTTCTCGCACTGGCAAGGGCGACTCAGCCGTCTACCGGGCGATAGTTCTGGCGGCGACCCGAACACGCAAATTGCCGTCGACAACCGGAAGGCGTCGAGAGTCGCGCCGGAGTCGCCGCTGCCTGGTCTTGCTAGAGTGCCGACGTGTTGTTGTGGCTGGCTCTCGCCGGTTCGACCGCCCTCGCGGGCGCGCCGCCGCAGCTTGTGTTTCCATCATCCGCTGAACTTGTTCGCGTGATCGTCAGCGTGACCGATCCCGCGGGGCGCCCGATACGCGGTTTGAAGTCGACGGATTTCACCGTCACCGAGGACGGAAAGAAACGACAGGTCGCGACCGCGGTCGCGTGTGCCGACTTCGCGGACGAAGCGTCGCCGGAATGCTCGGTCGACCTGGTGCTCCTGCTCGACACAAGCGGGTCGATGCGGTTGATTCTCGACAACGCTCGCGACGCGGCCGAGCAGTTCATCGAGCAAGTGCCGGCCGCGCACGCTCGCAGCATTGTCGCCTTCGATTCGAGGATCCGCGCTATGCCGATCGGCGACAAGACTCCCGCGGCGGTTCTCGACGAAGCGTTGGGCAAGGGCGCCGGCGGCGGAACACGCCTTTTTGATGCGATCTTTCTCGGGTTGCGCCGCTTCTCCACCGACGCCGCGAGAAGGCCGATCATGGTCGCGGTCACCGATGGGGAAGACACGAGTGACAAGCCCATGGGGGGCGGACGTCGCGGAGGGCGCTATGGCGGACTGGCCGCTCTCTCCAGCCGACGCGATGACGCGCCGCATCGTTCACTCAAGGACACCGCCCGCGCCCTTCAGCTTGCGGGCGTGACCTTCTATGGAATCTCGTTCGCGAGGCGGGTGGGCAACGGGCAGGCCACGCTTCAGTCGATGGCGACCGCGACGGGAGGGCTCATTGTGGACGGCGAAGCCACTGATCTCAAGGGTCAGTTCAACCGCATTCGGGAAGACGCGGCGACGCAGTACGTTCTTGGGTTCGTGCCGGGCGCTTCCGCGGTCGGGAAGACGCACAACTTGAAAGTCACGGTCGCCTCGGCAGGCTCGACGGTGCGCCACCGACTGATGTACGAGACGCGTTCCAGGCATTGAAAAGGATCATCGTCCTATTGAATCTCTGCGCGGCCCTCGCGTCGCTTCCTGTTGTCGCTCAACTCAGGCCACCTCCCGCGCCGGCCAACCCGCCCGCCACCCTGAAAGTCACGCGCACACGCGGCGGCATGGCCATCGATGGAAAACTCGACGATCCGGGTTGGGTGGGTGTCACGCCGGTGGAGACCTGGTATGAGACCGGGCCCGGCGACAACACTCCGCCGAAGGTACGAAGCGTCGGCTACCTCGCCTACGACGCACGTCGTTCTATGCCGCCTTCGAATTCGACGATCCGGATCCGAAAGCCATCCGCGCGCCTTTCGG
>JBDTQB010000359.1:0-4769 GCA_039932395.1 Vicinamibacteria bacterium | reverse complement strand
TGGTCGTCGACGACGCCATCGTGGTGGTCGAGGCGGTGGAGCATCACATCGAAAAGGGTCTGAGTCCGAAAGACGCCACGCGCAAGGCGATGCAGGAAGTGTCGGGGCCGGTGGTGGGTATCGCCCTGGTTCTGGCTGCCGTCTTCCTGCCCGTCGGCCTGATGAGCGGCATTCAGGGTCGGCTGAATCAACAGTTCGCCATCACGATTGCGATCTCTGTCGTGATCTCGGCGTTCAACGCGCTCACGTTGTCGCCGGCACTCGCAAGCCTGCTGCTTCGCCCTCGCACACAGAGCCGCGGATGGCTGCGGCGGGTGTTCGACCGCTTCAATGCGGGCCTCGAAAAGACGACGGGGGGCTACGTCAACCTCAGCCACAGTCTCATTCGCAAGCCGCTCCTCGGTCTCGCGATTCTGCTTGCCTTCTTCGTGACCAGCGGTGTCATGACCAAGCGTCTGCCCACGAGCTTTCTGCCTGAGGAGGACTACGGCTACTTCCTGATGAACATCCAGCTTCCGCCCGCCGCGTCTCTGGAGCGCACGGATGCGGTGACCCGCAAGGTCGACGAGCTTCTGCTGAAAACGGAAGGCGTCGCCGACTTCAACACTATCGTCGGGTTCAGCTTGATCACACGCGTGACCGCGAGCAACAACGCGTTCTACTTCGTGCGTCTGGCACCCTGGGATGAACGCCGCGACCCGCGTCTGGTGGCGCGCGCCCTTGTCGATCGAGTGAACAAAGAACTGCGCGCAACCGTCCCGGAAGCAGCGGCCTTCGCGGCGATGCCTCCATCCATCCCGGGCCTGGGCCAGCAGGGTGGCTTCACCTTCTGGCTTCAGGACCGGAGCGGCGGAACCGTCGACTTTCTCGACCAGGAGTTGCAAAAATTCCTGACCGCGGCGCGCGCGCGACCCGAGCTTGCGGGCATCACCACCACGCTTTCGGCGCGGGTGCCTCAGGTCTACTCGGATGTCGATCGCGAGAAGACGCTGGCCCAGGGTGTGGCCCTCGGTGACGTCTATCAGACGATGCAGACCTATCTGGGCGGTCTATACGTGAATCAGTTCAACCGATTCGGCCGCCAGTGGCGGGTCTTCCTTCAGGCAGAGGGAAAAGACCGCGCGACCCCCGCGCAGATTGGACAGTTCTACGTGCGCAACGACAGCGGAACCATGGTTCCGCTGTCCGCGCTGCAAACCACCAGGCCGACGGTCGGCCCGATGTTCACCAATCGTTTCAACGTCTACCGCGCCGCGCAAATCAGCGGAGCCGCAGCACCTGGCTACAGCTCGGGTCAGGCGATCGCAGTGCTCGAAGATCTAGCCAACAAGACGCTCGGACCCGAGTTCAGCTATGACTGGTCGGATCTTTCATTTCAGGAAAAGCAGGCGTCGGGCACGTCCGGGCTGACCTTCGCGCTGTCGCTGATCTTCGTCTTTCTGATCCTGGCCGCGTTGTACGAAAGCTGGTGGCTGCCCTTCTCGGTGCTGCTGACCGTTCCGATCGCGATTTTCGGTGCGGCCCTTGGCCTCATGATGCGTCGCTACGATCTTGACGTCTACGGGCAGATCGGCATCGTCATGCTGATCGGACTTGCCGCGAAGAACGCGATCCTGATCGTCGAATTCGCGAAGTATCGACTGGAGGAAGGACGACCACTGATCGACGCGGCGCTCGAAGGCGCGCGCGTCCGGCTGCGCCCGATCCTGATGACGTCGTTCGCCTTCATTCTCGGTTGCGTGCCCTTGTGGACGGCCACGGGCTCGGGTTCGGCGGCGCGCCGGATTCTCGGCACCGTGGTCATCAGCGGCATGCTGTCGGCCACCCTGATCGCGATCTTCCTGATCCCTTCGCTGTTTGTGATCTTCGAACGGATCGCGCTGAAGGTGAGTGGGAAGAAGCACGACGAGGCGGAGCCACCGGTCGAACCACCGACGGACATCGTGGCTGTGGAGAGTGCGTCATGAAGGAACAGATGTCGAGAGCCGAGACCTTCACCGCCGTCACCGTGCTTTCGATCCTGAGCGCGTCTGGATGCACGGTGGGCCCGGACTACAAGCGTCCCGTAGTCACCCCGCCCGAAGCCTTTAGAAGCCAGGCGAAGGAAGATGCGGCAAGGCCGACGTTTGGAGACACGCAATGGGCAAGCGTGTTCCAGGACGAGGCGCTGCAGCGTTTGATCCGGGCCGGCCTGGCCAGCAACTACGACCTGCAGATCGCGGCTGCGCGCATTCTTCAGGCCGAGGCGCAGCTTGGCATCAATCGCGCCGATCAGTTCCCCACCATCAACGGCCAGGCCTCGGGTCAGAAGACTCATGGCCCGACATCGAATGGAGAAACGCGAACGGTGGGGGTAGCTCAAGTCGGCGGGACGCTTTCGTGGGAGCTCGACTTCTGGGGCAAGTACCGTCGCGCCACGGAAGCGGCGCGCGCGCAATTGCTTGCGAGCGACTGGGGTCGGCGAGCGGTGGTGACCAGCCTGATCAGCCAGTTGGCCAACGGCTACTTCGTGCTGCGTGCTCTCGATGCGCAGCTCGACATCTCGCAGAGAACGCTCAAGTCACGTGAAGAGTCACGGCACCTGACCCAAATCCGCGCTGACGGGGGTGCCGCGTCGCTCGTCGATGTCCGGCAGGCGGAGCAGCTCGTCTTCACGGCCCGCGGTCAGATCGTTGATTTGAAGCGTCGCGTCGAGCAGCAGGAAAACGCGCTGAGCTATCTGATCGGCAGAGGACCAGGACCGATCGAACGCGGCCAATTGCTCACGGACCAAGCGCACGCGCCCGAAGTTCCGGAAGGTCTCCCGTCAACGCTCCTTGAGCGTCGCCCCGATATTCAGCAAGCAGAGCAGCTTCTGGTCGCCGCGAACGCCCAAATCGGAGTGGCGAAGGCGTCGTACTTCCCGCAGATCAATCTGACCGGAGCAGGCGGCGTCGCGAGTTCGGCGCTGTCTTCGCTCTTCAAAACGGGCGCCTGGGCCTTCGGCGCGACCGTGGTGCAGCCGATCTTCAACGCCGGACGGAATCGATCTCGCGTGCAGCTCGCGGACGCTCGGCATCAGGAAGCCGAACTCGTGTATCAGCAGAAGATCCAGCAGTCGTTCCGTGAGGCCTCGGATGCGATCGTGGGATACCGCAGCCAGCGCGAGTTCCGCGAATCACAAGAAGGTCTTTTCGTGGCGGCGCAGGATGGACGGCGGCTGGCGGACGTTCGCTATCGTGGTGGTGTCACAAGCTATCTCGAAGTGCTGGACAGCGACACGCGACTCTTCACTGCCGAACTCGGCCTCGCCCAGGCGCGACTCGCCGAGCTCACAGGGTTCGTGGAGTTGTATCGATCACTCGGCGGCGGCTGGCAGAGCGCGGAAAAATAGACTCGCTCATTCCCTGGAGATCAAATGCCCCACATCACCACCAAAGACAACGTCAAGCTCTACACCAAGGACTGGGGCGCCGGTCGTCCCGTGATCCTGATCCACGGCTGGCCGCTCACCGCCGATACCTTCGACGAAATGGGCATGGCCATCGCCGAAGCGGGCATGCGAGCCATCGCCTATGACCGGCGCGGTTTCGGGCGCTCGGAACAGCCATGGGATGGCTACAACTACGACACGCTTTCGGATGACCTGGCCGCCGTTCTTGAGTACGCGAAGGACGACAACGCCACCATCATCGGTTTCTCAATGGGCGGCGGCGAAGTGGCGCGCTACATGTCGCGGCACGCGGGCCGCGGTCTGAAGCAGGCCGTTCTCATCGGCTCGGTCGTGCCTTTCCTGCTGAAGACCGCCAACAATCCGGATGGCGTCGATGGAAGCGCCTTCGAAGGCATGGGCAAAGCCATCGCCGCCGATCGAGCGAAGTTCTGGAGCGGTTTCTTCAACGACTTCTACGGTGTGGGTCTGGTAACGCAGCCGGTGAGCGAAGAAGTTATCGAGTGGACGCGGTCGATGGCGATGCAGGCCAGCGTTCGCGCGACTCTGGAATGCGCGAAGGCTTTCTCCTCGACGGATTTCCGGCCGGATCTCGCGTCGTTCAAGGTTCCGACCCTGATCATTCACGGCACCGACGACAAGATCGTCCCGATCGACATCTCGAGCCGCAAAGCCGCGGCCGGGATTCCCGGAAGCACCTTGATCGAATACAAGGGCGCACCGCACGGCCTCTTCGCCTCACACAAGGAAAAGCTCACCGCCGACGTGCTGGAGTTCCTAAAGCGCTAGCGACGAAACTCGAGACCGCGCTGACGCCCAAGGACCTCGCCAAGTCAAAGAGGCGTCGAGACCAAGCGCAGCGAGGTCTCGAATCCCGCCATCGAACTCCGCTTTGAGGCCTACGGCCTCGAAGCGGAAGAAACTAAGGAAGAAAGGGATTCGAGACTGAGCGAAGCGACGTCCCGCGAATCCGCCTTCGAGGCGTAGCGGCCTCGCGAACAGCTGGCGGAACTAAAGAAGAAGGGATTCGAGACTGAGCGAAGCGACGTCCCGAAGCCCACCCTGGACGCCCAGCCTTCAGGCCCTTCGGGCCTGAAGAGCTGGCGGAGAGGGTGGGATTCGAACCCACGGTAGCCTTTCGACTACAACGGCTTTCGAGGCCGGCCGATTCAACCACTCTCGCACCTCTCCGCGGTTCTTCGAGCGTTTGGGAAGACCGCGGATCATACCGCGCCGGGCCTCACGGACCACGCGCTTTGGCAAGTAGAATCTCAGTCGCCCCGTGATCGGTCGTGCGTGAATCCCGGGCTCCGCGCGACGATGCGCGTCTTTAACCCCG
>JBDTQB010000358.1:0-4783 GCA_039932395.1 Vicinamibacteria bacterium | reverse complement strand
TTCGGCACATCTTCCTTCGCGACGTAGGAGACCGCACGCGCGTAGTGCTGCATCGCGCGTGAGAACGGCACGAACTCGGGGAACTCCAGCTTCGCGAGGATTTCGTCCCAAAGGCCGAAGCGCATCATGACTTCGAGCGGCGCCGCCATGAGTCCATCGGCCCACGCGTTCTCCTTATAGAAGGCGAGCGGAACGTCGTCGGCCATTTCCTGAATCGTCTTCATCGCGAGCGCGCTCTGCCCCGTCATCATGGCCGCGTACGTGAGCATGTGATGGTTGTGCGCCATGTAGAGCCGATAAAAGCCTTGCTCGGGTGCTTTCGCCGCATACGCGCGGTCGGCCGCGATGGCCTTGGCGTTGGCGACGATGCCTTCCTCCCAACGTCCGCGGCGAATGTCGATATGGGACGGCATGTGAACCATGTGGCCGAGCCCGGGCTGAAGGTCGCGCAGGATGTTGGCCGCGTTGTCGGCCATCTCAGGATGAAGCGACGCCTCGACGGTATGAATCAGCAGGTGATTGGCGAAGGGATGCTTAGGAGCGATCACAAGGACCGCTTTGATGCTGGCCAGCAGTTCCTCGGTGCCGGGCTGGGGCTGGCCATCCGGCTGCCAGAGATCCCAGGGTCGCAGGTTCGCGATCGACTCGGCGAACAGCGAGCCGACATCAGGATCTTTGGGATAAGCCTTCCACAACGCGCGCATCGCGGTCGCGTACGCCTGCTCCAGAGGCTTGCGATCCTCCGGCTGCGGGTTCGCGTAGCGCGTGGCGACCGCTTCGATCAAGCCGCGTTCGACGGGCGTGATTCCCGATTCGAGAGCTTTGGCTTTGCCGACGGCTTCCCAAGCCGCCTTTGCGTGATCCTCGGGGACCGCGGTGTTGTTGATGTGCGGGCCATTCGCGAGAGCCACGCCCCAGAAGGCCATCGCGCACTTCGGGTCGATCTCACTCGCACGGCGGAACGCGCGGATCGCTTCGTCGTGGTTGAACGCGTAGAAGAAGGCGAGTCCCTGATCGAAGTAGCGCTGGGCCAGGGGAGACGTGGTGGTCACCTTCCGCGTGAACGCGCCGAGGCCATCGTAGAGAGGGACGTTCGTGGGGACGCTGCTTTGAGCCGAGGCCGTGATGCATGCGGCGCTCAGAAAGAGGGAAGCAAGAAGGACTGGACGTCTTTGAAGCATGTTGACCTCGTCGTAGGGAACCGTCCCCGCCCGTGTGGAGGAGGGATCTTACCGGCGAGCAAGCAGTGCGAGATGAAAGTCCGCCGGGGCACCGAGAGCGCGAAGCCTCCCCGCCGCCCCCCTCGGCTCCGATTCGATTTTGACGATCTCGGCCTGCGCCAGTTGCAGTCTCGCTCACTGCACACAGACAGGCCCCCAACGCCTGCTCGTCGCGCGAACACGTAGTCGTCCGCGCTTGGGGGGGCGACGACTGGTGTAGTGTCGCCTCTCTCAATGGAGATTTCCGGGCTCGCGCTCAAGGGTTATCGCTTCCTTCAGATGCTGGGCGAGGGCGGGATGGGCCGCGTCTACCTGGCTGAAGACGAGACGCTTGGCCGCCGGGTCGCGGTCAAAGTGATGACCGACCGGATCGCCGCGGATGAAGACGCGAAGGCTCGATTCCTGCGTGAGGCTCGTTCCATGGCCACCGTCGAGCACACCCATGTGGTCCGCGTTTACTCGTTCGGCGAGAGCGAGGGCGTCGCATACCTGGTGATGGAATATGTGGAAGGGGAGTCTCTCGGCGAACGCATCCGCAGGCAGGGGAGACTGTCCTTGGACGAGGCGTTCGGCATCACCCGTCAGGTTGTTGAGGGGCTTGAGGCCGCGTGGGAGAAGGGTATCGTGCACCGCGACATCAAGCCCTCCAATATTCTGCTGGATCGCCGCGGCGGTGTGCGAGTCGCCGATTTTGGTCTGGCGAAGTTCTCTCAAGGAGGGATCGACGCCGGTCTTACCGCTTCGGGATCGGTGATGGGGACGCCGCACTATGTCTCTCCCGAGCAGGCCCGTGCCAGGGATTTGGACTTCCGCAGCGACATCTACTCGCTGGGGATTGTCCTTTACGAGATGCTTACCGGTGAGAGGCCTTTCTCCGGGACGACCGCCTTCGAGATCGTCGACCAGCATCTCCATGCGCCCTTGCCGCTCCTTGCCGCGAAGATCTCCAACCCAGGTCCCGAGGCGCAGCTGCTTGTCACTTCGATGACTCAGAAGGACCCGGCGAGCCGACCGGTTTCTTACGCAGCGCTCCTTCGTGACCTGAAAACGTGGCCGAGCGTCGAATCGCTGCCGACCCTCACCTCGGGTCGCGGTCAAACGCGCGGCCCACGCCAACCTTGGGTACGACGTTTCGGTTTGGCGGCAGCGGTGGCGGTAGCACTTGCCGTCGCCGTCGCATTCCTGTGGCGGCGGCCGGCTTCCGTGACGAAGTCCCCGGACGAAACGCAGCTGGTCGTGGCGATAGCGCCATTCCAAGGGATCGACGACGCGTCGACGAATGAGGGCAAAGTCATGGCGGCTCTTGTCGAGCGGGCCGTCCGAAGACGGCTCAGCAATGAAGGCGTAAGAGTCATCGGCGTGGACGAGACCAGAGTTCCGGTGAGAGACCACCCGGCCGCGCGGGCGCTGGGTGAACGGCTGGGCGCGAGCGCGGTGGTGTGGGGCGAGGCTTCGGTGATTCGCGGGGAGACGGAAATCCAGCCTTATCTCACGATTGTGCCCCGCGCCCAGCTAAGTGACGAAGAGGAACGCCGATCGTTGCGTCAAAGCGATCCGGCATTGATGGAGCGGGCGGCAGGCTCACTCGTGGTCGCCGAGCAGGCCGCGAATCAGATCGAGCTCCGAAAGACCGGCGCCGACGGCGTGGGCGATCTTGTGCTGGTGCTCGCGGGCGTTCAGGCGCTGCATACAGAGAACAATCCAAAAAAAGCGCTGCAGCTTTTTTCCCAGGCACCGCGCACTCCGGAGTCGTTGCGATATCGCGCCGAGGCAATGCTCCAGCTTCACAAACACGACGACGCGCGCAAACAGCTTGAAGACGCGGTTTTGCTGGACCCGAAAGACCCGCAGACGTGGGCCGCCCTGGGCGATCTGGACATCGATTCCGGCCGGCCGCTAGAGGCGCTTGCTGCCTATGGTCGCGCGACCGCAACCGGGAGGCCATATTCCACGCGGCGGGCAACAATCTTCGATGGCCTCCTCTACGTCAAAGAGACTTATCTCGGGCCCAAGATGGAAACCTTCGATAGCGGCTACCTGCTTGCGACCAACTTCGTAACCGGAGTGGTCACGGAACGGCATCGTTATATGGGAACGCTGCGCTCGATGTCGATCCTTGACGACCATCTTGATCTGACGTGCGAGGAGGACGGCGCCGTCTTCCATCTCGACCTGTCGCACGGCCGGATTCAGACTCCTGTCAGCCTGGGTCGGAGTCTGCTCCTGAGGCGTCTTCGGGTGCTGGCTGGGCGTGCGCTCGTGGCGAACTTCTATGTGTTGGGGCCGGAGACAGAGTTCAAGCGCGTGGGTGGTCGCGCGGACTTGGCCCAAACGCTGCCGGACCTCGAAGCGGCTCTGCGCGCGGCGAGGCATCTTGATCCGACGCAGCCGTGGCATCTCTTCTTCCTCGGCCAAACCGAATGGTGGCAAGGGCGAAAGGAGCAGGCGGCCACGACATGGAATGAGATGTTCGCGGGAACCTATGCCGCGACGCCCTTCTACGAATATGCGCACATGGCGAAGATTTTCGAGCAATTTGGGCAGGCGGAGTTTGCCGACCGGGCGCTCGACGAGGCGGTCGTTCGCCGTAAGCCGATACCGCAATCGACGGGCACCGTGATGACGCTGATTGAACGACTGATCAATTCGCCGGTTCCGTCCAATCTCTCCAGGGGCAAGGTTCTCGACGCGGTCGGCTTGCAGCGAGGCCATCTCTGGCTTGAGCGCTTGCGAGATCTGGGTCTGGCAGAGGAGGACGAATTGGTCGCTGCAGCCTGGGCTCGTCATTTTTCCAGAACCGGCCAAAAATCAAGTGCCGTTGCGGAGGGAACCGTCGTGGAACGAATGAAGACGGCGGTCCCAGGCTATTCGCAAGCAACGGCGAACGCCGACTACGTTCTGCAGGTCTGCCTGGCCGTGATGATTTCCTTTTGGGCGACGGCTATGACGCTCCTCCTGACCGCGTGGCGACGCTCAATCCGCGCGGGCGAGAAGACGTGGACTAGGGGTGTGACATTTCTGACCGGAAGGGAACGGGCACTGATTGCGACTGCGGGAACTCTCTTCCTCCTCTCTTTCGGCGTGCTTGCTTCTCTTTTGCACGTCATCGACGTTGAAATATCCCTGCCCATCGGCTTCATCGACGCACTCGACAGCCCGCGCATCATCGAGCAACTCGAGGGTCGCTTGGCCGACAGTCCGAGCGACTCGATCCGGTTTGTCCTTGGCGTAGCCCATCATCTCGCCGGACACACGGATCGCGCGGTGGAGCTGTACCAGGCCGTGGGCGGCGACGCTCGAGCGAGTGCGAATATCGCGGCATTGCGCAGCGGCAATCTTGTTCCCCCCGAGTTCGTTACCGGCGCGGACATGATGGCGGCCTGGAAGACCCGGATCGCGCCGGTGGATTATTTTTTTCCACGGCTCACTCGCTTCATGAACGGTCACCCATCCGAATCGGACACATCGTGGCTCGTGTTCCTTGAAGCAGCATGTGCGCTCACCGTAGTGGCGGTTACGGGCCTGATCACCGCGCTGGCTCTGGCCCCAATGCGCTCGCCGGG
>JBDTQB010000357.1:0-4819 GCA_039932395.1 Vicinamibacteria bacterium | reverse complement strand
GCCCGAGGAGGACGGCGTTCATGAAGAGCAGCTCCGACGCCTGCGAGTAGGCGCGAAAGTTCGGCTCTTCGGCGAAGGCGATGACGTGTCCCGTGCCTAGCGGCTCTTCGATCAGGAAAGCCTTGCGCGCCAGCGCGTCTTTGTTTTCCTTCCAGAGGATGCCGGAGAGGGCGAGGCGGTCGGCCGCCGCGTACACGCCGACGTTGGTGCCACGATCGAGCTTGATCGGAGAGAACACGCGCGCGCCTTCCACCATCACCGGCATCTCGGCGTTCATGCCCGCCGACATCCAATGCTCCTGATCGATGGTGCCGCGCAGGATCGCTCCCGCGATGACGTCAGGCCGCGCTCGCTCCGCCTGAATCGCCTTCTGATAGTCGAAAGCACCCTTTGAATCCTTCGGAGCGTCCGCCTTCTTGGCATCGGCAGGCGAGTCCTCGCTCTTGCCGTCCTTGAGTTCGGTATCGGTCGACAGCAGGCCGACGCTGTCACGCGAAGCCCAGCGCGACGCTTCGCCGACGGTCACAAGCGTGCCGCCCATGCGCACGAAGTCCTTCAGCTTGCCGAGTAGTTCCGCGGAGATGGCGCCTTCGTAGTTGCCGCTTGGAATGACGATGACGTCGAACTTGCGCAGATCGACGCGGCGTAGCGTGGAGATCCGAATCGCGCTCACCGGCTGGTTGTAGCGGCGTTCGAGAACGTAGCGCGCCCATCCGGCGGACAGACTTGCGGTGGGCGAGTCCCACATCAACAGGACGCGAGGCGCCTTCAAAGGAAGCATGCGATTGCTGCCGAGGGAGATGCCGCCTTCATCGACGAAGCCTGAATCAACGGCCACGATCTCGGTGCCCCACTTGGACGCAACGGCCTGAAGCGTGTCGCGCAGATTCGTCGGGTTCTCGGCCACGCGGATGACCGCGGTTCCGGTACCGTACTTTCGGCCGCCCAGAGAAAACGGATCATCGGCCACACGGATCAGCACACCGTCGCGCGCCAGTTCGGCGCTGGCCGCGGCCGCCGCCGCGCCCCACGGAATCACATACGCCAGCTTCGCTTCCTTGACCGGGAACGGGTCCATCCGGTTCGGATCGAAGGCCGAACGCTTGCCCGCGACCTTCACATCGGACAGCACGCACTCGACATCGAACAGCATCGGCAGACTCCGCGAGGTGATGTCGTAGAACTGGTCGGGCAGCAGACGCGCGCGCCGCTCTTCCTGCTTCTTGAGGAACTCCGGATCCATCGCGACATCCTTGTCGAGAAGGTTGCGGACGAGAAGTCCGGTCGGCTGTCCGAGCGGGATCACGTAGGAGCCCATCGGATAGGACCGAGGTGCGACCGAAGGCGCGCCCGGCTTGGCGGGTGCTGGATTGCTCGCGGGCGCTTCATCCGTGCGGAAGACTTCAACGCCTTGCGCGACCAGCAGGCTCGCGAGACGACGCGCGCGCGAAGGATCCTTGCCCGGAAGCAGAACGTATTCCTTCGCGCCGCCATCGTCGCTCGCCGACTTACGGAAAGTCACGAAGTCGCTCAGAACGGCTTTGCGGTTCTCGGCGACACTCTGCGCGGTGCGAATCGCGGCGGTGAAGTGATGAACCACGCCGTCGCGGAAGGTCAGGTCGCGGCCGTCGGTGCGGCGGAAAATCAAACCGCGTGAGGACGCCTGCTCAAAGGTGTGCGCGATGGAGCCCTGCGCCATCGGCCACGATGCGCCGTAGCCGGGATAGAAGGAGTCGTAGATCTCACGGATGAAGTAGGCGAAGCCGCGTTCATCGAACTTCGCCGCGTTGGCGCGGCCGAACTTCTCCAGCCACTCGGTCTGCTTGGCGGTGCGGAAAGGATTCCTGGGTGCCGCGGCGGGAGGGAAGTAGTAGGTCGCGTCGCCGCCCTGCTCATGAAGGTCAACGGTGACCTGCGGGAAGTAGTCGAGGAAGATCTTGACCCGCCCCGCGGTCTCCGGTTGCGTAATAGCAAGCCAGTCGCGGTTCAAATCGAACAGGTAGTGATTGCTCCGTCCGCCCGGCCAGGGCTCATCGTGCTCAGCAGACAGCGGCTCGCTGTCGTTGTCCATCGCGCGTCCCTGGAGGTTCTGGAACATGAAGCGCGCGCGGCCGTCGGGGTTCTGCATCGGATCGATGAGGACCAGCGACTCCTTCAAAATCGTCGCGACCCCCGGATCGTTCTTCGCGGCAAGCAGGTGATACGCCTCGGCCATCGCAGCGTCGCCCGAGGAAATCTCATTGCCGTGAACACCGTGGATCAGCCACGTGATGACGGGGGAACGATCCACGATGGCGGAGAGATCGGAAGCACTGGTCCCGCGAGGATCAGCCAGCCTCTTCATATCGGCCTTGATGGCGTCGAGATGCGCGATCCGATCGGCGCTGCCCACGATCATCATGACCAGCGGACGGCCTTCGTAAGTCTTCGCGTACTCGATGACCTTCGCGCGTCCGCCCGAAGCGGCCTCCAGCGCCTTGAAGTAGGTGATGAAGCCGTCGCCGCTCGTGATCTCTTCACCGTGGTCGTAGCCGAGCACCTTCTTGATGGTTGGAACCTTTGGGTCGTACGCGGTGCCGGGCGAGAGGTCCAGCGGTCCGGAGAGCAAGGCGAGCAGGGCAAGCGACAGCATGGAAGGCTCCTTAGAAGGGTACGAAGGAGGATGGCCGCCGCGCTCAGCCGATCCCGGGGAGCGAGATCATAGGGCGAGCTGCTTGCAGAGATAGATCATCTGACCCATGTGGTGGTCCAGGTGCGCGGCGCAGCGGATGAAGATGCTGAGCCGATTGTCGATGTCTTCGACGCCCATGCCGCCGTCGTACGGTTTGCCCCAATCGGCGTCGCTCTGAGCGCGGGCGGTGGCCAGCAGTTCAGCCACGGCCCCCTCGAAGTCGGACATCACAGCGTCCTTCTCTCGCTTCGAGTCATCCGCGAACTCCTTCGGACGATCGCGCACGTAGCCCGAATTCGCGATGCCCGCGCCGATGTAGTTCCGGAGGTTTCCCGTCACATGCAGGAGCAGATGCCCAACAGAGTTGCCGTACGGATACGGCTTCGTCCAGAGCTGCTCATGAGTCAGCGGTTCCACCAGTTGGTGAATGCGCAGGCGAACGCGCTCGCATTGCTGGCTGAGTGCCGTGCAGATGACTTTAGAGACATCGGACGCGTGATCGGGGTTTGTCATCAGGCGATTGTAGAGGCGACGGCAGCCACTCAAAATGATCAGTATCCACGCCCCTCTGGTTCATTTCATTGAATCGCGCGATCCGCTGCCTTTCGTTTAGTCTCGCGATATGGAGAGCTTCGATGCTTCGTGATCTGAAACTCGCGCTCAGGATGTTGCTGCACCGTCCCGGCCTGCTGGCGGGCGCGATCCTGAGCCTGGCGCTTGGGATTGGCGTCAATGTGTCGGTCTTCAGCGTGGTCAACGGCGCGCTGTTGAAACCGCTTCCGTACCGCGACTCTGATCGGCTGGCGATGATCTGGCACACCTTCGGCAAGGGCCAGTCACTGCCCGCGATTCATCCCATGGACTACCGCGACTACAAGGATCGCAGCCGGCTCTTCGAAGACTTCGCTCTGGTGGGTGGCGGCGAAGCGCTCATGCAGACGAAGTCGGACTCCGAACTGATCCGTTCCGGCAACGTCAGCGCGAATTTCTTCTCCTTCCTGGGCGTCGAGCCGATCCTGGGCCGCCAGTTCAATGCAAGCGAGGACGTGCCCGGCGCTCCCGGCGTGGTGATGCTCAACTACGACCTGTGGCAGCGCCAGTTCGGCGGCGACCCGTCCGTGGTCGGTCGAGCCATCACGTTGGATGGCCGGCCGTTCGAAGTGATCGGCGTTCTGCCTCGTGACTTCGAGCTGTATGTGCCTGCAGAGTCGTTCTTCATCAAGCGTCCGCAGATCTGGCGGCCCGCGCGCATCGACTACGCTACATTGCCGCCGCGCAACTGGACCGCTTGGGGCGGCATCGGGCGCATGAAGGCGGGCGTCACCCTCGAACAGGCGCAGCAGGAGATGAGCACAATCGGCGCCGCCTTACGACGCGAGAACGCCGTCTTCGAAGCGGGCGATCTTCACGTGACCATCGTGCCTCTGGAACGCGATCTGGTGAAGAGCGTGCGCGGAGGTCTGTGGGCACTGATGGGCGCCGTCAGCTTCGTTCTCCTGATCGCCTGCGCGAACGTCGCACGCCTGCTGCTCGCGCGTGGCTTCAGTCGCGAAGACGAGTTCCGCATGCGCGCCGCTCTGGGCGCGAGCGGGATGCAACTCGCGCGATCTGTGATGGCGGAAGGCATCGTCATCTCCATCGGAGGCGCTCTCGCGGGAATCCAGATCGCACAACTTAGCCTGCAGCTGATCCGGACGGCGGAGGCCGCGGCCATTCCGCGTCTTGAAACGGTATCGCTCGATTGGACGGTACTCGGCTTCGCGGTCGCCGCAGGGCTCTTCGCGACGTTGCTCTCCGCGGTCATCCCTGGACTTCGTGCCGCGCAAGCCATGGCCTTCCCCGGCGCCGCCAACGACAGCCGTACCTTGACGGGCTCCGCGCAGCGCAAGGCGCTGCAGGATCGACTGGTGATCGCTCAAGTAACGCTTGCCGTGATCGTCGTGGTCGGAACCGGCTTCATGATTCGCAGTTTCCGCGCCATGGTGGACGTCGACCTGGGCTTCGAGCCGAAAGGTGTCATCACCATGCGCGTCGGCCTGCCACGCGCGCAGTTTCCCGACGACGCGTCGGCGCGTGCGTTCTTTGTCGTCCTCGACGAAAAGCTCAAGGGTCTGCCCGGCGTCATCTCGATGGCCGGCTCCAGCCTGT
>JBDTQB010000356.1:0-4826 GCA_039932395.1 Vicinamibacteria bacterium | reverse complement strand
CTTGTCGCCCAGGATTTCCTTGATGCCATCGAGCGGGGTGACCACATACTTCGTCTTCACGAGAGAACTTCCGCCACCAGAGCGGGTCACCGCCGCGCTCGGCCCGATGACCGCGACGGATGTCGTCTTCTTCGCGTCGAGAGGCAGAAAGCTGCCTTCGTTACGCAGCAGCACCATGCTCTCGGTGGCGGCGCGCCGGGCGATCGCCTTCTGCTCGGGCGTGTCTACTTCGCCGCCCGCCGTATGAGGTTTGTCGAAGAGACCGGCGGTGAACATGACATGGAGAATGCCTCTCACGTTGTCATCCACAGTGGTCTGCTTCACCTCTCCCGAAGCGATCGCGGCCATGACCTTCTCCTCGCTGAGCCAGCCGGCGCCGTTGCCGGACTCTTTTGCGTTGGGCGTCTCCATCCAGCGACGCATCGGTTCGCCCCCCGGCATTTCCAGATTCATGCCGGCGTTGATCGTGGCGCTCGTGCTGTACGTGCTGCCCCAGTCGGAGATGACGAACCCTTTGAAGCCCCAGTTCTTTCGGAGGGTCTCGGTGAGAAGGAACGAGTTCTCCGAGCAGTACTCGCCGTTGACCTTCTGATACGCATTCATGACCACCCAGACATTTGCTTCCTGCACGGCCGCTTTGAAGGCGGGGAAGTAGATCTCATGGAGGGTGCGCAGGTCGATAGCCTCGTCGATGCGGTGTCGCTCAAACTCCTCGTTGTTCGCCGCGAAGTGTTTGACCGACGGAATCACACCCTCGCCCTGTACGCCGCGGATGTAGGCGACGCCCATACGAGAGGCCACGTACGGATCCTCTCCGTAACCTTCGAAGTTCCGGCCCCAAAGGGGAGTGCGGTTGATGTTCACGGTAGGCGCCAAAATCATGTCCCGGCCAAACGCCTTGACCTGCTGAGCGATCACGCGGCCTTGCTGCTGGACCAGATCAACATCCCAGCTCGCCGCCATTCCGATGCTCGCGGGGAAACCGGTGGAGAGGACTTGAGGTGTCGCAGCGGAATTCGTGACGATCGACGATCCGCGCCAGTTGCGGACACCGAGCGGTCCGTCCGCCATCTTGATGGCGGGAATGCCTAGACGCTCGATCGGGAAACTCTCCATCCAGCCGGAGCCCGCGAGCATGCGGGCTTTTTCCTGAGGCGTCATACGCCCGATCAGATCGGCGACCCGCTGGTCCACCGGAAGGCCCGCGTTCTTGTAAGGCGCGGATGCGAGAGAGACCGGCGGCGGGGCGGGCGCCTGTCCAGAAAAGACGACGAAGGCGGCGGTGCCGCCGAGCAGCAAGAGCATTCGAGGCAGCATCATGGCCCTCCTAAAAAGAACAGGGAATCCGCCCGTGTTTGGCCGAGCGGAAGCTAGGCCAAACGGGCATGACTCTTAGATCGTCACGGAATGATACTAAGTTTCCGGACCTTGATTCTTTGTTTCGGTTTAGCTCACGAGACGCGCGTGGCCGGACTCGCCGTTCTACCGGATCGTCGCGATCGTCTTGACATTCGAACACTCGCCGTCGGTTTCGATTTTGAGTTCGTATCCTTTCCCCGCATCACCGTGTTGCGTTGCCAGAGACAGAAGTAGCGAAGACTGGTTTCTCGGGATCGATGAAGAACCAGCAGACGGCGCCGACCACGAAGAGGCCGCTCAACAGATACAGCGGGAGATTCCAGTCGTGGAATCGCTCCACCGAATAGGCCACAATCATCGGACTCACGATCGCGCCGAACTGGCCCGCCGTGTTCATGGTGGCGCTCACGACCGCTGAGTGCTCACGCCCGATGTCGACACAGGTTCCCCAGGCGGCCGCGGTGGTAAGCATGCATGACGCTGTCGCAAGCGCGATCAACACCGCCGCAGTGATGGGAGCGGTTGCAAGCGCCGCACCGAGAGTGAAAATTGCCGCGAGTCCGTAGCCGATCACGCCGGGCACCTGGCGGCCGATACGCAGGCCATGGCGTCGGGCGATGCGATCCGAGAAGAATCCGCCGAGAAACTGCGTCGCCACGCTTAGAAACAGCGGCAGGCCCGAGACAATTCCGAGAGCATTCGCATCGAAGCCGTGCCGCTCATGCAGATAGGTCGGAAGCCAGGTGATGCAGAAATAGAAAGTCACGCAGTTCGGGACGTACATGATGCACAACGCGCGGATGTTGCGCTGGCGCAGCAGCACCCGCCAGTAGTCCCAGCCCGCAACGACCGGCGCCACGGCGTGGCGGGACGCGTTGATGAGCTCGAGCTCCGCGGCGTTGACGCCTCGGTGTGATGCGGGATCATCTCGAAACCAGCGTAACCAGGCCGCGACCCAGGCGAAACCCACGAAGCCGAAACACACAAGGATCATTCGCCACGACATGAATTGCATCATGATCACGACGAGCGGAGGAGTGAGCCCGCCGGACAGATAGGCGCCGGCGAAAAACACACCCTTCATCGTGCCGAGCTCGCGTTTGGGAACCCAGCGGGAGAAGGTGCGGGCGACGCAAGGCCATGCGCCCGCCTCGCCCGCGCCGAACAGAAAGCGCGTGACGAGAAGCGACCCATGGCTGAACGCTCCCGCGGTCGCCATGGTGAAGGTCGACCACCACAACACGATGCGAGTGAGCACCGACCGCGTGCCCTCCCGGTCGGCCCACCATGCGGTCGGAATCTCGAACAGCGCGTAGGCGAAAGAGAAGGCGCTGAACACCGTACCCATCTGAATGAGAGACAAGCCCAGGTCGCGCATGATCTCGGGCGCGAGCTTTCCGAGGCACGCGCGGTCGAGGTAGGTAACCATCGCCAGGAGAACCGAAAGGCCAACGACCTGATAGCGAACGCGGGTCGGTTTCATGACTTTGTTCTGGCTACACTTGTGCGAAGGAGAACGAGATGAAACGGCACAAGAGTTCTAACTGGATGGCGCAAACTCAAGGGACGGTGAGGGCGGGGATCGCAGTGATGCTGATGTTCTTTCCTTCGCGCCACGCTCTCGGCCAGCAGCCGGTTGGCGGACAACACTGGGTCGGTACCTGGTTCGCGTCGTCCATGGCGCGCATCGATCCAACGCCCGCGCCAGTCCAGGCACCGCCCGCCAGTCCCGTCGCACAGACGCCGCTTGTGATTCCTCCAGCGGTTCTGGCGGTTGCACCGAACCAGGAGTTGAAAGTCGGCGGGCAATCCATGCTTCACTTTCGCAATCAGACTCTTCGGCAGATCGCTCATGTCACGCTCGGCGGACGTCGGGTGAGGATCGTTCTTTCGAATACCTTCGGTACGGCTGCCCTGAATATCGGCGCAGCCCAAGCAGCGCTGAGGGACAAAGATGCGTCGATCGTGCCTCGGTCGAATCGGGTCCTGACCTTTGGAGGTGCCACCAACGCGGCCGTGCCCGCCGGCGCGATCCTCGTGAGCGATCCCGTCGATCTCAATGTTCCCGATCTGTCGGATCTCGCGATCGACCTGTATCTGCCGGACGACACCGCTGCGATGAAGTCGCCCCTCACCACTCATGCCGCCGCCTGGCAAACGGGTTACGTTTCGTCGCCTGGCAACCATGCTGGAGTCACCGCTATGTCCGTGCAGACGACCACCGCGTATCGCCGCGGGGATGGGTTACCAACTGCCACCTGGTTCTTCCTCACGCGAGTCGAAATCATGGCGGCTGCGAACACCGGCGCCATCGTGGCGATCGGCGACTCGATCACCGATGGCACTGCTTCCACGATGGATACGAACAACCGATGGCCGGATCATCTGGCGCGGCGTCTCGTCAATGGCGGCGTGCGCATGGCCGTCCTCAACGCGGGCATCGGCGGCAACCGCGTGCTTAACGAGGGCAACGGACCAAGCGCACTCCAGCGATTCGATCGCGACGTGATCGCGCAGCCGGGCCTCACCCACGTGATCGTGTTCGAAGGAATCAACGACATCGGGCAGGCTCGTCAGAATGCTTCGCCCAGCGCCGCGGATCTCATCGCGGCTCACAAACAGATGATCGAGCGAGCGCATGCGCGCGGCCTGAAGATCTACGGCGGGACTCTCACGCCCTTCGAGGGTTCGAGTGCTTGGACACCGGCGGGAGAGGCCAAGCGTCAAGCGCTCAACGAATGGATCCGGATCAGCAAGGCCTACGACGCCTTCGTCGATTTTGACGCCGCGGTTCGCGACCCGAGTCACCCGACGAGGACCCTTGCCCAGTACGACCCTGGAGATCACCTGCACTTGAATCCGGCCGGATACCAGGCGCTGGCGGATGTCATCGATCTCCACCTCTTTCGAACGCGCTAACGGCAACCTTCTTTGAAGCACAGGGTTTGCCCAAAGAACTTGAGGACGTGATTCTGGAAGCGGTCCGCCACGCGGCTCGTGTGCGTGCCCGGGTAGACCTCGAACGTGTTGACGATCCCATAGGCGTCGAGAGTCTCGTGCAGGCGAAGAGCGTCCGCACGTAGGCCATCCTGATCGCCCACATCCATCGAGATCGCGCGGTACCTGCCGCAAGCCGAGGACGTACTGGTCGATGAATGCGAGAGGCGCGTTGGCCGCCCACTTCGCGAGGATGTTCGGCAAGGGAACGCCGTCCTTGGTGGGCAGGTCAAGGAACAGCGGGGGGTTCTTGGGGTTGGGTGACCAGGCGGCCGCGGTGGCGAGCTGTGCCCGCGTCCCGAAACCCAGCGCAGCGCTGTCGGCGGGCGAGGTCATTTTCTCGACCACCTTTTCGAGATCTGAGTTTGGGGCGCCGGAGGCGCGAGGAGAGAGACAGCAGGGGCTCATGATGTAGAGGCTGCCGAAGACGTCGGAATGCTTCATGCCGATGCGGGTGGCTCCGTAGCCGC
>JBDTQB010000355.1:0-4835 GCA_039932395.1 Vicinamibacteria bacterium | reverse complement strand
AAGTAGATGAAGGCGTTCGCGAAGGAGATGGCCCAGAGATACTTGTTGCGAAGCACGTGCTCCATGAAGATCTCCTTGAACGTGAAGTTCTTCTCGTGCGCTTCGGTGTAGCCCGGCGGGTAGTCGTTCTTGTAGGCCTCGATGGTCGGGAGGCCCTTCGACTGCGGCGTGTCCTGCATCAGGAAGTACGCGACGATCGCGACCACCGCGGCGATCAACGCGTTGAAATAGAACTTCGCGCCCCAGTCGTTGAAGAGCGTGACGCCCAGAAGCGCCAGGTTCGCGACCAGCGCGCCGCCCACATTGTGCGACGTGTTCCAGACGGACACGGTCAGACCGCGCTCCTTGGTGCTGAACCAGTGCACCATGGTCTTCCCGGCGGGCGGCCAGCCCATGCCCTGAACCCAGCCGTTGACTGTCTGAAGCATGATGATGACGAAGAGGGAAGCGTAGACCGCCTTGACCAGTCCGCAGATCGCCAGGATCGCGCTGGAGATCAGAAGACCGAGGGGCAGGAAGATCTTCGGGTTGCTGCGATCCGAGATCGAGCCCATCAGGAACTTCGAGAGGCCGTAGGCGACGGACAGGAACGTGAGCGCTGTACCGAGATCAGCCTTTGTGTACTCGGGATGCTCTTTCAGAATGTCCGGAATCGCCAGCGCGATATTGTTGCGAACGAGGTAGTAGCCCGCATACCCGATGAAGATCCCCACGAAGACCTGGGTTCTCAGCCGTTTGTAGGTTGAGTCCACCTGATCTTTGGGAAGGGGCTCGGCGAAAGGGGCCGGACGGAGCAGATCGAGCATTGGCGCGACTCTACTCTTCGTCAGCCGGGCCGCCGCCGGACTTTGTGACCTCCGCTCGCGTGTACGCTACGCGGATGCAGAGCCACCGAACCACCCTTCGCATGCCGGCTGCCTTCCTGACGATGGCGAGCGTTCAGCCTTCACATGCTGACACCTATCCCCGCCAGCCTGGTGTGGACATCCTTCACTATGGCTTTCGGCTGACTCTGAGCGATGCGAGCGACGTCATCGATGGCGAAGCAACCATTGACCTGAGGGTCATGAAGGACGGGGTCGCCAACGTGACCCTCGATCTGGTTCAGCCGAAGGTGGGAACGACCGACAAGGGCATGACCGTGACCGGCGTGACCGAAGCAGGCGCTGATCTCTCGTTCAGTCACGAGAACGATCGGCTGATGATCCAGCTCAAAACACCGGGCAAGGCCGGCGAATCACGATCCCTTGTGGTGCGCTATCGCGGAGTGCCGGTCACCGGCCTGCTGATCGCGCCGAACAAACATGGGGATCGCACTTTCTTCAGCGACAACTGGCCGACCAAGGCGCGTCAATGGCTGCCGACCATCGATCATCCCTACGACAAAGCCACCTCGGACATGACGGTGATCGCGCCGTCGCACTATCAAGTGGTCTCGAACGGCCTCATGGTTGAAGAGACCGATCTGGGCGACGGAACGCGTCTGACCCATTGGCATCAGGCGGTGCCGATCGCCACCTGGCTGAACGTTCTTGGGGTGGCGCGTTTCGCGGTGGATCACCGTCCCGCCTGGCGCGGCCTTCCGATCGAGACCTGGGTTTACCGACAGGACCGCGACCAGGGCTTCGCGTTGTTCGCGAATCCGACCACCGCGGTGCTCGATTTCTTCTCCGAGAATATCGGGCCCTATTCGTATCAACGCCTGGGCAACGTCCAGGCGAATGGCGTGCGTGGTGGCATGGAGTCGGCGACGTCCATCTTCTACGGAGACGATGCAGTCAACGATCCGAAGAGCACGCGCTGGCGCAACGTGATCATCCACGAGACGGCGCACCAGTGGTTCGGCAACGCCGTCACCGAAAACGATTGGGACCACGTCTGGCTCTCGGAAGGCTTCGCCACGTATTTCACGCACCTCTTCATTGAGCACACCTACGGACGCGATGAGTTCGTCGCGGGCCTTCGTGCTGATCGCGATGCGATCCGAGACTTCGACGCGAAGACGCCGAACTATCGGGTCATCCACGACAACTTGTCCGACATGAGCCAGGTCCTGTCGGGGGTCGGCACGTACAAGAAGGGCGGATGGACGCTGCACATGCTGCGCGGCCTCATCGGAGATGCGGCTTTCTGGGCCGGCATCCGCGACTACTACAAGGCCTATCGGGACTCGAACGCGACCACCGCCGATTTTCGACGCACGATGGAGGCAGCGTCAGGCAAGGATCTCGGATGGTTCTTTGATCAATGGCTGACTCGCGGTGGATTCCTCAAGGTGCGCGCGCGCTGGACCTACGATGCGACGACGAAAGTACTTCGCATCGAGACCGACCAGACCCAGAGCAGCGCTCCGTTTCGCATGCCCATCGAAGTGGCGATTCAGGTTGACGGAGAAGCAGCGGTCAGATCGGCGCAGATCGAAGTCTTGCGAGCGCACGACAACTTCACCATCCCAATGGACAAGGAACCGAAGTCGGTCACCCTCGATCCGCGCACCTTGGTCCTGATGGACGCCGACGTCGCCAAGGCCGCGCCCAACGCCCGCTAACCCGAGAGGAGCCGACAATGATGATCACATGCGGCGCATTGGTTGTGGCGGTGTCGCTTGGGATCCCACCCCAGCCATCGGCAGACACACAGCCATCGCCCGCCTTGAAGATTGCCGCGCTTGCCAGGCTCGCCTTGGTGGCTCGCTCGGAGTCTGGCATCTCCCTGATTAACGACGCCCTGTCCGACGAAAGCGCGCCGGTGCGCGCGGCAGGCGCCCGCATGGCTCACTCTTTGGGTGCGCAGGCGACGGTGCCGGCTCTTCGTGGGTCTCTCGACAAAGAGACGGACCTTTCGGCCGCGCTTGAGATCTCGTGGGCGCTCGCCGACCTCGACAAAACCGATGATTCGGACGCCACCTTCCGGAGGGCGCTGACCAAGGAGAACACCAGGCTCGCGGTCTTGAAGGGCCTCACGGCCGGCTGGGGACCGCGCATGATGAAGTTGTGGCCCGAGTTAAGGCCGGTGATCGAGACATCGCCGTCGGTCACCATTCAGGGACTGCGTCTCGGATTGCAGACGGATGGGGTGGCGTTGCTTGCGAGCTTCGCCTTGCGCGAACACCTAGACCGCGTTTTTGAGTCGACGGTTCTTGGCGCACGTGTCTCGCCGTCGCTCGCCATCTCCGGGCTCAGTTCTATGGCTTCCTCGGTACGCACCGCGTCCTATCTCGTGCTGGCGCGTACCGAGAGCCAGGGCGAGGCAAGTGCCATCCCTGAGCTGAGAGCGGCGGAGGGGATTGATGAACGTCTTGCGCGCCACCTCTTTGAAGCTGCGTGGAATCGTCCCAGAACGGAACCGTTTTTGCCGCTGATCGCCGAACACCGCAGCACGCTCCGCGAACTTAAGCAGGAGCGCTACATGAAAGCCCGCTTGTCGTTCCGCGGGCTATCGTCCGGCGAGCAGAAGCAACTCCTCCTGGCGAGCGACTTTGAAGAACGGGAGAGTGGCGCCTCGCCGACCGATCCTCCGGATCTATTCAGTCCGGACTCGGCGGACAGCGGGGCGCCGCCGATCACGAAGAGTCTTTGGGGGCATCCACCGCAGTTCGTTCGCAGCGTTCTGGACAGCACGGGATGCCAGGGGCAGGCGAATCGTTTCGACGGCGTGGAAGTCTCCTACCTCCCCGGGGGGCGCATTAGAAAGGTCGCGGGCCTCCAGACCTCACGCACCGCGCCCGGTTGCCAGGAGGCTTCGCGCATTCTGGGAGCCACGTCTCTTGCCTCCGGTGGACACAGCCGCGTCGTCGCCATCCTTCCCGAGCGACCTTCCTTTCTGGCATGCCTGGCAGATACGTTTGATGAGCCGCCGAGCGGCGTCGAGGCACCGGGGGAACTCTCGCCGTCCATTAAGGAGCCGAAGAAGATCACGAACGTCAATCCCGTGTATCCGGAGGCCGGCAAGGATGCGCGGGTAGGAGGGAAAGTAATTCTGGAGGCGTTCATCACCAGGACCGGATGCGTAGCCCATCTTCGGGTGTCCAGAAGCGTCCACCCGGTCTTCGATCTCTCCGCGATCGACGCAGTGTCGGGCTGGATCTACTCTCCAACGCTCTTAAACGGTAAGCCGCACCCCGCGTTGATGACCATCACGGTCAACTACAGGCTCAATTAGGAACGCGGCGGAAGGCCGACGTCGCGCTTGACGTTTCTCCCGCCTTCGAGCGTCACGTCCCACTCGACACCGCGCTCCTTCAACTCGGCGGTGTAGATGGAATCCGGATTCATGGCACGGGAGACCGCGGCCGCCACGGCGGTGGCGACGGCCAGCGGAAGGACGACGGCGTAGTCGCCTGAAACCTCGAATGCGAGAACCGCCGCCATCAGAGGAGCGTGGGTGGTGGCAGCGACCGCGGCCGCCATCCCAACGAGCGCGTAGCTCCCAACCGAACCCACCGTGGGACCGAGCAGAGCGATCAGTCCCTGCCCGAACAGAGAGCCGACGCATCCGCCCATCAACATCGACGGCGTGAAGACACCGCCCGGGCTTCCCGAGGCAACCGTCGATGTGGTCGCCAGCGCCTTTGCCACAAAGAGAAGCAGCAGAAATCCTGCGGTGAAACGTCCGTCGAGGACGGCTCTCAATGGCTCGTACCCGTTTCCGGCGACCTCGGGAATCAACGCGACGAAGAGCCCGGTGATGAGGCCTCCGATGGCGGCGCGCCAGGGAAGGGGCAGCGAATCACGATGGAAGACGGCCTCGCCCATTGAAAGTACTTTCATGAATCCATGCGCGGCCAGCGCGCAGACCACACCAAGCACGGCGTAGGCGACGAGATCCGGCGGGGC
>JBDTQB010000354.1:0-4836 GCA_039932395.1 Vicinamibacteria bacterium | reverse complement strand
CGTCATTCAGTTGGGAGATGTCGAGGTCGGTCATGGTCTCTTCGTCGAAGGAGGGGTCGGTGCTTAACAGCTAAAAACGGGACGGTCGGCAGGTCACCTGATAACTGGTCCACGGCTGGCCGTTGCCGAGCACAATGTCGTACTGATCATTGAAGTTGTTGGAGTTTTTGACCGCAACTTCATCCTTGGGGCCGCCCTGCGACGCACAAAGACCTCTTGTTCGCAGCAGGCGCGCGACTTCTTGGACGTAGGCGTCTTCACTTCGGACGCGGCCACTATCAAAAAGGTCGGGGCGGGTGCGCAAGACATCCGCCTGCGCGGCTTCGACCTGAGCCTGGAATGTGGGGGCTTCAGTGGAACAGGGTGATCCGTCCGGCACGGAGGCGAGCGTGCAGGATCCGGTATCGGGGGTTGCGGTGACCGTGGCAGTTGCAGACGGAGCAGGCGAGGAACCAGGGCTCGGCGTAGCCGCCGGGCTTGGGGTCGGAGATCCGCTCGGCAGGCCGACAACAACGGTTCCGCCTGGCTGGGGAGAGGGGAGATTCCCAACAGGTGGATTTGGGTTTGTCGAAGGAAGATCGACCTGGTCGAGCTTTTTGCAGGCGATGGGTGCGCAGATGCAGAGCAGCCCGATGGCGGTAGCCCAGAGGATTGGGGCGCGGGTTGTTATGAACATGGCGGTCTTGAGTCTAGCCTTCGACAAGTGAATCAGCCGATGAAAGTGGCGTCGCCATAGCTGTAGAAGCGATAGCGCGCCCGGATGGCTTCCGCGTACGCGCGAAGAACGTTCTCTCGGCCGGCAAACGCTGAGACGAGGAATAAGAGGGACGACTTCGGCAGGTGAAAATTGGTGACCAGAGCATCGACTGCCCGGAAAGGACGACCAGGCACGATCACGAGGTCTGTTTCTCCCGGGCCTGGCGTCAAAACTCCGTCCGTGACGCGACTCTCAAGAGTGCGGACGGTGGTTGTCCCAACCGCGACGACACGTTGGCCGCCGCGCTTGGTTTCCCGGAAGGCATCGGCTGTTTCCTGCGGTACGAACGTCTGCTCGGCGGGGAATTTGTGGTCGGCAAGGTCCTCTGAATGAACTCGCGCGAACGTCCCGGGGCCGACGTGGAGCATGAGCTCTCGAATCAGCACGCCCTTGGCCTTCAACTGGCAAAGCAGGCGGTCCGTGAAGTGAAGGCCCGCGGTGGGCGCAGCGACACTTCCTGGTTCCTTCGCGTACACCGTCTGATAGCGCTCGCGGTCCTCGGGAGCATCGGCCCGGTCGATGTACGGCGGGAGCGGGAGGTGACCTAGGTGCTGGAGGGCGGTCATGATGTCGCTGTCGCCTTCGAATCGCATGGTCCTGACGCCATCCTCATGAACAGCGACGACTCGGCACTGCTCGCTCTGGCTGAGGCGGACAACCGCACCGACCTGGAGCTTTCGGCCAGGGCGAACCAGGGCACGGAAGGTCGTGGGATCGCTGGGTTCGGGAAAGAGGTAGAAGACCTCTGCCTTGCCACCGCCTTGGGTGGTCCCAAGGAGGCGGGCGGGGAGCACGCGACTCCGGTTCACGATGAGGAGGTCGCCGGGATTCAACAGGTCAGGAAGATCTGAGAATCGTTGGTGCCGTACGTCGCCGGTCGCGCGGTTCAGAACCAGAAGCCTTGAGGCGTCTCGCTCCGGCAAGGGAGTTTGGGCAATGAGCTCGTCCGGAAGCTCAAAGTCGAAGTCTGTGGTTTTCAGAAGAGCTTCTTTTGTGGGCGGTCAGCGGAGATTCGATCGACGCCGAAGTGTTTGTACGCGCCCAGAGTCGCGACGCGGCCGCGGGGCGTGCGGTCAATGAATCCGATCTGAAGCAGATAGGGTTCGTAGATGTCTTCGATCGCATCAGGTTCTTCGCCGATCGAAGCCGCCAGAGTGCCAAGGCCAACGGGACCACCGTTGAATTTCTCAATGATGGTCAGGAGAAGTTTCCGGTCGACTTCGTCGAAGCCAAAGTCATCTACATTGAGCAGCTTCAAGGCGTCGTCCGCAACCTGACCGGTAATGTGGCCAGCGGCCCGCACTTCTGCGAAGTCTCGGACACGACGAAGGAGCCGGTTGGCGATGCGAGGCGTTCCTCGGCTGCGGCGCGCGATCTGGCGTGCGCCCTCCTCGTCGAGAGGAACTCCGAGAAGGCGAGCGGAGCGCGTCACAATGATTTGAAGATCGTCCGCGTTGTAGAGGTCCAGCCGCAAGACGATTCCAAAACGGCTGCGGAGGGGCGCGGTGAGGAGCCCCGCGCGCGTCGTCGCGGAGATGAGCGTGAAAGGCTTAAGCGGGACGCGCATCGACCTGGCACCGGGACCCGTCCCGATCATGAGGTCGAGGCTGAAATCCTCAAGGGCGGGATAGAGAATCTCTTCGACCTTGGCATCCAGCCGGTGGATTTCGTCGATGAAGAGGATCTCCCTCTCCTCAAGCGCGGTCAAGAGCGCCGCGAGATCGCCGGCTCGCTCTACGACGGGCCCTGACGTGGTCTTGATGGGCACGCCCAGTTCATTCGCAATGACGTGGGCGAGCGAAGTTTTTCCGACTCCTGGCGGACCGAAGAGAAGAATGTGATCGAGAGCTTCTCCTCTGTTTTTTGCGGCTTGGATCGATACGGCGAGATTCTCGATGACGTTCTTCTGGCCAATGTATTCGGCCAGGCGGAGGGGTCGAAGGGACGTGTCAAAACGCACGTCGTCATCCAGGCGGGCGCGTGAAATGAGCCGTGGATCATCAGCGGTCATGGATTCAGCGCGCGGAGATGGAGCGCAGGGCCGCGCGGAGAAGCTCCCCAAGTGGCGCATCTGGATGCTGGCGGGTGGCATCGGTCGCGGCGCGATCGGCTTCAGCAGAGGTGTAGCCGAGGTTGGCAAGCGCGGAGAGGAGGTCGGACTTTGTGGGGGATGAAGGAACGGCTTGCGCGGTGGCGGTGGCGGTCTCGAGTCCCGCGAGTTTGTCTTTGAGCTCGAGAATCAGCCGCTCCGACGTCTTCTTTCCTACCCCGGGGACACGCGTCAAGCGGGCCACGTCGTTGGAGCGGATCGCTTGAACGAGGTCATCGACCTCGATACCCGAGAGGACTCCGAGAGCGACCTTCGGGCCAACCCCGCTGACGCTGATCAGCTTTTCAAAGAGGTCGAGTTCATTGGAAGTGGCAAACCCATAGAGAACCAGTTGATCCTCGCGCACATGAGTGTGGATGAGGAGCTGTGCGTCGGCTCCCTGGTCCCCGAGGCGGCAGAAGGTTGAGACGGGCACCAGGACTCGATAGCCAACTCCGTGGACGTCCAGCAGGAGGTCCTGAGGGTTCTTTCGAAGGAGCGTGCCGCGAAGGAACCCAATCATTTGGAGGTGGGGAATTCGGGTTCGGGCATGAGGTCAGCCGCGCAGATGGCAAGCGCCAACGCGTCGGACGCATCACCTGGCGGGAGGTCGGAAGGAAGTTGAAGGAGTCTGCTCACCATCCAGGAGACTTGTTGTTTGTCGGCAAGGCCGTATCCGCTGACGTGCGCTTTGACCGTGGATGGAGAATAGGCGGCTAGGGGAAGGGTGGCGGACGCCGCGGCCAGGAGAGCGGCGCCCCGTGCGTGGCCGAGGGTCAGGGCGCTGCGAACATTCTTAGCCTGGTAAATCCCTTCGACGCCCACGCGCTGAGGATGGTGGCGCGCGATGATGTCAGTCAGGTCGCGAAAGATCGTCAGAAGTCTGACTTCCAAGGGCTGTTTGGGCGACGGTCGAATGGCTCCAAACTCGATGGCGCGGTACTTTCCTTTGCGTTCAACGTCAATGACGCCGAAGCCCGTATTGATAAGGCCGGGGTCGATGCCAAGGACGATCAGAAGATGGGCCTAGGACTCGGTCGCGCTGGAAGCGTCGAAGTTTGTCCAGACGTTGTTGACGTCGTCGTTGTCTTCCATGGCATCGATGAGCTTGACCATCTGAGTAGCTTTACCGCCTTCGAGTGCGATGCTGTTCTCGGCGTAGCGGCCGATCTCCGAGTCGTCGGGTTCGATGCCCGCGGCCTTGATTGCATCCATGACGGTCCCGTGGGCGTGGGGCGTCGTATAGATCTCAAAGCCTTCGGGCGAGGTGTGGATGTCGTCCGCCCCTGCCTCTAGTACGATCTCCATCAGCTTGTCTTCTGTGGTCTTGTCCGCAGAGATCGCGATATAGCCCTTCTGATGGAAGAGGTACGACACGCAACCGACCGTTCCCATGTTGCCGTTGTGCTTACTGAAGATGTGCCGGATCTCGGAGACAACGCGATTCCGGTTATCGGTCGTACCCTCGACGAGAACGGCGACTCCGCCCGGACCGTAGCCTTCCATCACGAAGTCTTCGTAACTCACGCCTTCCAGGTCGCCCGTGCCCTTTAAGATGGCGCGCTTGACGTTGTCGGCCGGCATATTGGACGCCTTCGCCTTGTCGACGACCGTGCGCAGTCGAGGATTCGTGACCGGATCGCCGCCACCAATGCGGGCAGCGATCGTCATTTCCCTAATCAGCTTCGTGAAGACCTTCCCGCGCTTCGCGTCTAGCGCGCCCTTTTTGTGCTTGATCGTGTGCCATTTCGAGTGACCAGACATGCGATTGAGGCCTCCAACAAGTGTTAGGAAAGTAAATTCTAGACCTCTCGTCGGAGGTTGGCGCATCGAATCCACGCCCAAAAACAAAAGCCCCGGCATCCCGTCGCGACTTCGGTGGAAGTGCTGTTGGGAAGACGGGGCCAAAAGGTCCGACTACGTCAAAAAGAAAGTAAAAATCCCGGCAATGTCCTACTCTCCCACCAGGTTGCCCTGGCAGTACCATTGG
>JBDTQB010000353.1:0-4840 GCA_039932395.1 Vicinamibacteria bacterium | reverse complement strand
ATCGAGGTCAAGACGGATTCGAAGGGGACCGTCCTGTCGCACGCGCACGTTGCGCCACTCGCGCAGGTGGGCACGCACTTCACCGCGCAGGCGAACCTCGGGCTCTTTGACTCCACCGGAACCACGGCCGATCCGATCCCATCGCTCGCGCGGGGCCACAACCTTTTCGATGGCTATCTCGCCGCCTCGGGCGCTTCGTCCAGTGGTGCCACGAACTGGAGTGGCGCGCTTTCGGGCGCTGACGTGAAGCGCTCGGAGCGCGACTCCGATCTCGAACGCGCGACCCAGCGTCTTGGCTTCGAGGGCCGTGTGAACCAAACGCGCGGTGACGATCGCTTCAACGGGCTTGCGATGTATCAGGGCCATCGCGCGCCTTTCGGGTTCACCCCGGGCGAGACTCGCGAGCGGGGGTTGGTCCTGGGAGCGGCATGGAGGCGAGCTGATGTGAGCGGCCAGGAACTGGGAACGGTCACCAACGCCCGCGTCACCTACGTCCGCGGAACGACGGACGATCCAAAATTCGGCGCAGCCCTCCCGTTCGAGCGGCTTGTGGATGGGGCACCGCAGTTCCAGGCTCCGCACAACGCGACGGGCCAGCGTCTCCAGCTCGAAGCGAGCAGCCGTCAATGGAAATTTGGAGATTCGACGGACGCTTCTGTTGTTGCGCGGATCGGCCGCTCGGAGAGCGGTCGCGAACAGGTTCAACCCACGTTTCAGGCGCTCGAACGACTGAACGGGACCTCGGCGCGCGAGTGGACGTTCACCAGCACCGCACCCGCGCGGGTCGCCGAGAACCGTCTTGGCTTCGCCCTGCGTTTCGCCTCGGAGCTTTCTGAGCGCACGCGAGTCACCGGATCCGTTGAACTTCAACGTGTGACGGTGGGCGACCGTGATGGAGGCCGCATCCTCAGTTCCAACAACATCCTTCCCGAACTGCGCTTCGAGTGGCGCAAGAGCGACGTCACGGAACTCTATGCCGAAGCGTCGATCGGAACGCCTCCCGTTCCGCTCGCCGGGTACGAGTCGGCGACATCCGGCGTGCCCAACATGTCCGCCCGTCGATGGAACGACTTGAACGGCGATGGGCGGGTCACCTCGAACGAACTGGGCGCTGAGGTCGCGCGACGTGGGCCTGGCTCCGTGGTGGCCGCGCCGGATCTTTCCCTGCCCACCATGCGCCGCGTCATCGTCGGTTTCAAGACCAAGGTCTTCGGGGTCGGGATCCACGCGACGGGATGGGCTCGGCGCGACGTCCATCTGATCGAGACCGCGCTCAACCCGAGCGGCGCCGAGGTTCTGAGAACACGAAACATCCCGGATCCATCGGGCGACATCGTAGGCGCGAGCGACGATCAGATTCTCCCGATCGTCGAAGAGACCACCGCGTCTTTCACCAGCTCCCGCTATCTGCTGACGAATCCCGCGGGTCACGTGGGTCGTGGCGAAGGCGCCGAACTGGGCTTCGAGACAAATTCGAAGCACGTTCATTGGGGACTGAATGGCGCGGCGTTTCTCAACTCCGGTCAAGGGGGAAACCGTGGCCTGCGTGTCAACGAAAACGACTTCGGGGTTGTGGGTGAGAGTTACGACCGCGCCAACACGGACACCTTCGGCGACGGCCGTCTGTTTTTCGACCGCGCCTACAGCCTTCGGATGTACCTGACCGCCAATGACGTTCGAGGCTTCACCTTTGGAGCGATTGGACGGTATGACGATGGCCAGCCTTTCGCGCGGCTCGTGATCCAGAACGACCTGCCGCAGGGTCCCGACTTCGTTCAGGCCATCCCGCGCGGTCGTGCCCGCCTTCACTACACCTTGTCGGTGGACGCTCGCATCGCCAGGAAGTTCACCTTCGGAAATTCAGACATCGAAGTTTCGGCTTCCGTCTTCAATGCGCTTGGCTCCCAGTTCGAAGCGGAGGAGCAGGTGGTCTGGCAGTCCGACTACAGACGCATCACGATGGTCCAGCCGCCGCGCGCGTTCGTGATCGGAGTCCGCATCGGCCGTTAGCCGAGCCGCCTATCTTCCAACGTCCACGGCCGCATGGCCGGATCTTCTGGAGGATCGCCAGAGTATCGGGGGACTGATGGTGCGGCCCGTCATTCGCGCGTGCCTTCTTTGGCCCTATACGGGATTCTTAAGGCCTTGATCCTGGAGGCGAGAGTTGTCGGCTTCATGCCCAGTAACTCGGCCGCGCCGCCCGAACCGAACAACCTGCCATCAGCTTGCTTGAGGGCGTGAACAATGTTCTCGCGTTCCAGACTCTTGAGTTCCTTGCGGGTAACCACGGCCGCAGGCGATAACGCCGTGAGGCCGCCGTCATCGGTTGAAGGCGTGGACTCGGCAAGTTCAAACCGAAGCGGGTCACCACGCGAGATGATGACCGCCCGTTCGACAGCGTTTTGGAGTTCACGTACGTTGCCTGGCCAATCGTAAGCAACGAGTTGGTTCATCGTAGCGTGCGTGATGGTCGGGGTGGGTCGGTTCATCTGCTGAGCGCTCTTCCTGGCGAAATGAACGGCGAGCGCCGGAATATCCTCGGGCCGATCTCTCAGCGGTGGAAGTAAAATTGGGAAGACACTGAGACGATAGAAGAGGTCCTGCCGAAACCTGCCGGCATCCACCTCCTTCTTCAAGTCCCGGTTCGTTGCAGCGACGATTCGGACATCCACCTTTCGGGTGCGAGTGTCCCCGATGCGCTCCATTTCATGCTCCTGCAACACCCGCAGCAGCTTCGCCTGCATCGCGAGCGGAACCTCGCCGATCTCATCAAGGAACAGCGTGCCGCCATCCGCCAGCTCGAATCGGCCGGGCTTATCCTTGATCGCGCCAGTGAATGCGCCGCGAACGTAGCCGAAAAATTCGCTTTCGAACAGATTTTCAGGAAAGGCGCTGCAGTTCACCTTGATGAGCGGCCGACTCACTCGCGAACTGTGCTCATGAATGGCGAGAGCAATCAGTTCCTTTCCCGTGCCACTCTCGCCGCTGATCAACACTGACGCATTCGTTGGCCCGACCAGGCTGACCTGCTGGAGGACCCTGCGCAAGCCCTCGCTCTCGCAGACGATCGACCCTGAGCCGTAACTGATCCGGATTTCATCACTAAGATATGCATTCTGGGCTTGGAGACGTATCCGCTCCTGTTCCAGCAGCACGCGTTCGGTAACGTCCACGAGCATGGTGCGACTGTGCGTGCCGTCTAAGGCGGGCGTGGACCAGTACTCAACCCAAACGGGCTGGCCGTTGTCCTTGCGGCGCAGTTCCAGCACGACCCCCCGGGTATCGGTCCCGCGCCCGATCGCCGCGAACGCCTCCTTTACGCGGAATTCATTCTCAGCGGTGTTGGCCAGCAGCGATTTGCCGTCCAAGCCCGCCACTTCTTCGGGCTTGATGCCCAGCATCCGCTGAGCCGCGCGATTGGCGTGGATCCAGCGGGCGTCAAGGTCCTCATAGACGTAGGAAATGGGAGCCTCGTCGAATAGATCATGAAAACGCGCCTTACTGACTTCGAGAGCGCCATTCGCTATCCGCAACTCGTCGGCCATCTCCTGCTGCACATGATTCAGCTCATCCAGGCGCCTTGCCGCCAGGCGAAGGTGCATCTGGTCCATGACCATTGCGGCAAGCTTAGGCAGCATGGTCGCTTCCGCCGACGTCAGTTCGCGCGGGGCCCGGTCTATGACGCAGAGCGTGCCGAGGTTGAACCCGTCGTTCGTGCGTAAGGGCGCTGCAGCGTAGAAACGCAGCCCCATCTCACCAGCCACCAGCGGGTTGGCTAACGTGCGCGAATCAACCGCCGCATCGCAAACCTGATACAGATCCGGGGACAAAATTGCCGAGGCGCACAAACCCGGCTCGCGGCCTGTTTCGCACGCGTCCAGTCCGTGATGTGACTTGAACCATATCCGGTCATGGTCGACGAGACTGATGATCGCAATCGGCACGCGAAACAACGCAGCCGTGATCGCGGCGATTCCATCAAACGCTCCGTCGGGCGGCGTGTCGAGGATCTCGTACTTCCGCAATGCCTCTAGTCGCAACGATTCATTCAACGGCATCTCCCTGTCTGTGGCGATAGCACGAGTCTTCGCCCGTGGACCTCTTTGTTTAAGCAGCCCAAAGGAGTAAGTCGACGGGATTTGGGCCACGTGTTTTAAGGCCCGACTCCAACAACCGGGAGAATTGTAGGGCAACTCGACAGGGCGGAGCGCGCTTCAGGCCCAGGTGGCTCGAGGCAAGGGGTCGCCCAAACGCCGAGCCCCACTTACGAGGGTGCGCGGGCGCGACTCAGGGTCCGTAACCCAGACCGGCATGACGTAACCGCCAGGAGTGCGTTTGCGCCGAGTTAGTGGCCGGAAGGCGTTCACCGCTGCCAGGCGAGCCAGCGACGCATCAGACCTCTCACGAACGGCGTCAAGCGCGTGCGATTGTAGAGGTCGCCGGTCTTGCGAATGGCGTCGGCCTGGGTGGGATAAGGATGAATCGTTGCGCCGATGGTCTTGAGTCCGGCCTTGGCCTTCATCGCGAGTGTGAGTTCTCCAATCAAATCGCCCGCGTGCGCGGCGACCACGGTCGCGCCGAGTATTTCATCCGTGCCCCGGCGGACATGGACGCGTACGAAGCCTTCGGTCTCGTCGTCGAGAATCGCGCGGTCAACTCCGCTCAACTCTTGGGTGAAGGTGTCCACTTCGATGCCAGTCTCTCTGGCTTCCTTCTCGTAAAGGCCGACATGCGCGATCTCGGGGGAAGTGTAAGTCGCCCACGGGATGATGAGTGAACTCGCTTTGGCGCGGCCTTTGAACAGCGCGTTCTGGATGACGATGCGCGCCATGAAATCCGC
>JBDTQB010000352.1:0-4843 GCA_039932395.1 Vicinamibacteria bacterium | reverse complement strand
CGTCTAACGAAGGCGCGACGAAGCTCCAGTGGAGAGGAGTGGAGAGAATCGAGTCAGACGAAGACTTCTTCTTTTTCTTCACAACGACCGGCGGGTTCGCGATCCCCAGGACCGCGTTCACATCCGCCGAGGAGTCGACCTCATTCTTCGCCACTGCCAAGGAACTGCATCGTGCCCAACTCGCAGCTGCATAACAAAGAATTGGAACGGACGAGGTCCACGCAGACGGCCGTGGGCCCTCGCCGCTCAATTCAGTGTTCGACAGGCCTTTGTGGGAAGGCGACAACGACCGGGTCGGACTAAGATCCCATTTGGAGTGGAGATGCAGAATTACAACTTTGTCGTTGAGCGTGACGCCGATACAGGGCTCTACGTCGGGCATATCCCCGGATGGCCTGGCGCCCATAGCCAAGGCGAGACGCTGGACGAATTGCAGGGCAACCTCCAGGAAGTGGTGGCCATGCTCTTGGAGGACGGCGCGCCGAGGTTCGAATCAGAGTTCGTAGGGGTTCAGACCATCAAGATCGCTTAAGTGGGTTCTCGGAGATTCGCCAGCGTGGCTCTCACCGGCAGTATCGCCATTCGGACGGACGCGGAACGACAGTCCCCTTCCACGCGGGCAGACACATCTCTTCCACGCTTCTCCGAAAGATCGCCCGAGACATCGGCCTCACTGCTGAGCAACTACTCGGTCGTGCGTAGCGGGCTGTCGAACAACGGGATGCAACTGACAGAGGCCGCAAGGTGTGCCCCCTTTGGCTTCCGCTCACGGGGGCAGTCGTTGAGGGCGGCCCTTGCAGGTGAAGCTAAGTGTTCGACGGGCCGTTCCAGTCGAGCCAGTATGGCCCTCAGTATTCAGCATGTTTGGCGCAGAGGCACTGGCCGCAAAGCGTGCTTAAATTTGCTGCAAGTCAGTCCCGCATCAAGGCGAAAGGTAAAAACTCAATGACCACCACACACGCTCCGGAAGCAGCGGTATCGCTCGCGCAAATGGACGCCATGACGGCTGTGCGCCGTTTGGGTCGTCGAGCCGAGCTCTTTGAGAAAGCGAGAGGGCGCAACCTGATGAATGCCGCGTTCCTGCTCGTGGTCATTGGTATCGGCGCATTCCTCGCGATCGCCGCTGTCAGCAATCGACCACTGGCTTTAGCGATCGTAGGGCTGAACGGTGCCGCGATCGTTTGGGCTATCAACGTGGTCTGGTCGCGAATAGACGCCATCGTGGACCTGATCGAGGGAGACGGACGGCCGGAGCGCGAGTAGGTGTTTGGCGACGCCGAAGGCTCGGCAACGGCCCTGCCGGAGAAACGCCACAATCCCTCCTTCGGCTGTCCCACGTGGCAGACCAATCAGAGGGGCAAGCGCTCGATGGCTAACTACTTCCCGACCGGCGCCCAGACCACCATCTCGCCGCGGCCACGGTTCGCCCAGGCGAAGTACGGGATGGCGGTGATGGTGCGCGGGGTCACAGCACCTGACGCGTCAGCCTTGAGAACGGTCACTCCGCCCAGCAAGCCACTCTGGAACTCGGGCTTGAAGGACGCAGCGAGGGGCACGGTCAGATCGGCCAGGGTTCCGCCGTTGTCCACGCCCTCGATCGCATAGACCACCGGCCCGCGCTGAATCGCCGCCTTTCCTGCGTCCTCAGCCACCTTCGAATTGGCGGTCACGCGGCGCACGGTCATGGGCATATCGATCGCGACCTCGACCACCGCCTTCGGGTTGGGCCCGAGTTTGAGTTCGTAGTCCATCCAGCCCTCTGGAGCGCCCGCAACCGACTTCGCACCGGGCGTCATGCTGCCGGAGGGCAGCGTCACTCCATCGCCCGAGAGACTGTAGAGATCCGTGCTCGTGGGATGCTTCGATCGTAGCCAGGCGGGGACACGAATCCGCAGATTGAGATCGACTGCGCGATTCGCTTTCGCCAGGATCTGCACTTTCCCGTCCCATGGATAGTTGGTCTTCTGGGTCAGCTCAACGTTCGCTGGGCCGACCTTGATCTTCGCGACGCTGTCGACGAACAGGTTCACGTAGACACGGCTGCTGTCCTGCGCGTAGATCAGCTCGGGCAGGTTGGCCATCAAGCGCGCGAGATTCGCCGGACAGCACGCGACATCGAAGTATTCGCTGCGTGCATTGTTGCGACTCTGCGCCGTGGCCTCCAAAGGATTCTGGTAGAAGAAGGTGTCGCCCTTGATCGAAACGCCCGAGAGAAAACCGTTGTAGAGGGTCTGTTCGAAGGCGTCGAGGTAACGCGCTTCCCCGCTTTTCAGGAACATGCGGTGATCCCACATCAGCGCGCCGACCGAGGCGCAGGTCTCCGTGTAGGCCGTCCGATTTGGAAGCACGTACTCGTCGGCGAAGGCTTCGGTGCCGCCGACTGATCCCATGCCTCCGGTGATGTAGGAACGCTTCGAGTACACGTCGTCCCAGATGCGCGTGACCGCGCGGTCGTAGGCGGGGTCCTTCAGCATCGCCGCCATGTCGGCCATCGCACTGTAGAGATAGACCGCGCGCACGGCGTGTCCCTGGCCGCGGGTCTGATCGACCACGGGGACATCATCCTGACGGTAGGGACGGTCGTTGTAGAGCTTCCAGCTTGCTTCGGTGTAGTCCTTCGACGCGGTGTGGTTCGTGCCACGCATGTCGAGGAAGAACTTCGAGAGCTTCAGGTACTTGGGATCGTTGGTCGCGCGCGCCAGCCGTACCAGCGCCATCTCTATCACTTCGTGGCCGGGAGCATCGCGACGTTTGTCGGGGCCGAACGTGCGGTCAATGTAGTCGGCGTTCTTGATCGCGATGCCGATCAGCGCGCGCTTCCCGGTCGAAGTGAAATGGGCGACGCCGGCGTCAATCAGGTGGCCGGAGTTGTAGAGCTCATGACTGCCCGTGTTCTCGTATTCATACCGCTCCGTGCCGAGACCCGGGGCTGGATTCTTCGGATCGATGGTCCGCGCGGGCATCAGATAGCCGTCGGGCTGCTGGTTCTTGCCGACCAGCGCGATCAGTTCGTCGGTCTGCTTCTCAAGCACCGGATCCGACGTCTCAGCCAGCGAGTAGGACCCGGCCTCCAGCACCTTGTAGATATCGGTGTCGTTGAAGCGTCGACCCTTGTAGGCGCCCGGCATGTCTCCAGCACCCTTGCGGAAGTTGTCGGTGCGGCCGGTCTTTTCGTTCTGCGCCATGATGTGCGAATGGTGACGGTGCGATTCGTCTCCAGCTTCGGCTGCCAGAAGCCGCCTGTCACCTTGACCGCCTTCAGGGGAACCGCGGTGATCGGATACGAAGGGACGCCGGTCTGGGAGGCCACCGTCGCGACCGTCGTGGCGAGCAGGACGCCGACATGCGCAAGTTTCATGAAAGTCCTCAGTTCTGATCCGGAAACAAACCCGGCAACCATCTTCCCGCAAGCTCAGGCTTGAATGCGAGCCTCAACGGCGCGCGTAACGACTCGGAGACAAGCAGACCGCGGTTCGTCAGGACGGAGACGGCTCGGCTGGCCTGACGGCTTCCCTTTCCGATGACGGTTGCGACATCACCCTTTGGAAGTTCGCCGCGGAAGAGAACCGATTCGAGAATCGCGCCGGAACCTACCGGCAACGTACCGAGACGGATTTCCTCTTCTGCCCAAACCAGAATCCGCGCGCGCAGTCGATCAGGCTGAAACAGCCCCTGCATGAACTTCACCTGGTCGATGCAGGCATCCAGGAAGAAGCCCGTGAAGGCGACCAGCGCTTCCTCGCTCAGCGCCCCGCGGCCGTCAAGATCATTGCGTCGGGCAGCATCGCAGTTGGCCAGATGGTCTTTGTAGGCGGAAGCCTGTCGCGCCAGCCCTCGCGCGATCGACCAGAGCCCGCCCGTGTCCAGCGCGTCGAGCAAGGTGGCATGGGACATCAGGCGCGCGACCCGCCCATTGCCATCGACGAAAGGATGAATCCAAAGGAGGCGATGGTGGGCGACGGCGGCGCCGAGAACGGATTCGGCCGGACCCATAGCACCGTACTTCTCTTCGAAGCGCTTTAGGAAGCGCGGGACCGCGCCCGGGCTGATCGCGACGTGCTTCCCCACCCTCACTTCCTCGGTTCGTAGCGCACCTGGAATCACGGTCGCGGTGCGGCCGGAATCAGGATCAGTGACGCGGAGAAGCGAATCTGGGATTTCCGCGCAGAACCTGCGGTGAATCTCCCTCAGCGTCTGCGCGTCGCTTGGCCGGTTGCGGATGCCGCCGCTATCAATCCACTGCTGAACCGATACGTGGGCCTTCGCCTCGAGTTGAAGGTCACGGCGTTTGGGATCGGCGCTGTAGTCGTTTCGAAGTGCCTTCTCGATATCGACGGGGTGAGTGTTGTGGCCTTCGATCAGGTTCGAGTAGTAGCAGTTCATCGAACGAACAAGATCCGAAAGCGACGGTACGATGGACGGCGGCAGGCTGCTTTTGAAAGCGGGCGACAATCGCGCCAACTCAAACGTTCGGTCAACCAGCTCGCCGCGCCGAGGATTGCTTTCACCAACGGCGAGCGGCTCCATTCCGGCGATCGCTTCGCCTCGGTCAATGGCGCTTAAAATGTCTTTTTTCATGTCTGCTTTATTGGCCACGATAAAACCAATTAAATAAACATATTACATCGTATTACTTGGTCCAAATGTCTGTCTTGATGTCTACAATCCTAACGACGAACTAGTGGACGATCGCGGGCTCGGGTTCAGCCTTCCTGCTGAACAGGCGGTTGAACGCGATCGTCCAGTCGTCGAACAACGCGTACAACACCGGAATCGCCAGCAGGGTCAGCAGCAGCGCGAAGGTCTGGCCGCCGATGATGACCACCGCGATCGAGCGGTTGGT
>JBDTQB010000351.1:0-4847 GCA_039932395.1 Vicinamibacteria bacterium | reverse complement strand
TGATCTGGCCCTTCCCTTCGGTCGCGATCTCTTCGGCCAGAATCGCCACCGGCCATTCCCCACCAAAGTCAGGTGCTTTGCGGACGCGGCTGCGGTACTTCGCGAACCGACCCTTGAGCCCGATCTTTCCGGAGAGGGCCACGATGTCCACGGCGGGCTTCGTGAACATGAAGCCGCCTTCGCGATCAAGATTGCCGGTGATGAGGTTGAGGGCGTTCATCAACCACGACGCCAGACCGCCAAAGGACTGCGTGGAGATGCCGACGCGCCCATAGCAGACGGCGGACGAAGCACCCGCGAAGTCACGGGCTTCAGCGCGGATCTCCTCGGCAGTGATCCCAACCGCGGAGGAGACCACCTCGGGACTGAAGTCCTTCGCGAGGCGCGCCAACTCGTCGACACCGTCTGTAAAAGAAGACAGACGCGCCGGACGCACTCGTCCTTCCTCGAAGATGGTGTGGATGATGCCGAGCAGGAACAAAGCATCCGACTCGGGGCGGATGGCGAGATGAAGATCGGCATACGCCGCCGTCTCCGTGCGACGAGGATCGACCAGCACCACACGTCCGCCTCGCGCCCGTAGATCCATGAGACGACGGCGGATTCCCGGAGCGCTCATCAGACTGCCGTTCGAGACCAGAGGATTGGCTCCAAGAATCAGGAAGTGCTGAGTGCGATCGACGTCGGGCACCGGCATGAGCAATTGATGCCCGTACATCAGGAAACCGGCCAGCATCTGCGGGAGCTGATCGACTGACGTGGCCGAGAAGTGCGTGTGCGATCCAAGAACGCGGCTGAAGAGCTGGCCGAAGATCATGGCGCCGTAGTTGTGAACCACGGGATTGCCTTGATACAGCGCGACTGAAGATCGCCCATGTGCCCGCTGGACTTCGTGAAGTCGGCCGGTGGCCTCCTCGATCGCCTCGTCCCACGAGATCGGCTCGAAGTCCTTCCCACGACGGCGCATCGGCTGTCGCAGCCAGTTCGGATCCTCGTGAAGATCCTGGAGGGCAATCGCCTTGGGACAAATGTGGCCGCGACTCAACGGGTCGGCGTCATCCCCACGAATCTTTTCGATCCGCCCATCGCGCGTCTCGATCACCAGACCGCACATCGCCTCGCAGAGATGGCAGGTGCGGTGATGAGTTGAAGCGGCCATCACGTCATTCTGGCTGAAAGCGACGGGGTTGTCCGTGAGTCCCGCGAGAGACATTCTCTACGAGTCCCGCCGGACGGGGTGGGAAGGGGTTAGCCTTCCCCCATGGCTTTGAGCAGCGCGCAGAAGGCGGAGATCCGGGCGCTGGTTGCATCCGGCCAGAAGATCGAAGCGATCAAGCGGTTTCGCGAGATCACCGGAGTCGGCCTCAAAGAAGCACTCGTCGCGGTGACACAGATGAGCGCCCACGCTCCTCAGGCCGCCGCGCCGCGCGGAACGCACGCGCCCGTGGCCTCCACGCGTGAGGCGACAAGCACGCTTGGCCCCAAAACCCGGCTGGCCGCTGAAGCAGCGGCTCTGGCCGCCCTTCGCGAGGGCAACGTCATTGAGGCGATCAAGCGGTACCGCGATCAGGCCCGGGTCGGCCTCAAGGAGGCCAAGGACGCCGTCGATGCGCTCAGCGTCGTCCACGCTTCCGAGGGTCGGGTGAACGCGAAGCTCGCGCGCTCTCTGATCCAGTTGATGGCCGCCGGCAAGAAGGAGGAAGCCATAGCACTTGTCCGCTCGAACGTGAGTTTTGACGAGGACGAGGCCAGGGCGTTCCTGAGCAAGTTGAAGGGCTTCCAAAAAGGCACGGGAAGCGGCTGTGGAGGCGGGTGCTTCAGGGCACTGTTCAGTCTGTTTCTTCTGGTCGCGGTCCTCCTCGCTCTGATCCAGGGCGGCTGCAACATCCTGGTGAGGAACTCCTCGCTCTATGAGTGTGTCGAGCCAAAGGTCTTGGCCAGCACGACAGCCAAGGCGCGCCTCGGGGAGCCGTTGGCGCTTTCTTCGTGGATGCTCATCCCCCGCTACGACTCGGAATCGGGATCAACGAGCGGCGACGACGAGAGTTTCCTGGCCTACGCGCGTCTCTCTGGGCCGGTGGACGAAAAAGGCGTGTGGCTTCGAGCCGAGCGCCACAACGCGGACGCGAAGGCGACGGCCACCCTGACCCTCGACGACCGTGACGAGCTGATCTTCTCGGGCAGCTTCACCTGCCCGACGCGGTGAACGACGCGACGCGGCTGCGGGCCGGCTGGCTAGCGCGCGAGCTGATCTGAGATGTCGACCATGAACGCGCGCAGATCCTCGGGGAGGACTTTGGCAGCGCGATGGATCGAACCCGGATCCAGATCATCGTAGGCGTGCACGAACGCGTCGCGAAAGGTCGCCACGCGCTCGAGACGTTGCGACAGCTGTTCCCCGATCTGGCCGTCATGCGCGAGACGAGCGATCGCATCGTCGTAGCTCGCCGGCGCCTGCAGCCCAAAGTGGATGCAGGCAAAAATCGAAAGGTCGAGCACGATTTGCACGCCAAAGAGCAGGTGAAGGGCGACCGCGTCAGCCGCATCGGTCCCCGGCTGGAACTCGGCGCCATCCTTGGGCAGCGCCTCTTCGATGCGTCGAAGATGCTTCTCCAGGACCTGGCTGCGTTCCTTCATCAGCTCCGGATCGATCGCCTTCATGAGTTGACCGGCGCGTCAGGCGCTTCGATGCGGTCGTAGGCGGCGTTGAGAACAGGCGCGAGCTCGCACCAGTTATGAATCGCGCGCTCGCGGAACTCGTCGAAGCTGTTCGGCGTGCGTTCGAAGACCAGCGCGCCTTCGCGGGCGGCGCGGAACGCGGTGGTGGCGGCGCGGCGCAGGTTCGCCATCGACACGCGCTCGCGGTCCAGGACCGACGCCGCGAGTTCCTGAAACGTCGCGGCGTCGAACGCGGCATCGGCCACGTAGCCGAGCTCGACATCCACCGCACCTCCGGCATCCCCGCGTGAAGAGGACCCGAGCATCACCAGAAGGTGCAGCGTCGGCTCGACCGCGGCGTACAGGGCCAGAGACTTGCGAACATTCCCGGTGTGGGTGCGCGGCGCACCGGATCGCTGGTCGATCATCAAATCAATTGTGTCACCGACCGCCCCCGGTCGCTAAAAACGCGGTCTTCACATCAGGCCCGGAACATCGTCTTGACGACGAACCACACATTGGCGGGACGCTCGGCCAGACGCCGCATGTACCAGGGAAACCAGAACTCACCGTAGCTGATCAGGCAGAAGACGGTGTAGCCGGCATCGATCAGTTTCTTCTGCTGCTCGTTGCGAATGCCGTAGAGCATGTGGAACTCATACTGCGACTTCTGCAGATGTCCCGCGGCCTTCTGAAGGCGCTCATGAAGAACGTCATCATGCGTGCCGAAGACCGCGCGCGCGCCGGCGCCCACGCCATCGGATTTCATCAGACGCTCGGCCAGCTTGAAGAAGTTCTCGTCGACATCGGACTTCTTCGGGAAGGCCACCGCTTCGGGCTCCAGATAGGCGCCCTTCACGAGGCGGATGATCGGCTTGAGCGGAAGGAGCGCCTCCATGTCGGCCATGGTGCGATACAAATAAGCCTGCAACGCCAGACCCACATTCGGGTACTTCGACTTCGCGTGACGGTAGAGCTCCAGTGTCACGTCGGTGTACTTCGAGCTCTCCATGTCGATCCACAAAACGTTGCCGGTTGCATGCGACTCGGCGCAGAGACGGTCGAGATGCGACTTGCATAGATCAAGCCCGCCTGGAAGGTCGAGGCCCAACTGGGTCGGCTTGACGGAGACCTCCGCGCGCAACTTCTGCTTCGCGACCGTGGCGAACACCTGTGAGTAGTGATCGGCCACTTCCTGCGCCGCCGCCTTGTCGAGAACGTTCTCGCCGAGGCGAGTGAGGATGACGCCTTCGCCCACTCCGTTCAGCCGGGCCGCCTCGCGAAGCGCGTCGTCGACCTTCTCGCCGGGCATGAACTTCCGCACGGCCGCCTGGGCGAATTTGTACTTCGGAAAAGACTCACGGAGTGTCTTGTTCTCGGACGCCCACAACAGCGCGGAACGCATCATGACGGTTTCTTGACTCCTGGAAGTGTCGTCGAACGAGGGTGAAGGAAAACTATTGAGGCTTGGACGCGCCCTGCGCCGCGACCGCGGCGGCTCGGGCGGCCACTGCGGCCGCATCACCGAGGTACCGGCGGGCCCTGGGGCGCAGATTCTCGTCGAGATCGTAGACGAGGGGAACTCCGGTGGGAATGTTGAACTCGAGAATCTCCGCCTCGCTCATGCCATCGAGGTGCATGACCAACGCACGCAGGGAGTTGCCATGGGCCGCCACGATGACTCGCTTCCCTTCACGAATGCTCGGTGCGATCCGGTCGTTCCACAAGGGCATCATGCGCGCGATCGTGTCCTTCAGCGACTCGCCGACAGGGATCTCCGCGGGCGAGAGCGCGGCATAGCGCGGATCATTGTGCGCCGATCGCTCGTCCGCGGACGCGAGGGGAGGCGGAGGCGTCGCGAAACTTCGGCGCCAGATCTTGACCTGCGCCTCCCCGTATTTCTTCGCGGTCTCTTCCTTATTAAGGCCCTGAAGATCGCCGTAGTGACGTTCGTTGAGCCGCCACGATTTTTCCACCGGGATCCAAGCCTGGTCCATTTCGTCGAGGACGATGTTCAGCGTGCGGATGGCTCGCTTGAGGACAGAGGTGTAAGCGAGGTCGAAGGCGAAGCCTCCGTCTCGCAAAAGCCCTCCAGACTCGTGCGCTTCCTTCTCTCCCTTGGCGGACAAGTCCACATCGGTCCAGCCGGTGAAACGGTTCTGAACGTTCCAGTCGCTTTCGCCGTGGCG
>JBDTQB010000350.1:0-4856 GCA_039932395.1 Vicinamibacteria bacterium | reverse complement strand
TGTCCTCGACCAGATCCTGGGTCTTGACGAAGAAGTCGGACAACTCCCGGTATCGATTCGTTTGCTCTGCCATCGATTACCTCGGAATCGTAACCCTTTTGATCGTCCCCGTCCGCGAGAGTTCCTGGTCGCGCAGTTCCTCCAGGCGACGGCCCGCCTCCTCGACGAATGCTTCGAGCGGATCGAGGCGAGTCAGCGCTTCACCCGACATTGGATTGTCGACGAACAGCAACGCCACGGCGTCACCATGCGCGCGCAGCGGAATGAGCGCTGCTTCGAGCGATCGGCCCCGAAGGATTGATAGGGCGGACATCTCGCGCCAGAAGGGAGCATCCGTGACGAAGCTCTGAGCCGCCCGCCCCTGGAGCGCTTCCGCGAAGGGTGACGTGTACGCGGACACTGTCAAATCGAAGCCCATCGGCCCCAACGGGAAACCGACGCCGGAGGCCGGATAGAGGATGTCCTCGCTTCGAATCAGCAGAATCACCCGCTCAACCATGCCGCTTGCCACGCGCAAAAGCAGATCTCTTATGCCCACGCTCTCGCCGATACAGCCGAGCAGATCGAGCCCGTCGATCAGTCCGATCGGAGACGCCGACGCAACGGAGCCGTGCGGTTTGCCGTCCACGACCTGCTGGAGAACGGTCAGGAGTTTGGTGGCGAAGGTGTCGAGGTGACGCTCAAACAGATCCTTGTTGAGGCGGCCCAGGGTCGGCCGGAAGACCACGCGGCGAGCGCCCGCCTGACGTCCCTTGCGCACGATGTTGGGTTCGGGATCGGGCGTCACCAGAACAACGCGCGGCGCATTGGCAAAGCCGCGCAGACGCATCGTCAGTTCGAGCCCCCCCGACAGGTCACCGCCGGTGGGATCCGGAATCGAGAGGTCCACCACCGCCAGAAACGTCGCGCCGGCGCGCCCCATTTGTTGGGCAAGCTGAAGCGCTGACTCGAGGGTCGCGGCGCCCACGACATCCTCGTAGCCGTTCTCGACCAAGCGCTTCATGAGGAAAGCCCGCACATCGGGCTCGTCATCCACCACCAGAACGGAGGGCTTGGCATCCGCGGTCAGGACCGGAGCGGCGGCACGGGGGGCGAGGACCGGAGCCGCTTCGGGCGCCGCGAGCGCGGTGGCGGCATCCCGACGGCTTTCATCCAGTTCGCGCGCGAGGTCGAGAAGCAATTCCTGCGCGTCGACGCCCACGGTGAGGGTCTCTCGCTCAAGCGAATAGCCCTCGATCTGTTTCGGCACTTCATTCGAAAGGACAAAGCCAAAGTTCCCGTCACGCAAACGTGAAAGCGCGCCGAGATCGGCCGCGATCCCCGCGGTCAGCCTCTTCTCCCATTCGGCGGGGGCGAGTGCGGTGCGCGGCACCCGCTCAGAGGAGCCGGGCGAGAAGCAAGCCACCACACGACCGTTGCGGAACACGATGGCGCCGACGCCGACTTCGGTCTCGACCCGGATGTACCCAGTGCGCTGGGTGAACGCGACAATCTGGACGATGTCCAGAAGAGGAAGGTCTTCGATGCGCCCGGAAAGACTCATCGGCCCGCACCTCCTTGAAGCGCGTCTCCGGGCATCGCATATCCGGCCGCTTTCAGCCTATGCCAAAGCCAGACCCGTCGGGCCTTGGAGCGTTGCTCCCGGTGGACCGCTTCCATGACCTCAGGTCGCCTCGAAGTCAGTGGGCCTTATCGGGGGTGTCGATCGCATTGCCCCATTCACGAAGGCGTTCCCGGTCGGAGGCCGCATACAACTCATCCGACATGTCCGCCACCTGGTCGGCGACACCGCCAACCACTTCAAACTCTTCTGCTTGCTGGGAAAGCAGGCCGAGGTGATGCGCGACTGCGTCCAGTTTCGGAACAGTCCGGTCGATCGCCGTCAGCAGACCCTCAACGAGTTGCACCAGCGCCGAGCGCGAAAGACCGTCATGCCAGGTCGGTTCCATCCATGGAGTATATGGGCAGAGGCGCGGTACGATGAGGGTTATGAAAACCTGGATGAAAGTCGCGATCGGTTGCTTCGCGGTCGCCCTGATCGGAACCTTCATGCTCATCGCCGGTGTCGTGGGCCTCGGCTACTTCGCCAAGAGCAAGCTGGAGGAGGTGACTGGGGGCGAGGCCGTCGAGAGCGCGCGCCGCACCGCGAACGCCGTCCCGTTCACCCGGCCCGCAGGCGACATCATCGCGGAACCGCGGCTGGTCAAGTACATCGAGGTCCGCGCGAGCGTCTACTCGGTCTACGAGAAATACCGGGGAGAGATCGACAACCGTGTCGCCAAGGCGAAGGAAGGAAAATCACTCGACTTCAGCGACATCTCCACCGGTCTCACGTTTCTCGGCGAGATCCACAAAGCGGAAAGCCTGGCACTCGCCAAGCACGAGATGTCAGAGAATGAATACGAGTTCATCACGGGGGAGGTCTACAAGACGCTGTGGTTCGATCTCACTCCGGGAATGAATGGTGGAAAGGCCATGGAGGAGGCGGGCAAAGCCACCGCGCAGGCCGCCGATGCGATGAAGAACATCGACACCTCCACCCTCCCACCCGAAGCGCGCGAAGCGCTGAAGCAGGCGGGGGTGAACATCGCTGAGAGCCAGAAAGAAGCGGCGAAGGAACTCTCGAAAGTCAAAAGCGCGCCCGAGAATGAGGCGCTGTTTAAGAAGTACGAAACGGATCTACGGAAGTACGCCATGCCCGGAATGAACATCCTGATCGACAACGCGGCCAAGGATGGCGCGACTCCTTCGCCCGAAACAAAATAACCGTCTGGTCTTTTAGAAAGCTTCCAGCATCGCGGCAACCAGACTGCGCGCGAACGCGAGGGCGAGACGTTCGATGCCCTGGTCCTCCCCGTCGAAGAACGTCGCTGCGTTGTTTCCGAGATCGTATTCGTCCCGGTAGACGAACGCGTCGTTCTGCCAGATCGGTTCAGTCACTCCCGGCTTGTAGTACTTCACTTTCGCGGTGACCGTAATCGAGTAGCGGCTGGCGGTGGTGCTCAGTCCGCTGCCCGAGAAACCCACGGGCTGCTGGACCATCGAAAGAATCTCGCCGTCGACGATGGCGTCGACGTTCTCGATCGACTGCACGACGTCGATCTTGCCGCGTTTCAGTAGTTCCTCAATCACCTTCTGAGTGAACTTCTGATCCACGCTGGTTCGGCCGGTGGTGTCCCTGAACAGAGGCACGCCGATGCGTTTGATGGTGGGATCGAAGCCGCCACCGCGCCCCACCAGGCCGTATCCACAAGCAGACAGCGCGGCGAAGGGAGCCACGCCGAGCGCCTTGAGCAACTGCCGCCGCGATGTCTTCATGGCGCTCACTTCACCACCAGGTTGATCAGCCGGCCGGGGACGATGATCGATTTCACCAGCGTCTTGCCGTCGAGGTGAACCCTCACCGCGGCATCGGCCAGGGCGAGGGTTTTGTGAACCTCTTCGTCAGCGCCCGCGGGAACAGAAACGCGTCCGCGTACTTTTCCATTGACCTGCACGGCCACCTCCATCGACGTCTCTTTCATGGCCGATTCGTCGGCTTTCGGCCAGGGTTCGTCGACCAGAGTCTTCACGTGACCCAAATCGCTCCACATCTGTTCGCAGACGTGCGGCGCGAAAGGACTCAACAACAAGACCAGCGAGTCGAGAGCTTCGGCCAAAGCAGCGGCGTCGGAGTCCCCGGCGAGGGTGTCTTCCAGGCGGTAGACCTCATTCGTCAGTTCCATCAGCGCCGCGACCGCGGTGTTGAGGTGGATGCGTTCATCGATGTCGCTCGTGATGCGCGCGATCGTCTGATGAACCTTGCGACGCAGCGCGGCCCCATTCTCGGAGACGCCGCCGAAATCAGAGGAACGCTTCAGACCCATCTCGGCGTGCTTCTGAACCAGACGCCAGACCCGCAGCAGGAAGCGATGCGGCCCTTCGATGCCGGTCTCGCTCCACTCCATCGACATCTCCGGCGGAGCGGCGAACAGAATGTACAGACGCAACGTGTCGGCGCCGTAACGCTTGATGACGTCGTCGGGCGCGATGGTGTTGCCCTTCGACTTGGACATCACCTCGCCCTTGTTGTGCACCATTCCCTGCGGGAAGAGGCGGGTCGCGGGCTCGTTCCAGTCAATCAGGCCAAGGTCGCGCATGACCTTCGTCCAGAAGCGGGAATAGACGAGATGCAGAATAGCGTGCTCGATGCCGCCGACGTACAGGTCGATCGGGAACCAGTACTTCACCGCCGCCTTGTCGAACGGAGCGTCGTCGGTCTTCGGCGAGCAGTAGCGATAGAAATACCAGGACGAATCGACGAACGTGTCCATAGTGTCGGTTTCACGACGCGCCGGGCCGCCGCACTTCGGGCAGATCGCCTTCACGAAGGACTCGACCTTCTCTAGCGGATTCCCACCTTCGCCGGTGAACGGAGCATCCTGTGGAAGCAGAATCGGCAGATCCGATTCCTTCACGCCGACGATGCCGTCTTTGTCGCAATAGACGACGGGAATCGGCGTCCCCCAATAGCGCTGACGGGAGATCAACCAATCCTTCAGGCGATACGCGGTCTTCGCTCCGCCGATGCCTTTGGCTTCGGCCTCAGCGATCATCTTCCCTATCGCATCTTCCGAAGATAGCCCGTTGAACTCCGCGCTGCCGGTGACCAAACCAGAGCCGGTGTAGGCCTCCTTCATGGTCGCGCCGTCAAGTGGACCTTCGGCCGGCTGAATCACGGGATGAACGCGCAGGCCGTATTTGCGCGCGAACTCGAAGTCCCGCTCGTCGTGCGCCGGAACCGCCATGATCGCGCCGGTGCCGTAGCCCATCAGGACGAAGTTGCCGACCCAGATCGGAATCTTCTCGCCCGAGAA
>JBDTQB010000349.1:0-4869 GCA_039932395.1 Vicinamibacteria bacterium | reverse complement strand
GTCGTAGTCGACAAGACGCCGGATCAGTTCGCCTTGCGGCCAATACGCGAATCGGTAGGTCCAGCGGCCCTTGGGTGAGATGGGTCGATCAACCCGGACCAGTCTGAAGAGTCGATCTTCGAAGCGGAGCGCCATCGAAGTGCTCCATCCCTCCTTCTCCGTGGTCGCCGCCAGAACCATGGCCCACTCAGCACTCGGACTTTCAGCGACCACCACGCTGTCGCCTGAAGGAAGTCTGCGTGGACGAACGACCGAGTCGGTGTGGGTCACCCGGAGTTCCTCAGCAAGCCCTACCGCAGAAGCGAATCGCCGAGAAGGCTCCTTTTCGAGGCAGCGAAGAACGAGCCGGTCGACCCACGGCGGCAGATCGGGACGCGACAGACTGGGCGGCGGAGGTGCTTCGCGAAGATGCTTCAGAGCCATTCCCATGACGGAAGACGCCGTGAAGGGTGGGTGCCCGGTCAGCAGTTCGAACAGCACGATCCCGAGGGAATAGAGATCACTTCGCGCATCGACCGCGTTTGCGTTGAATTGCTCGGGCGACATGTACGCAGGCGTCCCGACAAACTCGCCCGTCTGGGTCACCCTCTCCACGTCGAGGCCTTCGGGACGCGCCAGTCCGAAGTCAACCAGGCGAATCGACTGATCGGTGCCCACCATGATGTTCGCGGGCTTCACGTCGCGGTGAACAACCCCCTCCGCGTGAGCGGCCGCCAGGGCATCCGCGACCGTCGCGCCAAGCGCCATGACGTCCTTCACGGGAAACGGGCCGCGCGCCTTCAAAGTGAGGCGCAGGTCCTGCCCATCCACGATTTCGGTAACAAAAAACAGATTTCGTCCCTGAACTCCATGGTCGAGGATGCTCAGAATCGCGTGATGCTTCAAGCGGGTGAGCACGGCAATCTCGCGACGGAAACGATCAAGGCTCGCGGAGTTCGTGGACGCTTCCCGGCTCAGAACCTTCAGCGCCAGGTCACGACCGCTGACCGAATCATGGACACGAAACATCGCCCATGCCGCCTTTCCCAAGGAGACTCGTGACGTGATAGCGGTCCGCGTAGACGAGACTCTCAGAATCGGTGGCCGTGGCCGCGGAGTGAGTCGCGGGCTCAGGGAGACGCAGGGTCGGAGCTTCACTGCCCGTGAGGGTCGCCGCGATCGAGGCCCCGCACAGCGGGCAGTCTCGATCCACTTCCGCGTTTTCAAAGCCGCACGACTCACAAGTGCGATGGAACCGAACCATGGAGCGCGATGCTAACCCGACCGCCGGACGCCCGTATCCCCCCACACGTTTGGGCTCCGATCCGTGGCCGCATCCTTGCAAGGACACGACCGCATGGAAAGCCCTCAGTCCCACACACATGCAGGCCAAGGCGACGCTAGACTGCACGACGCAAAGATGCCCCACCCCGAGACCGCTGTCATGCACGAAGGCCACACGGCGCGTCGTATTCAGCCTCCGAATATCCCGCGCGTGCAGACGGAACTTCCCGGTCCGAAGAGTCGTGCGCTGACCGTGCGCGAGGCCGCCCATCTGGCGCCCGGGGTTCAATCCATCTCCACTCTGTCGGGCATCGCAGTGGAACGCGCCGAAGGCTCGATCATCGAGGACGTCGACGGCAACCGGTTTCTCGACCTCGCCGCCGGCATCTGCGTGAACGCGCTCGGCTACTCCCATCCCGAGTACACGCGCATCCTCAAGGATCAGATCGATCACGCGATGATCGGCTCCTTCACCTCGCCGCGTCGTGTGGATGCGCTGGAGAAGGTCGCGTCGCATCTCCCCGAGGGCCTGAACAAGCTTCAGTTCTATTCCGGCGGTTCCGAGGCGGTGGAAGCGGCCCTGCGTCTCGCCAAGTCGGCGACCAAGAAGTATGAGTTCCTCTCCTTCTGGGGCGGCTTCCACGGCAAGACCGCCGGGACCATGTCCCTCATCGGCGACGGCACCAAGAACCATCTCGGGCCCAACATGCCGGGCACCTATCACGCGCCTTACGCCGACTGCTATCGCTGCCCGCTTGGGCTGAAGTATCCGTCGTGCGGCATCGAATGCGCGTCGTTCACCCGCAAGGTGATCAAGAACTCGACCACCGGCGAACTCGCCGCAATTCTGATGGAGCCGATTCAAGGCACCGCGGGCAACATCGTGCCGCCGCCGGAGTTCATGCCCATCATTCGTGAGATCGCGACCGAGAACAACGCTCTGCTGTTGGCCGACGAGATGATCACCGGCTTCGGACGCACCGGGAAGTGGTTCGCGGTCGAACACTTCGGTGTGAAGCCCGACATCATGACGCTGGGCAAGGGCCTGGGTGCTGGCTTCCCGGTCGCGGGCCTTGCGTCCACCGCCGCCATCACCAACGCAACACCGTGGGGCAATCCGTCGGGTTCGAGTTCGAGCTACGGCGCGAATCCTCTGGCCAGCGCGGCCGTTCTGGCCGCGTCCACCGTCATCGAAAACGACGGCCTGGTGGAAAACGCCGCGGTGGTGGGCGACTTCATGCTCGAGCGCTTCAAGGCCCTGCAGAACAAATATGAGTTCATCGGCGAGGTGCGGGGCAAGGGCCTGCTCATCGGCATCGAACTGGTGAAGGACCGCGTCACGAAGGAATCTCTCGACAAGGCCGTGTGCACGCGGATGTTCCATGAAGGCATGAAACGCGGACTCATCAGCATGGTCTACAACCCGCACTTCCGCGTGAATCCGGCACTCTCCATCGATCGCGCGACCGCGGACACGTCGATCGCCATCCTCGACGAAGTCTTCGCGCTCATCGCGCGCGACGGCAACTGGCGGTGAAGCTGCGCGGCGTCCTTCTGGGTGCCGGCAACATCGCCCTGCGCGGACATGCGCCACAGTGGGCGGGCGCCCTCAGTGGCGACGTCGACATCGTGGCCATAGCGGATCTGTCGGCCGAAAATCGGGAGGCCGCGCGTTCGGTGTTCAAGGACGCGCGCATCTACGAGTCGGCGGACGCGGCACTCGAGGCCGAGCATCCTGATTTTGTGGACATCTGCACACCGCCCTTCACTCACCGCGAACTGATCGAGAGAGCGGCGGCTTCGGGCGCGCACATCATCTGCGAGAAGCCGCTCGCGCCCACCCTGGCCGAGGCCCTGTCGATCGCCGCCACCGTTCGTGCCGCCAACGTGGTGTTTCAGGCCTGCCATCAGTACAACTTCTCTCCCCCATGGCAGACGGTGCGCGATCTCGCTCCGCAGCTGGGCATGATTCATTTCGCGGAGTACACCGTCCGTCGCATGGCCGCGAACGAGGGGAACGCGCATTGGGCTCCCGCCTGGCGCACCCGGCGCGACCTCGCGGGTGGTGGCATCCTGGTCGATCACGGCGCGCACATCCTCTATCAACTCCGGTCGGTCATGGGCGAGCCGGTGCGGGTCAACGCCACGGTGCGGACGTTGCTCCATCACACCTACGGCGTCGAAGACACCGCTCTCCTGACTCTCGATCATGGCCATGCTCTCGCGGAGCTCAGTCTCACCTGGGCAGCCAAGCGCCGCGAGATCGCTTTCCGCTTCGTGGGCGAACACGGGGAACTGGTGGGTGACGAGGAGAAGATCCAGCTCATCGCAAGGACGAATCGCGAGATTCCCCTCGGCGGCATGAGCAGAAACTCTTCCCACTCCGAATGGTTCGCGCCGATGTTCGCGGGCTTCATCAACCGCATCCGCGACAAGGATCTCAGTCCCGCGTCGATGAACGAAGCTCTCTACGTGGCTCGCGTCACCGAGCGAGCCTACGAGTCGTCCAAAACAGGCGCAACCCTGGCCATCCTGGGAGACCACGAACGCCGGACCGAGGCCGCAACTACCCTATGAACAGCGACAACCGATCTCTGCTGATCTTTCCCGTCGTCCTGGGCTTCCTCTTCCTTTCCATGATCGTCTACGCGATCCGCGGTCCCAAGCAGGACGCCGATCAGAAGAAGAAAAGCGGTCAGCTCTTCCTCGGCGCTGGTGACTTCCTGCTCCACTGGTTCATGTGGGCGGTCGATCCGGTGACGAGGCTCTCGATCCGTCTTGGACTCACACCCGACTTCTACAACTACGTCGGTTTGCTCCTGGGAGCGCTGTCGGGTTTCTTCATCGCCTGGGGGTGGCTCGAAGCGGGAGGCTGGGCCATCGCGTTGTGCGGCGTCGCGGACATCCTCGACGGAAGGATCGCACGGCTCACCGGAGTGGCGTCGGACTTTGGCGATTTCATCGACAGCACGTTCGATCGCTACGTCGAGATCGCCGCGTGTCTCGGCTTCCTTGTTCTTCTGGGCGACCATCCCTGGGGACCGTTCCTCGCCGCGGCCGCCATGGCGGGCTCGCTCGTTGTCAGCTACACCCGGGCGCGCGGCGAAGCATTGGGCGTTTTGTGCACGGGCGGCTTGATGCAGCGCGGCGAGCGGATGGTTCTCAGTTTCCTCGCCTGTCTGTCGGACCGCGGCCTCTCGCTGATGTTTGGCTGGCCGCGCTACACCGTGATTCTCTGGATGCTTGGAACGATCGCGGTGACCACGCTGATCACGGCCATCCACCGCACGGTGTGGATCGCGATGCAGCTCAAGGCGAAAGAGAAGAAGGCGTAGCGCGGCCAGCCGAACATCAGAGAAGGGCCGCGGTCCGATCCCGCCACCGCAGCCGTAAAAGCGGCGGCAGACCCAGAAGGGTCAGAGGAAGAAGATGGGCCGCGTGGTAGAGAAGCGCGAACGCGAGCGAACGATTGGGACCGACCCCGAGGCCCACGAGAGCGAACACGGCTCCCGCTTCGATGAGCCCGATCTGCCCCGGTGTGCTGGGCAGGGCCGAGGGAGCCTGGGACGACTATGTAGCCGCGCATGAGGACGCCACCTGCTATCA
>JBDTQB010000348.1:0-4880 GCA_039932395.1 Vicinamibacteria bacterium | reverse complement strand
CGCTGTCGAGCATCGCCGCCGTCATGTCATCCCACGTCTTCGGCATGTACGCGTTCTCCATCGTGTCGGGCCGTCTGGCCGATCATTGGGGCCGCGGACCACTCATCGGACTGGGCGCGGTCATTCTCATGACCGCGAGTGTCACGGCCACTCTCTCAACCGATGTCGCGCCCCTGGCGTTCGCCCTCTTTCTGCTTGGCCTCGGCTGGAACTTTTGCTACGTCGGCGGTTCGACGCTGCTGTCGGACTGCCTGTCCCATGCGGAACGCGCGCGAATCCAGAGCATCAACGATTTCGTTCTCACCAGTCTGGCTGGGACGGGGAGCGCGCTCTCCGGCGTCGTGTTCTCGCAACTCGGATATTCGATGATGGGCTACATCAGCGCCGCGGTATCGATGATCCTTCTTGGACTTAGCTTTGGAGTGCCCCGCACAGGCGCTCGAACAAAGTCTTAGGCGCCGAGAAGAGTCGCGAGTGCTGTAAGCGACCGAACCCGGACGCAATCGCGATCGGTGTGCAAATCGGTCGGATCGAGAAGGATGGCTTGGAGCCCCGCGCGACGCGCGCCCACCACATCGATCTCATAAAAGTCACCCACGTGCACCGTGGTCTCTTTACGCGAGCCGCTCCGTTCCAGGGCGATCTCAAAAAAGCGCGGATCGGGCTTCTCTACTTTTTCGACGAAGGAATCGAAGACGGCGTCAAAGTAGCGGGTGAGGTCCAAGCGGTCGAAGTGGGTGTGAAGTGTGCCATTCGCGTTGGAGACGACGACGAGCTTGTAACCGCAAGCGCGCAGCTTCCGCAGGAACGGAACCACGTCCTCCGGCACGACCTCCCAGAGATTGTGAATCGAGTGGTAGGTGCGGAGCACGGTCAACGCGGCCTTCACGCGGTCGTCGAGAACAATGCCCGCGCGACGAAGAACGGCCGCGAAATAGGCAAGGCCGCGGCTGTCGTCATCGGAACTCTTGATAAACGCCGGATCCTCCAGGTCTCGCTTGGCCAGCGGCTCCGCGTCGCGAAGGGCCTGGCCGGTTGTCGCGACGCCATGGGCGAGGAGAACATCGGCCACCCGGTCGAAGTTCGGATGGACGAGCACCCCGCCCGCATCGAGAAACACGGTTTCGATCACGCTCCATTCTCGCAAGGTTCAGCCGGGGCAGTTTCATGGTGTGCCGCTAGACTCTTCGAATCCAGTCGTTGTTCCGATTTTTCATGCGCCTCCATTTCTTTCCAGCCCTTCTCTGGGCCAGCGCCCTCACCTGCCTGACTCCGCCTGCCGCGCTTCAGGCTGAAGAGACCTGCGGGGGCGCCCCGTTCGTCAACGTCATCCGTCCGCGCGCCATGGAAGACTCCGCCAACGCCACCGTCGGCCCCCAGATCTTCGGGGTCGCGGCGCATCCGCGCGGCTTCATGCTGATGGCGAACAACAATGGCGTTCTGACCTACGATGGTGTCGGCTGGCGCCTGCTTGGAATCGGGCGGTCTTCCGTCGCTTTGTCAGTGGCCGTCGGTCCGGACGGACGGATGTTCGCCGGCGGCTCGCGCACATTCGGCGAGGTCGTTGAGGACCCCACCGGCGAACTCCTGTATCGCCCGCTCGAGTCCAGACTCGCGCCGGCCGATCGTGCGTTCTCTGATGTCTGGCAGACCCTGGTGTCTTCCAAAGGCATCACCTACTTCCGCTCGCTGGAGCGGCTCATGGTCGTCAATAGCCAGGAGGTCAGGGCGTTTTCACCGTCTGGACGGTTCGTCGCCGCGGGTTTGGTCAACGATGTGCTTTATGCGCTCGACTCCTCGGTCGGCCTCGTTGCCTTTGGTCCAAGCGGGCCAACGGCGGTCCCGGGCGGCGAGATCTTCCGCGGCGCGCGCGTCACCGTGATCACCGCCGGACCTGACCTCAAGGTCCTGATTGGGACTCAGGATCAGGGCCTGTTTCAAATGGACGTCGAACGGGGCCAGGTCGATCGACTGGGTGCTGCCCTTCCTTCGCTGACCTCCTCTGAGATCCTGAGCGTGCGAACCCTCGCCGATCGAGAGGTCGCGGTCGGAACGCTACACGGCGGACTGTTCGTGCTTGGAGGTGACGGGTCGCTCCGCCTTCACCTGGACCGCGACAGCGGCCTTCCCGACAATGCGGTGCTCTCGCTTGAGGCGGCAAATGGTTCGCTTTGGGCCGGCACGAGCGGAGGGGTCGCACAGATCCTCATTCCAAGTTCCGTCGAAAACTTCGGCCCGCGCGAAGGCCTGCCAGGCCTGGTGGAGTCGATCGTCCAGCATGAAGGCATGATCTACGCGGCCACCTCACAAGGCGTGTTCCGCCTGACCTGTCACGGCCAGGCGTTCGAACCGGTTCCGTCCCTTCGGAAGCAGTCTTTCTCTCTGCTCTCAGCCCAAACCTTGCTGGCCGCCACCGCCGACGGTATTTACGAGATCAAAGGCAAAGACGTGCGGCTGGTGCGCGCAGGCCTTGCGCGCGCGCTTTCGAAGTCCAAAGACGCGGGCATCGTATGGGCGGCGACGCAGTCCGGCGCGGTGGGACTCGAATGGAATGGTTCCGGCTGGGGCAACGCACTTCCCGTGATGATGGACGCGCCCGCGCGCACGAACCCTGCCTCGACCACGACCACGCCAACCACGCTGACCGATGTGGAAGCTACGAGCATTGGCGAGGACCGCGATGTCCGTCTTTGGATCGGTCTGGTGACGGGCGAGGTGGTTTCCGGCCTTCCGATCCGACGAAATCCCGGGATCCAACTCACCGCCCCGAAAATATTCGACGAGGCCGATGGGCTCTCGGGGTTCGCGGAAGTCGTCTCCCTGCGCGACGGACTGCAAATCGGAACGTCGAAGGCGGTCCTCCGGCCGACCCTCGGCCGTCTCGTTCCCGATCCATTCATCACACAGGCGCTGGGAACCGGCCAAGGCGCCTTCCGCATCGCCGATTCGAGAAATGGCGGCTACTGGATCGCGTCCTCGAAGCGACCCCTGCACCTCATCAAGGAAGGCAATGGTCTGACCGTGCAGAACACAGCCCTCCTTCGAGTTCCTGCGGGAAGCCGCATCCTCGACTTCCTGGAGGTCTCCGCGACCGAAGTCTGGATCGGCACCGATGACGGAGCGTTCCGATACAACCCTTCGCTGGACGCATTGGATGCGCGAATGATCGCGGCCAGCGTCCGCCGCGGCCGTTCAAATCAGACCGACGTTTTTTCGGGCGGGTCGAGCCCGTCCATCGACATGCCTCTTCCCTATCTTGCCCCGGTGCGATTTGAAGTGGCGTCTTCCAGCCTCGACGATCCCTCGAGGAATCGTTTTCGCGTTCGCCTGGACGGCCAGGATGCGGATTGGTCTCCGTGGAGTGCTGAGACTCGCAAGGACTACACGAACCTTGGCCCCGGTTCCTACCGTTTCCGTGTGGAGACTCGGGATGTCTACGGCCGGGTGGGGAAGGAGGGCGCGGTCTCGTTCGTGGTTCTGGCCCCCTGGTATCGGAAGCCCTGGGCCATGATCCTGGGGGTATTTCTCCTGGGCGCGCTTTTCTATGCCGCGCTGACTCTGCGAACGCGGTCACTTCAGAGACGGCAGCGTGAGCTGGAAGAAATCGTCGAGCTCAAAACCCGGCAACTTCGCGAAGCCTCGTTCACGGATCCTTTGACCGGTCTGCGCAATCGCCGCTACTTCGCCGAGGTGATCGACGGTGAAGTGTCGCTCGCTTGTCGGCCGGGTTCGGCAGCACTCCATATGTTCCTGGTCGACCTGGATCATTTCAAACAGGTCAATGACGTCTACGGCCACGGCGCCGGTGACGAGATCCTGAAACAGGTCGCGTCGCGACTCAAGATCGCGATGCGCACGTCCGACATCATCTTCAGATGGGGCGGAGAAGAGTTCCTGATCGTGGCGCGCGGCGCGCCCGACCTCCCGCGCAACGAGATCGCCAACCGTATCGTGCGCATGCTCGGCAAGGAGCCCTATGCGCTCCAGTCCGGCATGAGCATCACGAAGACCTGCTCGGTCGGCTTCTCGACCTTCCCGTTTTACGGCAAGGATCCGACGGCGGTGCCGCTGGATGCCGTCATCGAGCTGGCCGACCTGTCGCTTTATCGGGCCAAGCAAACGGGTCGAAACCGCGCCGTCGGGGTTTCGCCTCAAACCGGCGCGCCGGTTCTGGGCGAGGTCTGGAAAGACAAGGTCCTCGAAAACCTCGAGAAAGCGGCGGTGTCGATCGAAGTGCTGGAAGGCCCGCCGCAGAATCCGTGAGACATAGAATCACCAACCCGTGACCTCGGACAAACCCGCAGCCGACCGCCTCAGCCGAGATCAGCTGTTCGAGCTGTTCTATTTCCTCAAGCTCAATCGCGGCCTGGAAGAGAAGCTCTCCAACCTCTATAGGCAGGGGAAGGTCGTAGGCGGCCTTTATCGAAGCCTCGGACAAGAAGCGTGCTCGATCGGCAGCTCGTACGCGCTCGAACGCGGCGACATCTTCACCCCGCTGATCCGCAACCTCGGCGCGATCCTGGTCCGCGGTGGTTCGCCCCACGACATCTTCTGCCAGTACATGGCGAAGGCCGACTCTCCGTCGCGCGGCCGAGACCTCAACGTCCACTTCGGCTGGCTCTCGCCCGAAGGCTCGATGCCTTCCGTGATCTCCATGCTCGGCGACATGATCCCGATCCTGACCGGCGCGGTGATGGCCGAGCGCATGAACGGCCGGCGCACCGTGGCGCTCACGTGGATCGGCGACGGCGGCACATCCACCGGCGCCTTTCATGAAGGCTTGAATCTCGCGTGCGTTCAGAGGGCTCCGCTTGTGCTCATCGTCGAGAACAACGGCTGGGCTTACTCGACGCCGACTTCCAAGCAGACCGCCAACACGC
>JBDTQB010000347.1:0-4897 GCA_039932395.1 Vicinamibacteria bacterium | reverse complement strand
GTGACCTGGGGCGCCTTCCGATATTCCTCGTAGACCGCCTCGAATCTCTTCGCGTCGCCCTCCGCCACATTCACGCGCTCGAGCGAGTAACCCTCGGCCGCCCGCACCTGCTGCTCGGCTTCACCCTTGGCTTGCGGGACCGCGCTGTTGTAGTCGGCAAGAGCCTCGTTGATGGCTCGTTCCTTCTCCTGAATCGCTTGATTCACGAGGTTGAAGGCTGGCTTGACCTCGTCAGGAGGATTGACGTCCTGCAGAACGAGTTGCTGCACCTCTATGCCGTTGCCGTATTGATCGCAGAGCTTTTGCAGTTCTTCCCGGGCCTGGAGGGCGATCGCCTCGCGGCCCACGGTGAGCACCTCATCGACACTGTGGTCTCCCACGACATCGCGCATGGTGGATTCCGTCATGTCCCGGAACGTTCCGGCCACATTGCGCAAGTGGAAGAGGTACTTGTACGGATCCTTGATCCGATACTGGACGATCCACTCCACGACCGCGACGTTGAGATCACCCGTCAACATGAGAGCTTCCTTCTTCGATTCGTCGGTGGCACGAAACTCCGAACGAGTGTCAGCCTTCACCGTCTCAAAACCAAACTCCATCTTGAGTTGTCGCTTGTCCGGGACTCGGGTGATCGTTTCAACGCCGAAGGGCAGCCGAAAATTGGGGCCGGGGCCTGCGGTTCGAACGTACCTTCCGAATCGTTGCACGACGGCCACCTCGTCGGCCGCCACCTGATAGAAACCAGTGAAGAGGAAAAGAATCACCACCGTCGCGATCAAGTAGTTTCGAGGGATCGTGACCCTGGGGCCTACGCCCCTGCCCGCGTCTCGCGCCCGCCTCCCCATTTCCGCAACCGCTTCCCGAAGAGGATCGAGCGGATCTTGTCTTCCATATTCAGCCATCCGGGCAGTATGGCAGGTCGTCAGATGTTCGGTTGCTGAGTGAGACCTCGAAGGATTTGCCGCGCCGCCTTCTGTCCGCTGCGGCTTGCTCCTTCGATCCAGGGCGCGTTCATGTAGTCGCCGCACAGGTACAGTCCCTGCTGGCCCTGTCCGTGGCGCAGGAAGGCTTTCACTCGATCGATATGGCCGCAGTCGTATTTGGGGATGGCCTCGGGCCAGCGCTGCAGATCGTAGGGTTGCACTCGGTCGGCCACGGCGCGCAGATCGGAATTCAGGATGAGCAGTTCGTTCCTCACCGTCTCGAAGATCTTCTCGTCGTTCTCGCCCATGAGTTTCAATGCGGCTTCCTCATGCAGGCCGACGTTCACCAGGGACGTGCCGTCGTGCGTGGTGTGGTCGCCCTTCAGCGACTCGTTCGTGAACTCGGAGATGACCCGGTTCTCTACGTACGGGACGTAGAAGCAATGGGTGGGTCCCAGCGTTTCCTTGGGAATACGAAAGGAGACGTTGATGGTGGCCGCACAGCGGGTTTGCGTGAGCAGATCGCGGTGCGGCCCGGGTGAGCTCCTGAGCATCCCGAGCCCGGCCACGGGTGTCACGGCGAGCACCACCTGGTCGAAGTGGGCACGGGAGTTTGCGGTGTCGAGCCGCCACCCGCCTTCCTCAGCAGTCAGAGCTTCGACCGGACAGCCGCGGTGAACGATCAGCCGGGAGGCGAGAGCTTCGGGGATCGCTCGCATATCGCCGTCCGCGTACAGAACGCTGAAGTCGTAGGCGGGATCGGCCATCATGCTGAAGAGGGACAGGAAAGCGGCGAGGCTGGTCTCCGTTGAGCGAGAGAACATCATGCAGGTATTGAACGAATCCAGGATGTAGTCGGCGAATTCCGGGCCCACCTCGCGCCGGGCAAACGTGTAGGCATCCTCCTGGTTCAACTCGTTTGGGGCAAGGCCAAGGTCGAAGAAGTCGAGGCCCTTGTGAGCACTTCGAATCTTCAGCACAAACGCCAGGAACCGGAAGCGGCTGCGCAAATCCAATGCGCCCATGCGGAAGATGCTTCGAATCGACTTGAAGTTCATCGAGTACGCGCGCCCCGCCCGGTAGACGATGTGGGGCACGGGACTCGCTTGCCGTCGCGCGATTCCCAGCTCCTCCGCCAGAGCGTTCACGCCAACGTAGGCGCGGATTAGAAAGTTGGCACCCACGTCAAAGGCCAGGCCATCTTTGGTGCGCGTGTTCATGCGACCACCGACACTCGCTTCGCGCTCGAAGACCTCGACGTCGACTCCCGCCTTGTGAAGCTCCCACGCGCAGGTCAAGCCCGCAATGCCGGCGCCGATGACAGCCACTCTCACGGGATGACCTTAGAAGACAAACGCGTCCAGACCCACGCTAACTTCGAAAGGCGTCCCCGATCTTCGGGTCACGTCGCTCACTTCGTCGCCGGACTGGCCGGCCACCAGGAGGCGGCGGCGAGCGGGGTCTGATTTCTACACTTGCCCGATCAGGGAGGCCGGGCGTGGCTCCCGATCTGTGCCGGTGATGGACGACGCCGGAGCAAAACGTCACCGGAATGCCTTTGTAGAGAAGGCCCCGGGCTCTTCCGACCCTGTTGAGGCAAAAATCCCCCCGCGTGGTCCAGCTCTTGCTCAGTCCATGGTTGTCACTTGCGGCCGACTACGCCGATGGTGACGCGACGACAGCCGATCAAGGCCGCGCGAGGCGTTGATCAGCAGCCAGCCACCAGGAGAAGCAAATGGCAGAACAGAATACGGCCGTCGGGCTCGGCTCCGCAGATGAGGTCGGCAAAGCCCGGAGCATCCTCCGCAGGACTGACGCCGCGCGATCGAGTCGCATCGAGGCCGCCTGATGACGACGATCATGAAACTCCGCGTCGGGCTTCTTGTCCTTGTGCTCCTCGGCTCGGCCTATCTGGCCGGGTACTGGCCCGAGAGACAGGCGCTCACCGCGTCCGAGAAGACGTTGGAGCTGACGCGCGCCAGTCTGGATAGAGCCGAAGCACGCAATCGGCTCTATGGTCTTCAATCCAAATTGATCGACCTTCTGGCCGCAGTAGAGGCGAGAAACTTCGGTGACGCTCAGGCCCGGGCCTCGGTCTTCTTTGACGCGGTGCGGGCGGAAGCGAACCAACCCGATCAGAGCCAGGGGAAGGCTGCCCTCGAACGCATCGGGTCGGGTCGGGACACCCTGACCGTCGCTCTCACCCAGAACGATCCATCCGCACTGAGCCTGGTGCAAGGCGCCATGACGCAGCTGCGCGTTGCTCTCGGTGACGCCAGAATGGTCAAGGGGAGCTGACGTTCGATGCGGCGGCGCGCATTCTGACGAAACCTCAAAAGGGAGAACAAACCTCATGCATATCCAAGTCAACACCGACAACCATGTTGAAGGGCGAGAAGCGCTGGTGGCTCAGGTTGAAGCTTCGGTCACGGCCTCTCTTCACCGCTTCAGCAAACGCATCACTCGGATTGAGATCCACCTGAGTGACGAGGACGGCGAAAAGCACGGACAGAACGACAAACGCTGCTTGATGGAAGCCCGTCTCGAGGGACGTCAGCCCACCGCGGTGACTTGCCATGCGGCCACCCTGGAGCAGGCGGTCGCAGGCGCCACCGATAAGTTGAAAAGATCTCTCGAAAGCACGCTCGGACGGCTGGACGGGCATCGCTAATGCTTGAAATACTAAAGGATCTTCCCGCCGGGATTGAGGGTGTGAAGGCCGTCGGTCAGGTCACCCGGGACGACTACGAGAAGGTGTTCGAGCCCATGATGGACGCCGCGCGCGGCAACGGTCGGCACATTCGCTTCCTCTATCAGCTGGGAGCGCAATTCGACGGATTCACTCCCGGTGCGGCATGGGAAGACGCGAAGCTTGGCCTCCGTTTTCTGCGACTTTTCGACGGCTGCGCCATCGTGAGTGACGTTGCCTGGATTCGTGACTCTGCGAGGCTGGTGGGGTTCATCCTGCCTTGCCCCGTCGGAGTATTCGGCAACGATGAGCGCGAACGAGCCATCGAGTGGCTGGCCGCACTGCCTGATGAAGGTGCGGCCACCTCGCATCGGCTTCTTCCGGAATCCGGCGTGATCGTCGTCGAGGTCGCCGGCCCACTGCGCGCCCAGGACTTTGATTCCCTTGCTCTCACTGCAGACACCTGGATCGCGGCCCATGGGGACCTGCGTGGAATCGTCATCCACGCGCGCGAGTTTCCAGGCTGGGAAAACCTTGGCAGCCTTTTCAGGCACATACGCTTCATCCGAAACCATCATCGGAAGGTCGCAAGGGTCGCCCTGGCCGCCGAGGGCAAGTTGGCCAGTCTGGCGCCGCGCCTTGCTGAACATTTCGTGAAGGCCGAGGTGAAATCGTTCCCGTATGACGCGCTAGAGAGCGCCATCGCGTGGGCAGAGGAACGCGGTGTCTAGCAAGCCGCTGTATCTCCTGCCGTTCGACCATCGGCACTCCTACCTGACCGGCATGTTCGGCTTCACGCCGCCCCTGACGGCAGATCAGCGAGCCGCCGTGGTCGACAGCAAGCAGGTGATCTACGAGGGATTCCAGCGAGCACTGGGTCCCGACTTGAAGGCCTCCAGCGGTGGCATCCTTGTCGACGAGGAGTTCGGCGCTGGAATCCTTCGGGACGCGAAAGCGAAGGGGTACATCACCGCGCTCTCCACGGAGGAAAGCGGGTCGGACGAATTCGAGTTCGAGTATGGTCCTAAATTCGCGGAGCACCTCGCCACCTTCGATCCGACGTTCGCGAAGGTTCTGGTGCGCTACAACCCTGAGAGCGAGGACCGAGCCCTCAATCAACGGCAGACGGCGCGACTGGTGCGACTGTCCAACGCCTGCCGGGCGACGGACCGGAAGTTCATGTTCGAGCTACTGGTGCCGGCAACGCCGTCACAGATGAATCGGGTTGGCGGGGATCAGGCGAAGTACGACCTGCAGGTTCGGCCCGAACTCATGCTGCGCA
>JBDTQB010000346.1:0-4902 GCA_039932395.1 Vicinamibacteria bacterium | reverse complement strand
GTCACCATCGTCAACGAGGCGGGCGAATCGTCGAAGGAATCGCTCATCATCAATCGCGATGATTTCTGGGCGAGCACCAGCAACAAGCAGCTCAACTTCCTTCAGCACATCTTCACCATCCTCAAGCAGCACGGTCGCGCGGCGGTGGTGTTGCCGGACAACGTCCTCTTCGAAGGCGGTGCGGGCGAGACCATCCGCCGCGAACTACTCAAGCAGGCCGACGTCCACACTCTGCTGCGTCTGCCCACCGGCATCTTCTACGCACAGGGTGTGAAGGCGAATGTGCTCTTCTTCGATCGCAAGCCCGCCCAGGAAGCGCCGTGGACGAAGAAGCTGTGGATCTACGATCTGCGGACCAACCAGCACTTCACGCTGAAGGAGCGGACGCTCAAGCGCAGCGACCTCGACGAGTTCATCGCCTGCTACAACACGAAGGACCGGACCAGTCGGAAAGAGAGCGAGCGGTTTAAGAGCTTCACCTATGAAGAGCTGGCGAAGCGCGACAAGGTGAACCTCGACATCTTCTGGTTGAAGGATGAGGCGTTGGAAGAAAGCGCCAATCTCCCGGCGCCCGAAGTCATTGCTGCGGACATCGTCGCGGACTTGGAAGCGGCGCTGGAGCAGTTTGCCGCGATTGCCGAGGATTTGAAATAAAGGATTCTCGAACTCGACCAGACGGATCAACTGTCCTGAACGCAGAGCAGCCTCGCGCGTAAGCGGACCTCATTGCCGTGGCGTCCACACCACGTACTGCAGGCCTGTCGGCGTCGCCCTCGCCGACTGCAGGTCGAGCTGGATCACCTCGCCGTCCCGCTCGAAGAGCCGCCGTCCTCGACCCGCGATCGCGGGGAACACGATCAGCCGCAGCTCGTCGAGCAGACCCTGGTCGAGCATCGATTGAACGAGCCCGATGCTCCCGTGGACGCCGATCGCCTTGCCGTTCTGCGCCTTGAGCGTGGCGAGCGCTTCGGCCAGCTCGCCCTCGATCAGTTCGCAATGCTCCCAGCCGACCTCGGGCAGGGTGCGGCTGGCGACGAGCTTCCGCACGCCGTTGATGAATGGCGCGAACGGCATCATGGTCGAGCTCGGCCAGACTTCCGCCCACTCCTCGTACATCACGCGGCCGAGGAGCACCGTGTCCTGCTCCGCGATCGTCTCGCGGATGAGCTCGAGGAGGTCGGGGAAGACGTCCTTGCGGACAAACGTGTCGGGCGACTCGACGACGCCGTCGAGTGAGATGAAGAGAGCGCGGTGATCTTTCGCATGCCCGCGACCCTAGTCGCGAGGCGCGCCTGCGGTCTTGAACGAAAACGACACCGTCAGAACTGTGCGCTGCGCGGCTCGAGCGGGGGCATGAACGACAGTTGCGAGTCGTCCGTCGACGCCAGCTGCGCGTTGCGGCGTGCGCACGCTCGATCCCGCGGAACGCCTGGTGCGAGAGCCCCGTCGCGCGCGCGAATCGTCGCTGCATCGCGGTCCATCAGACGAGCGGTGGGAACCGCACCGACGGGTGAGTTGCTCCTCTATCAGACCGAGGACGGCCGCACCGCATCGAGTGCCGCTTTGAGGGCGAGACCGTGTGCCTGACCCAAGCCCTGATGTCCGAGCTATTCCAGAAGGACGTGCGGACAATCAACGAACACCTCGGCAACGTGTTTGAGGAGAGGGAACTCAGCCGGGAAGCAACTATCCGGAAATTCCGTATAGTTCGAATTGAAGGACGCCGGGAGGTCACGCGTGAGGTGGAGCACTACCGTCTGGAGGCGGTTCTGGCGGTGGGCTACCGTGTTCGCAGCCCTCGCGGCACGCAGTTCCGCCAGTGGGCCACCGCGCGCTTGAACGAGTATCTGGTGAAGGGGATCGCGCAAAACGCCCTGGCTCCCGTGCACCTCGCCACAAAATCCATTCGTTCACCTTCGGAACGCCGCCAGGCTCAATGCCGAGATCAGCAAGCATCTCGCGAGTCTTGGACGGCGCGTGATGAGCCACGACGGTGCCTTGAAGGAAGTGTTCGACGCGATCCGAAGGCTGCTTCAGCCAACTCCGACGCCGCGCAAACGCATTGGATTTCGTGCCTGAGGCCGAGGTGGTCACAAGCTGTGACCACCTCCCAGCTATTCAGCAACGCGGCGAGCCATCGAGGAAGCAAGTCGTGAAGGAAAGCGCCAGACAACCAGTAGAGGGTCGCTTAGGCGGAACAAAGTCGCGCTAAACCGGGCGTGGATCAGTCCGGGGGCAGCGTCTGATCACGGCCCATCCCATCGCTCTAGACTGTCTCCGCTATGAAGGTGTGGGTGGTGTTGTTCCTTGTCTTGGCTGGGGCAGCGTCCGGCGCCCAAACCCTCGATCAGATCGCCGGAGAGTACGTTGGGCTGTTCCCCTCGATTGACCGAGCCCGTGTCTGGCGGCTATCGATCAATTCGGACGGGACATTCCGCTCTGAGCTTCACGATGAGGAGCACCGCTTTGTCTATGACGGAACGGTGAGGATCGAAGCCGGACGCCTCGTCCTCGCGTGGACTCTGGGTACTGAAGTTGCCCGCCTCGTTGGCGAGGCCGACAGGGATTTCAAGCAGGAGTTCATCCCGGTTCGCTGGGGCAAGCGTCTCTACCTTATTGATGGCTCTCCGCGCGACGGTTTCGTTCGTGACGTCGTCCGAGGCGACGAGCCAAGGCGACGAGCCAAGGCGCACCGAACGAGGGCTTCATCTGTTGCGTTCCGGCGACTGGAAAATCCCAGTGTCAGGAAGACCGGACGTCCCCGAGGAATGGAAGAAGGAGTTCCCGCCGGAAACGTTCGAAACACGAATCGCGCGCCAGCTTGCGTATCACCGTGCCGAGATCGATGCGGGTAGCCGCCAGGGCCTCGCGCCGGGAATGCTGCTGACGCTGTTCTCGGGCAAGTACGGAGCCACGGATCTTCGCGTGATCGGAGTGACTGCGGGCACTGCGGTCGTCGAAAACGCCTACGGCGATCCGCCCCTGACGAAAGGGACTCGCGTCGTTTCACGGCTCCGGTAGGGCAGATTGATCGGCTTGGTTTTCGTGACTCGATTGCCGCACGAATAGTAGACCCGACGGCCACGGTATTCTGTGGCCGCCCATCAGTGACCACGGCCGAGAAGCAAACTGTTGCCGGCTCTATGAGTAGTGAATCAAGAATCGAGTGGACTGGCACGCTGGGCGCCCGTCACGGATTTTCGTCCAGCCCAATCGGTCTGGTCGCATGAGCGGCATTGCGAAATCGACGCCCGAATCGCGGGGCGAGTTTCTCTTCTACCAAACCGAAGACGGCCGCACGCGACTTCAGGTTCGACTGGACGACGAGACCGTGTGGCTCTCTTTGAAGCAACTGGCGGACCTGTTCCAACGGGACAAATCCGTTATCTCCAGGCACATCAGCAACGTTTTCGCTGAGGGGGAGCTGGCTCGTGAGGCAGTTGTTGCAAGTTGTGCAACAACTGCTGCGGACGACAAGACCTATCAGGTCGAGTACTTCAACCTGGACGTGATCATCTCGGTCGGCTATCGGGTCAAGTCCAATCGAGGCACGCAGTTCCGCATATGGGCCACTCAGCGCCTCCGAGAATACATCGTGAAGGGCTTCACGATGGACGACGACCGCCTGAAGCAACGGGGCGGTGGCGCCTACTTCGAAGAGCTGCTTGCGCGCATCCGGGATATCCGGTCATCGGAGAGGGAGTTCTGGCGAAAGGTCCTCGAGATCTACGCGACGAGCGTCGACTACGACCCGAGTGTTGAGGCCTCGCGGTCCTTCTTCGCAACCGTTCAGAACAAGATGCATTGGGCAGCGCATGGCCACACCGCCGCCGAGGTGGTTCACGCCCGAGTCGACGGCAGGAAACCACGGGCGGGCATGACCAACTGGGTAGGCGCCCATGCGAGTCGCGGTGCTAGCATTACCGGGTAATACTGGAGACACCATGGAAGTCACATCGGTCACGAGCAAGGGGCAGGTCACGATCCCCAAGGAAGTCCGGCAGCGGCTCGGCATTCGACAAGGCACTCGCATCGAGTTTTCGCTGGTCGGCGATCATTTAGAGGCACGAGTCAAGAGTTCACCGGCTGCGGCGCAGGACAACGGTTTCGGCATGCTGAAAAGCCGCCGGGGCGCGGTGCCCGCGGACTTCGATCCGGCGGTGCTGCTCAAGCGATGATCGGTCTCGACACCAACGTCCTGGCTCGCTACTACGTCGAGGACAGACAGGATGTCGAGGCGGAACGACAACGAGCAGCCGCGCGCCGCCTGATTGAATCCGGCCGGCCCCTGATGGTGTGCAAGACCGTCATCCTCGAACTCGAGTGGGTCATGCGGGGCTACTACGGATTTGCGCCGGCCGAAGTGGTCAGGGTGCTGCGGCATCTGCTGGCGCTCCCTCACGTCACCATCGAAGACCGCGACGCGGTCGAGCACGCGTTGTCGCAGAGCGATGCCGGCATTGATATGGCGGACGCTCTGCATCACGCGAGCTACCGAGCTTGCGCCAGCGTGGCGTCGTTCGATGACCGCCGGTTTGCTCGACGTGCGAAGCGAATGGGCTTGTCGCCGCCGGTCATCGTGCCGACGGCTCGTCAGCGCTGAGGCCGCCCGCCAAGAGAACATGACCAACTGAGCAGGCCAAGCACGCCGTCCGACGGGTTCACGGGTCCCTTAGAGTGACTTCGTGATTTCTGATTTGCGCTTCGCCGCTCGCTCTCTGCTACGACGTCCCGTTCTTCTCGTCGTGGCGGCGCTGAGTCTGGCTCTCGGCATCGGCCTCAACGTGGCGGTCTTCAGCGTGATCAACGGGGCGCTTCTGAGACCGCTGCCGTATCGCGACGCTGATCGCCTGGCCGTGGTGTGGCACACGTTCGGTCTCGGCCAGTCGCTTCCCGCAGTGA
>JBDTQB010000345.1:0-4911 GCA_039932395.1 Vicinamibacteria bacterium | reverse complement strand
CGCAGCAACGCCCACATCGCTTCGCCCTTTCGCCCCCCGCCGAGCGCCGCCTGGGACCAGTTCCAGTAAAGGGATGGGGCCTGAACCTTGGCCTGCGACAGCCTCGTGTATTCGCTGATGGCGTCGTCCCAGCGACTGTGCGCGGCCGCATCGTTCCCTTTACGGAAGACGGTGGTCGCGTCTTCCGTCTGGGCGTGAAGAGTCGTTGAGAGTGAAATCGAGAGAAGGGCTGACGCGAGCCACGTCGAAGAGAGGCGGGTCATCGCACGCGCTCCATCAAAGCGATCGCGCGATCTCGAACTTCTCTGAGCTTCGCGTCGTAGCTCCCGAGTTGAGGCGCAAATCGGAGGAACTCGAGGTCATCGCTCAAGCCGCGGAGGTGATCACCCAGATCGTTGGATGGCCAGGTGTTTCTCGGCCCAAAAGCCAGTTCGAGGGCGGCCGCGATTCGCCCCGCGGATCGCTCCTTGGCTCCGCTCAGGAGATCCGGGCTTTTGAGTTCTCGCAACGCGCCGGTGACATCCGCTTTGTTAACGTGAGATTCGGAAACGCCCTCCGATCGTCGACGCCACAAATAGATCTGGGCGAGGAGAGCGAGACCGGCCAGTCCCGTCGCGACGGCGGACAGCGCCTTATGCGGAACATCGAGGTCGCCTCGAAGGGACACGCCGGGAGGCGCTCCTTTTCCTGTGTCCGCCGGGGCAGATTCGTTGGCGGGAGACACCGTCACGGGAATCGGGGCGGTATGTTCGGTGCGCAACGTCTGAGTTTCGGGGCTGAAGTAGGAGAACGGAATCGAAGGAATCTCGTAGGAACCGATCTTCTCGGGCACGACGACGAACTCCCACGTCTTGCTTCCTTCGATTCCCTGTCGGGTGGTCTTGAGGTCGGAGGTCACCCTGGGTGGAAAAACACGCACCCCGGGAAGGTCGAGTGCCGGAGCCGCGTCAATCCACTTGAGATTTCCGCGACCGCGAACCTTGAAACGGAAAGTCAGTGCGTCACCCAGAGAAATATTCGTTCGATCTGCGGTTGCCTGAACTTCGTAGGTGCCAACCGGACTGCCTTCCGGAGTACCCTCGGGAAGAGCGTCGACCTTGACGCGCAGAATCTTCGTGGAGCGTTCAATGGGTGCCGAAACTCCGAAACTGCCTCCGGCCGGAATCAGGCGGAGTCGAGCCTCCGGGATGTCGAGCCGACCGGGCTTCGTGGGGAAGAGCAGACGCTCGAGCACGGGATAGCGCAAAAAAGCCTCGCCCTGAATCAGGACGTTTTCTCCCGTCGACTCATTCCGAGACCGCTCGATCTCTTCCGCCCAAAATCCAGGGTATTTCGGTGCGTCCGCGAACTCGACACCTGAGAGAGAGATCTGGGTGTAGACGTAGTACGTCACCAGAATCGGTTCTCCAACGTGCACTTCGCTCCGCGAAAGAACGGCCTCTACGAGAAGCTTTCCTTGATTCACGGGCTGGCGGCGCTGGGCGCGCCCGAAGATCTCCTCAAACGGATCACGGCCGCCGAACGGATCCCGACCAAACGGATCCTGCGGCGGTTGTGCTGGACGGATGGCGCCGGCCACGACTTCAATGGCGATGGGATCCGTCGGCGGGTGACCTGCGGCGGTCACCGATCCAATCTCCGCCGGGCCAACTTTCTCGGGTCGCAGGGGAAGGGAGAAAACCTTCTGCCGCGACACCGATCCATTGACGAACGACATCTGGGTCGACGTGGAAGGCGCGCCGACGACCTTCAAATTCTTGAGTTGCGGAATCGAGACATCAAGATTGGCGGCATCGCCTTCAAGGATGATGGAAAGGGTTAAGGCGTCATCGACGCCGATCTTGCGGGCATCGACTTCGGTGCGCACTGAACCTGTCTGGGCACGCGCGAGACATGGCAACAAGAGCATGAACCCAAGCAGGCACGCGCGCGCCCAAGTCGCGGACGGGCGAATCGATCTCACCAGTCTTTGCCCTTGCGACGCTTCGCTCGTTCGGCGTCGAGCTTCTTTTTCTGCTCCGCTTTCTCGTTCTGCTCAAGCGCCTTCAGCAGTTGCATCGCGCGATCCTTGGACATGCCGGCTTCCTTCTGGAAACGTTCGTCCTGCTTCTGCTGCTCGGTCTTGGGAGGCTCTTTCTGGCCATCCTTGGGCTCAGAGTCTTTCTGGTCCTTCTTATCTTTCTGATCCTGCTTCTGCTTGTCGTCTTTCTTATCGTCCTTCTTGTTCTGGTCGTCCTTCTGCTCCTGCTCCTGCTTTTTCTTTTGTTGTTCGAGCTCGCGCAGGGCGATCTCCAGGTTGCGGCGGGCGCGCAGATCGTCTGGCTTCAAGCGAAGCGCGTCGCGGTACGAGGCGACCGCCGCGGGAAGCTGTTTGGCGGCGAGCAGAGCATTGCCCAGGTTGTAGTGGCTTTCAAAGCCGAGATCGTTCTGCTCGCGACTCAGCGCGGTCAGTGTTTCTATGGCTTCTGGGCCCTTGCCCGCCTTCGCCTGAGCCACCGCTTCGTTGAACCGCGTCACCGGCGAATCGGGACGCGCCGCTCTGGCCTTTTCGAACGCAGCCAGCGCCTGAGCCGCGTCCCCGCTTGCATACGCCTTCAAGCCCTTGTTGGTTTCGCGCGAAGGCCTAGCCAGAATTTCGTCCTTGATGTCTGCGCGCGCGGATGCGCTGAAAACAAGGAGGACTGCGGCCATCGTGGCCAAGCGGCGCTTCTGACGAAGACGCTCCCAGAAGACCGGGCCAAACAGGGCGACAAGGAAGCACAGGAATGAAAGGCCAAGGGGAACCTGGAATCGCTCCTTCTTCTTAAAGGAAAACTCACTTGCCGCTTGCTTGCTCTCCATGCCTTCGATGGCTGAAGCAATCGCCGCGAGCGATGTGTCATTCGGAGAGAGCTGGGTGAACTTTCCACCCGTGGATTGGGAGAGATGAATGAGGTTGTCCTTGTTCAGTCGGGAAATCACGGGCTGTCCATTCTCCAGCTTGTAACCGCTTCGAGCTCCACTCGCATCTGTATCCGGAACCGGTCCGCCCTGGCTGGATCCAACGCCCACGGCGTGGATGATGATGCCAGCCTTCTTCGCGGCGGCGATCGCGGGCTCTAAGCCTTCGTCCAGGTCTTCACCGTCGGAGACGAGCACGATCACTCGATTCACGCGAGTGGGATCAACAAAAGTCGCCACTCCCGCCTCGATGCCGGAAAGAAGATTCGATCCAGGCGTCGGGACAAAACCGGGCTCTAGTGTTTCGAGGAACAAAGCCACTGCGTCCGTATCCAGGGTGAGGGGAACGAGCGGATAGGCCTCTCCTTCAAACGCCACCAGAGAAAACCGGTCTCCGCCCAGCCTGGACATGAGGGCTCCGAGAGACTGCTTCGCGAGAAAAAATCGATTCGGCGAGACGTCTTCGACGGACATCGAGAGTGACGTGTCGAGCACGATCGCGACATCTGCGCCGGTGCGTTCGACCCGCTCGCGCACAATGCCCCACTGAGGTCGCGCCAGGGCGAGAACAAGGAATGCGGCTCCCGCGATCAAGAAAGCCTCGCGCATGACTTCCGCGCGTCGATCAAATCGATGCCCGATTCGATCGAACATTGAAGACGTCACGAGCGCATCCATGCGCGCTTGATCTGAGCGACGGATGCGCAGGCCGATCCAGACCAGCAACGGAATGGCAAGGAGGGCAACCAGCCAGAGTGGAGAAGCGATGGTCATGGCTTACACCGGCAACACGCGAAGCCCGCGCGCCCACAAAAAGGCCGCGATGAGGAAGAGCGCCGCAGCGCCGCTCAGGAACGGCGGGAAGAGCTCCTGGAATCTACGGAAGGACGTGCTTTTGAGTCGACTCGTCTCCAGCGCATCGATGCGACTGAAGATGTCCCTGAAACTGGATTCGTCCGTGGCCGAGAAGAAGGCGCCACCGGTTCTCTCGGCGATTTTCTTCAAGAGCTCCTCGTCGATGGGAACATCCATGTTCACGGTGCGTGTTACCACGCGGCCGGTGAAGGGATCCTGAGCGCGCACGGGAATCGGGGCGATGCCGCCCTTGCCCACTCCCACCGTATAGATCTTCACCTGCATGGCCTTGGCGATGTCGGTCGCGGTCTCCGGATCAATCTCGCCGCTGTTGTTGGCTCCGTCGGTGACGAGTACGACAACCTTCGTTTTCGACTCGGACTTGCTGAGTCGAGACAACGCGGTCGCCAGTCCGGAGCCGATAGCGGTTCCATCAGGAAGGCGGTCAAGCGCCACATCATCGAGTTGGCGAAGCAGAAGCGCCTGATCTGTGGTCGCTGGCGATTGGGTGATCGCACGGCCCGCGAACACGACCAGTCCGACCCGATCACGGCTTCGGCGTTTGATGAAGTCCGCCACGACGGATTTCGCGACGGCCAGGCGATTGTCTGGCTGAAAGTCCTGCGCGGCCATGGATCCGGAGACGTCCAGGGCGACCACGATGTCGACGCCTTCGGTGGTGAGTCGATCTCGACCCAGGCCTTTTTGCGGTCTCGCCAGAGCGATCACGACAAGCGTCAGGGCCAGGCATGCGATCCACATGGGCAACGAGCGAAAGCGAGCTCTTGCCGTTGGGCGCAGGCTTTTTGCCATCCCCGTGCGCGGAAGGGCGAGGGTCGGCTGAAGTTTCTCAAGACGCCTCGACAGATAGGCGAGCATCAGCGGGAGAGGAAGCAGCAGCAACAGCCACGGTGCTTGGAACTGTAGTGAGAAGAAGGGAGTCATGCGGACGTCCTTCGTTCCTGCTCGCGCGTCTGCAACTCGATTTCGGCGCGCCGAAGCCGGTCGACGCGGGCGACGATGTCACGGACCAACTGAAGCTGTCGATCTCCATTGGACACGTCGGTGGAACCGCCGAATTTCACGAGGTCGGCCGCCGAGATCAGGTCGCGGATC
>JBDTQB010000344.1:0-4912 GCA_039932395.1 Vicinamibacteria bacterium | reverse complement strand
TTGCGCTTGCGGCCGTGGATGTACGACGTCTCGATGGCAACGTGTTCGACGAACGGTCCTCCACGACGTGCCTGCAGCGAGAGCGAGAAGCCGAGCGCGTTGATCGATCCAAGGACATTCGAACGGAACGACGCCTCATACGGATCGTCGAAGGAAACGGAGGCCGCGCAATGGATGACGTGCGTGACCGTCTTCGCGAGCGCATCGTGATCGCGCGTGGAGAGGCCAAAACTCGGCTCTTCGATGTCTCCCTGAACGAAGTCGAACTTCTTAGCCGCAGCGTCATCGATTCCAAGCCGACGGAGCAGGAGCAGGCCGCGCTCGGCCGCGTCGATCACCCGAAGCACTTCGCCGGTCTTACGATCGGTGATCTTCTCGGAGCGGACGATCGCGGTCAGACGCGCGATCCGCGGATCGGACGCCGCTTGGAACACGATCTCCTTGCCGACAAAACCCGTAGCACCCGTCAGGAGAACGTGAAGCTTCGGATCAGCCCCGCGGGCTCTCAGTTTCTTCGCGGCGTCCTGACGCGCTTTGGCGAGACGGCGTTCGATCTGACCAGGCGTGACGTGCTTGGGTTCACGGAATCGATACGAATAGTCGCGCGACACCACGCCGAGAAAGTCCTTGGCGCGCCGCTCGAACTTGCGACCGCCGACGAAGAGGCTCACCAGCTCGGCGCCACGGCCGGCCATTCCGTTGATCGCCTTGAGTCCGCGCTCCACCGCCATCTCACGTCCGGTGCTGCGAATGAAGCGCGACGCAATCACCTGCGCCGCGACTTCCAGGGGATGCTGGTCTCGATGCGCGTGGACGAGCAGATCGTCGGGGTCAATCGGACCTGGGATCTCCCGACCCGTGCTCCGGTTCACCTTCTCGATATAACGGTTGGGAGAAAGGTCGATACTCTTCATTTGCGCCCGCGCCATGGAGGAGCAGTCTAGCCCCGCTGGAGGGACTTCGGCGCGCTTGGACTGAGGCTAACCCCCGCTGACCGGCGGGATGAACACGAGTTCGTCACCATCGGCCAGGGGTGCGTCGAACCTGGAGTACTTGCGATTGATCGCGGCGGCGAGGTTCGTGCGCCGAGCCACCAGCGCGCCTGACCTGTCGTGCTGAAGCAAGGCCTTCCAGACATCCTCGGGAGTCGCGCCATCAACCAGAGTGAGGTCCAGGCTCTCTCGACCCAGAACCTCTCGAATGGCCGCGAACAAGCGGACGTGGATGGTCATCCGTGAGTACTAGCCCTCAATCAGGTCCTGGCCGATGCGGCCCATGCCTCGGAACTTGTCGTACCGCTCATCGAGCAAATCCTTCACGGACTTGCCCATGAGTTCGCCAAGCTGACGACGCAGCACCAGACGCACCGCTTCAAACGTCGCATCGTGATCCGAATGCGCGCCACCGGGCGGCTCCTCAACGATCTCGTCGATCAAGCCCAGCGCCTTTAGATCCGGCGCGGCGACCTTCATCGCTTTCGCCGCATCCGGCGCCCGGCCGGCATCACGCCACAGAATGGACGCGCAGCCTTCCGGAGTAATGACGGAGTAAACGGAGTTCTCGAGCATGTTGACCCGATTGCCCACGGCGATCGCAAGCGCGCCGCCGCTGCCCCCTTCCCCTACCACCGTCACGATGACGGGAACGGTGAGCTTCGCCATCTCACGCAGGTTGAAGGCGATGGCCTCGGCCTGACCGCGCTCCTCGGCATCGAGACCGGGATAGGCGCCCGGAGTATCGACGAAGGTCAGGATCGGACGGTTGAATTTCTCCGCCATCCGCATCACGCGCATGGCTTTGCGATAGCCCTCGGGCTTCGGCATGCCGAAGTTTCGATAAATCTTCTGCTTCGTGTCACGGCCCTTCTGATGGCCGATGATGCACACCGCCTGCTTGTCGAAGAAACCAAAGCCACAGACGATGGCCGGATCGTCGCCGAAGCGACGGTCGCCCGCCACCTCCACGAAGTCGGTGAGCAAGGCGCCTACGTAGTCGAGCGTGTACGGACGATTCCCGTGACGGGCAACCAGGGTTCGCTGCCAGGAAGACAGGCCCGCGAAGACCTTCCGGCGATCGGCGTCCAACTGCGCCTTGAGCGCCGCGGCTTCACGCTCCTTGCCTGGATCGCCGCGATACGCGCGAAGCTCTTGCAGGCGCTTCAGCCCCTCCGCGAAGGGCGCTTCGAAATCAAGATCAGCCATTGTTTATAGGAAGAGTCTTTCAAACACCGACGATTGAAGCCAAGGCGTCTCGTTTACCGGCCCGGAGGAGGAGCCGGAGCAGCGGGAGGAGCGGGCGCCATTTGCTTCTTGAACGCTTCCTTGTCGATCGCCTTCTCCAGCGCGGCCTCGGCGGTGATCTTCCCTTCCTTGACGTAGCGCGCGAGCGCCTGGTCCATGGTCTGCATGCCCAGCGAGCCGCCGGTTTGGATCATCGAATTGATCATCGCGATCTTCCCTTCGCGGATCAGGTTCGACAAGGCCGAGGTCGAGACCAGCACTTCGTTGGCGGCGCAACGACCCTTGCCGTCGGCCGTCTTCAGAAGCTGCTGCGCGACCACCGACTTCAGCGAGTCGGCCAGCATGACGCGGACCTGAGGCTGTTCGTCGGATGGAAACGCGTCGATGATGCGATCGATGGTCTTCGACGCGGAGTTCGTATGCAGCGTCCCGAAGACCAGGATGCCCAGCTCGGCCGCGGCCAGAGCAAGACGGATGGTTTCGAGGTCGCGCATTTCACCGACCAGAACGATGTCCGGATCCTCGCGCGCCGCCATCTTGAGCGCCGACGAGAACGACTTCGTGTGGGACTTCACCTCACGCTGGGAGATGAGGCACTTTTTGTTGGGGTGAACGAACTCGAGGGGATCCTCGATGGTGATGATGTGCGCCTCGCGCGTCTCATTGATGTGGTCGATGATGGCGGCGAGAGTGGTCGACTTTCCAGAACCCGTCGGACCGGTGACGAGCACCATGCCGCGACGCGACTCGGCGATCTGTCGAACCCCGGGCGGAAGCCCGAGTTGCTCCATGGTGAGGATCTTGGTGGGAATGACGCGCATGACGGCGCCCATGCCGCGATGCTGCCAGAGGATGTTGACGCGAAAACGCGCGGCGCCGTCGGGCAGCTCGTACGCGAGATCGAGGTCAAGGTTTTCGTAGATGCGCTCCTTCTGAACCGGAGACAGAATGCCGGTGATGATCCGCTCCGAACTCTCACGGGTCAGCGGAGGTTCATCCATGGGGACAAGTTCCCCACGGGTCCGAAGCAGAGGCGGACGGCCGACCAGCATATGAAGGTCGGAGGCGCCACCTTCGATCATCTTGCGGAGGAGTCGTTCGAGTTCGAGCATGGCCATGACTACTTGACCTCCGGCTTCACAGGCAGGGGCGGACGCGGAACCGCGGCTCCGGCAGCGGCAGGGCGCGGGGGCGCGCCAGGGGCTCCGGGCATGGGCGGTCGGGCTCCGGGAACAGCTCCTGGAGGTGCGGGCGGACGCGGCGTCATTCCCGCTGCGGGAGGACGCGCCATACCTCCGGGCGGTACGGCGCCCGCCGGACGAACAGCGCCCGGTTGAGGGGGTGCGCCAGGAATTCCAGGGCGTGCCATGCCGGGTGCGGCCGCCTGCGCCGCGGCAGCGCTTGGCGGGAGGCCGGTCGCACCGGGAGCCGGGGCAGGTGCGCCGGCCGCGGGAAGAGGCGGAAAAGCTTTCGGGTTCAGAGCGTTCCGATGAGCAATTTCAAGCGAGATGGTGCCGGCCTTCAGCAGCTCCAGCAACGTGTCATCCATGGTCCGCAGTCCTTGCGCCTTCCCCATCTGCATGATGTTCGGAATCTGGAAGGTCTTGCCGTCTTTGATGAGGTTCGCGAGTTGCGTGCTGCCGAGCAACAGCTCATACGCAAGCACCATGCCGGTGCCGTCGGCTCGAGGAAGCAGGCGCTGAGAGAAGATCGCCTTCAAAGACTCCCCCACCATCGCGCGGATCTGATTCTGCTGCGCCGCCGGATACGAGTCGATGACCTTGTCGATGGTCTTGTGCGCCGACGACGTGTTCATCGAACCGATGACGAGGTGGCCGGTTTCCGAGGCGCTGATGGCGAGCGAAATGGTTTCCAGGTCACGCAGTTCGCCGACCATGATGACGTCCGGGTCCTCACGGAGGGCTGCCTTGAGGGCGTTGCCGTAGGACTTCGTGTGGCGATTCAGTTCGCGTTGGTTGATCGCGCCCATCTTGATGCTGTGAACGTACTCAATCGGATCCTCGGCGGTCAGGACGTGATGCGCGCGATGCGAGTTGATGAGGTCCACCATGGCCGCGAGGGTGGTTGACTTACCCGAGCCGGCCGAGCCGGTGACGAGAATCAAGCCCTGATGGTTCTCGCAGACCTTTTTCATGCTCTCGGGAATGCCAAGGCCCGCGAAGTCGGGCAGGTCGCTCTTGACCACGCGGAAACACGCGTCGAGTCCCTTGCGCTGCTGGAAGGCGTTGGATCGGAAGCGCGCGAGCCCGGGGATCTCGTAGGCGAAGTCAAGTTCCCACTCGGAGGCCAGCACCGCGCGCTGTTCGGGAGTGAGAATCTCGTTGATCAGCTTGGCCGTCTGCTCGGCCGAGAGCGGCTGATACTGGAGCTTCTTCAGTTCGCCAAACTGCCGAAGAATCGGCGGCATTCCGACCGACAAATGAAGGTCGCTAGCTTTCTGGTCTACAGCGGCTTTGAGAAGGACGTCAATACTCGCCATCGGTGCTTTGTCTCCTAAAGGACCCCTACTGTAACCGGCCTCTTTGAAGTTTTGGCGAACCGCAGGGTGCGCCGCCACCCGGGCATCCAGGGCTCAGCGAATGGGGGGCGATCCCGCGTCGTAGTCGACAAGACGCCGGATCAGTTCGCCTTGCGGCCAATACGCGAATCGG
>JBDTQB010000343.1:0-4920 GCA_039932395.1 Vicinamibacteria bacterium | reverse complement strand
ACTTCTCGATCTCTCCAGCGTCGAGCAGACGTTGCGCGCTCGCGAGAGTCGTCTGCACCTGTAACAGCACCTTGTCGAGAGGCACGTCCGCGATCTTGCCGATCGCCGCCTCCACCCTTTCGCGGATCAGTTCGAGGTCGGTGGGTGCGGTTGGGATCTCGGGCCAGGGCAGATCCTTGATGCCCGCGAGACGTGCGGGCACGTCCGGAGCGAAGTCGAGGTCCAAAAACTTCTGACCCGCGAGCGGACTCGTGGACCTGACGGTCGCGCGCAGTCCGAGTCCCGACAGCCGGGCCGCGAGCTCTGCATCCGTCAGGGCGGAGAGTGTCTCGCCCCCGAGACCATGCAGCACATCCCGCCGAATCGCGATGACAACCTGTACTTCCGACTCGATGCCTCGACCGGTGAAGACGAGATCGACCGACGCCACCTCGCCAAGCGGCGTCTGTCGGAAGGTGACGGGGTTACCCTCGCGCAGCCCGACTGGGTTCGGAAAGAAAACCACGAACTTCCGGCGCTCCTCGAACCATGACACGCCCGTGACCGCGCCCAGGACCAGCACCATCAGCAGCAGACCCACAAGGGTGAAGATCCCGACCCTCGTCGAGCGTGAATTGCGGAGGCTCTCTTCGCTCGTCACAGGTGTACCCACTTGAAGATGAAAGTGAGGGCCAGGTCGGCCACCGCCACCGAAGCCGCGGAAGCGACGACCGCGCGGTGCACCGCCTGCCCGAAGCCCCGTGACCCCGGCCGGTAGCCGAGAGCGTGCCAGCTCGTCGCGACGCCCACGACAAAGCCGAAGACCGCGCCCTTGATCAATCCTGCTACCGCGTGGTCGATGGCAAGAGTCGACGTCGTCGTTTCGAGATGCGCCTGCACGGTGACTTTCGAAAGCCACGTGATGTCCGTGGCGACGATGCCGGCGATCGCTGCGGCGAGCAACGCAAATGCGTCCGCGTAAGCCACCAGTAACGAACCGGCCAGGGTCAGGGCAAGAATCCGGGGCGCCGCTATTTTTTCAAGAACGGAATGGCCGGCGGCATGCCGGTCGGCCCCCTCGGCGTCGCCCATGGCATGCGCGATCTCTAGGGCGAGTCCAGCGCTGACCGGCCCCGCCAGCGCGAGGCCCGTCATCAACGCCGCGAGTTCGCGCAGGATGACGATTCCCACGAGTCGCGGGGCAAGCCCAGGCAGGCCGACCCTGTCGAGCTGTTGCGTCGCGAGCAGACTGAGCGCCACGCCCGTGCTGACCGCGAAGACCGCGACGATCGGGAGCGAACCCACCCCAATCCGATCGAGGCTCGCCGAGATCCCGGCTTCGGCGCGGCGGGTCCTGCTTTTCGCAAGCCGCACGAGGGCCAGCATGAGGTCGCCAAGGAACGCGAGCCGGGCGCGGAGGTCTTCACCCCTTCCGAGCGCCCAGTCACCGAGGGCTGCGGTCTGGTCGAGGGGATTGGCGACGACGGGCACGGGGGTATCTTCTCAAGGATCGATCGCGGGTTGGCGCAACGTCGGAACTGACGCGTAGTTTCACCGTCGCCGCGTAGCGACGCCGACCACGTTGTCGTTCGCCGTCATCGCGAGCCCTCGACGGCCTTCGGCCGTGACGGTTTGGAAGGACGTCGCCATTTCTAAAAGTGCCCAATATGGGGCGTTTTCGACCGCCGTCCTCAGCAGCAGGGACCCGAAGCTTTGTCGCGGACCGAAGCAATCTCGTTCTCGCGGTTGTCAACACCGCGTGTCCACGAATTCCGGCTGTCCACGCCGCGTGGACAGCCGGGTCTTGTGTGTGTTCATGGGCATCGCGATGCTTGTGAGGGCCCTGTTGTGAAGGTCGCATCGGCGTTCGCCTGCGGCGTGGTCTTCGTCATGGGTCCGGCGGTGGCGATCTACGTGATCGCGGCCTGGAAACGCCGCAGGCCGCAGCTGCCCGTTGACCTCTCGATCATCGCGGGCGCCGCGATCTTCGGTGTCGGTTGGGGACTCACCGGGATCTGTCTGGGTCCGGCGGTTGTGAATCGCGAGGGTAGGCTTCGCGCTGGTCCGGCGGCCTCCGGCCGCTCAAACTGCACGCGCTCGCGTACGACAAGCCGCTTTGCGCATCGCGCCGGTAGATGCGGTACCGGGCCTGCTTCGCGGAAGGCGTTTCGATCCGGTCGTGGGTGTTGAGCCGGTCGATCACCTCATCGAAGAACTACTGCGCGTCTCGATGGCCGCCTGGTACTCGTCGCGGTGAGCATTGAACCAGTCGCGGTTGTTGTGGCGGGCGAGGCGCTTCAGGAAATCGAGGGTGGAGCGGGGGATCAGATCCCGACTCTATGCGGGGACCTCGTCGAGCGGGCGCAGCCCTTCAACGAACGCCTCGAAGGAGTCGGCGAGCCGGAGGAGATTGCCCGCGTTTTCGACCGAGCCATCCCATTCGTCCGGGTCCGGCTCTTCCTCGTGATCCCAGAAGTACACCCGCCCCCGGCTCGGCCCCTCGATGCCGAGGCAGAACGCGTTGCCGAACGGGTCGTCCATGATCCAGAGGAGTTCGAGCGGGATGCGCAATTCCTCCGGATCCTGATAGGAGGCGCGCGCGGACTCCAGGGAAAAGTGACTTTCGTCTCGGAACCCGCCGATGTGGTTGATCCCAACGTGAGCGTGTCGTCCGGAGAGGCCGGGGCGTGTGTACCACAATGAGCCACCGAGATACCCGCCGTTGCAGGCGATCAGGAACCGCCGATAGTCCCCAGGGAGCGTCGCGCCGATGAGCTCCTCGAACCGGTGGACCCGATCCTCGTGAGCTGAAGGGCTGCGCTTATCCATCTGAGATACGAGTTCGTCGACTGTCATATTGCCTTCCGCACTGCCGCGCCCTCCCGAGGTCGACCTGCTCGCCCGACGTTACCCCCGCCGCCGGGAGGGGTCAAAAGGACGTGCGCGGGCCGTTTTCCACGACACCGGCCTGTTCCGGCGCGGGTCCGTGGCAGCCGGGTGTCTCGCGAGCGGCTGCCTCCGCGAAGCAGGCGAGACCCGTCCTCGCACCTGAAGCAGCGTGTCGAGAGAAGGCCATTGCCTCTCCACGATCTGGGTGGCAGTATGCCCTGCATGAGGCTTCGCCCCGCCCTCTTCTTCTTTCTCGCCGCTGCCTTCGGCGGTGCCGGCGACGGCCTTGCCGGATTGACGGGCACCTGGGGCGTGCCGCCCAAAGACGGCCAGCCCGGCGTCACCGGGAGCTACTTCAACCTCTACCGCGACGAGGGGAACCGCGTTCACGCCCGGCTGAGCCTGAATCCGAGGGGCTGGAGCTGCACGGTGGCCACGGAGGTCGTGTGGAACCCCTCGGTCGCGCGCTTCGAATGGCCGAACCGCGCGCAGGGGGGCAGCGAAGCGCCCTGCTGGCTCCAGGGGAAGCCGCAAGGCGAGGGGATGGACCTGCGCATTTTTTGCCCGTACGAGTGCACGGCGCGCGACGTGAACACCATCGCGCTCGAGCGGGTTTCCCCCGATCGACTCTCCCCTCCGGAGCATGTGGTTGACACCTTCTGTATCAGCCACGACACCCTGCGCCAGGAAACCTGCCGGGTCGGTGACATCCAAACCCTCATCGCCGAGGGAAACCGTAAGGCGCGTCAGCTCGGCGTCCTGGCCGAGGTTACGGACAACACACCGCTGATCCCCGAGACTGACCGCGAGCTCCTGGCGATCCTCGACCGATGCCGCGGCGATGCGGACGGCCATGCGTGCCTTGCGCAGGCCCTGCGGTGGCAATGCGACAGAAGCTTCTGGCCGCGGCAACGACTGAAGGAACTGGAGCCCCGCTAGTGTCCCCACAGGCGCAGGTATCGTCGCCACGTTTGTGTTCATGGGCGTCGCGATACTTGTAGGGCCGCGTTGTGAAGATCGCATGGGCGTTCGCCTTCGGCGTGGTCTTGGCCATTGGACTTGGGTTTTCAGGAATGCTGCGGCCCGAGAAGGTGATCGGCTTCCTTAGTTCAAGGATCCATCGCTCCTCTTCGTCATGGGTCCGCGGTTGCGATCTACCTGATCGCGGCCTGGAAGCGCCGCGGGCCGCAGCTGCCCTTCGACCTCTCGATCATCGCGGGCACCGCGATCTTCGGTGTCGGTTGGGGACTCACCGGAATCTGTCCGGGTCCGGCGGTCGTGAACCTCGCGCGGCCCGATGCGTTCTTTTTGACGTTCATGGTCGCGGTTGTCGCGGGTACTGGCCTTCGGCGCGTGATTAGTCGGTGATCCGGCAGGCGAGGGCCTCGCCCATACGGACCCGCGGCGTCGTCGCCACATTGCCACGTCGGAGTTCGGGTTGTCCCGGCATCAAGGGCGCGGCTGTCTCAAGAAAGAAAGCGCGCCGAGCGTTCTAGAAGACCACGCAGCGACGATGGACATCTGGCCGTGAGCTTTTCGCGTGGGCCTGACCCGGATCTCGACGTCGTGACGGAGCGCCACCAGGAACTCCAACAAGCGTTCGGCGGAAAACGTCCTTCCACGCCCGTTCATCAAGGCCGAAACATGAGGCTGCGGGATGCCGAGCACCTTTCCTGCTTCGGCCTGGGTCAGCTTGCGAGCCTTGAGGGCCCGATGAATCTGAAGCGTCAGCCCCGCCTTGAGCAGTTCCTGGTCGGGGTTCGGCAGACCGAGATCCGCGAATACGTTGCCGCTGCTTGCCACGACTTCAACGCGCTTTTTCTTCGCCATGGGGCTGAGTGCTCTCTGCATGATGTCGCGCGGCCTCAGCCAGCCGTCATCTGGTCAAGGGGGTTGACGACTCCGGGCACGGCGGTATCTTCTCAAGGATCCGCTGCGGGTTGGTGGACCCGAAGCGCCCCGTAGTTCATCCGTCGGGAAGTAACGACGCCAACCACGTTGTCGACCACGACGACCTGTCCCTGCCGAGTTCTGTTTCTCGTTCGCGGACTA
>JBDTQB010000342.1:0-4945 GCA_039932395.1 Vicinamibacteria bacterium | reverse complement strand
ACTGGAGCGAGCCGCTCAAGCAGAAGATCGAGAAGATCTGCACGCACATCTACGGCGCGAGCGGTGTCTCCTACACGGCCGCGGCCGAGCGCGATTTGAAGCAGGCGGAGCGCCTCGGTTTCGCAGGCGCGCCGGTGTGTATGGCAAAGACCCAGATGTCGCTCTCCGATGACGCAAGCAAGCCCGGACGGCCCACGGGGTTCACCGTGAACGTGAAAACGTCGTCATAGCGGCGGGCGCTGGATTCGTGGTTCCGATGCTCGGCGACATCATCCGCATGCCCGGTCTCAATGCGACGCCGCAGGCGGAGCGGATGGACTTCGTGGACGGAAAGGTCATCGGCCTGCTCGGCGGCTAGGACGTCCCTTCGCGCGAAGCCCGACGTCCGCCATGGCGTGCCGTTTGGACGCCGCGCGGTCGCTCGCGCATACTCCGTCCACCATGGGGCGGCTCGTCGCGGCAGTATTTCTTTTTTTGACGGCCTCGCTGCCCGCAAGCGCCGCACCCTCGCTCGTGACCTTCCGTGGCGGGTCCGTCCTTGACCGCTTTTCCGAAACGTACGAGCTGGATGCCAGGGAGATCGCCGACCCGGACGCTTGGCGCTATCTCAGCCCTGAGGTGAAAGGCGCGATTCAGTCGCTCGAAGCCGCGTACGGTTTTCGCGCGACCCTTGCTTACTCGAAGGTCATGCGTGGCTTCTACGCCGACTTGTCGGACCAGCAGGTCCGGGCTCTTGGCCACGAACCGATCATTGAGAGCATCACGATCACCGTGCTCATGGCGTCGACAGATGACGGCGGGGCGTGGGGCGTCACACGCGTCACAACCGGACGCGACGCCACCACCTTGTCGAACGAACCATCGCGGGAGTCCCCGCTCGTCGAGGGAGTGACCGTCTACGTCATCGACTCCGGAATCGACGCAAGCAATGCGGACCTGAACGTGGTGAAACAGGTCAATTTTGTCGGTGGCCCCGGCTCCGATTGCAATGGCCACGGAACCCACGTTGCCGGCACCATCGGCGCGCGTGACAACGCCATCGGCGTGACCGGTGTGGCACCCGGAGTCGCGCTCGTCGGCGTCAAAGTGGTCGACTGCGACGGTGCTGGGTCCAGTGCCACTTTGATCAAAGGCATCGACTGGGTGGCTGCAAACGCGGTCAAGCCCGCGCTGATCAATCTGAGTCTCGGCGGAGGCGAGTCACCCGAACTCGGCCGTGCGGTTCAACACGCGGTCGCGGATGGACTCTTCTTCTCGATCGCCGCTGGAAACAGCGGGAAGGATGCGTGCCTCACGTCGCCTTCGCTCAATGGCTTCAGTTCCGGCGTCATCACGGTGGCGGCGGTGGACGCGAACGACACCGAGCCGGGGTTCAGCAACTTCGGTGGATGTGTCGATCTGTGGGCGCCGGGTGTCGCCATCCTTTCCACCTTTATTGGCCCTCACCCACTGAACACCCTGTCCGGTACGTCGATGGCAGCGCCTCACGTCGCGGGGGCGGCCGCGCTCTATCTCGCGAACAACCCGAAAGCGACGCCATCTGAGATCGAATCGGCGTTGATTGGCGCGAGCTTCATTCCCGGAACTGCAAGCAAGGACGGGCGAACGATTCTGCGTTTGCAGGTTCCCATTCAGTAAGCCGGCGAGCCCAGGCTTCGTGTTCCCTTCGCGCGACGACCTTCAGTGCTTGCCGGCTTCCATGGCGACACCCTTGCGTGCCGACATCAGGTAAGCCTCGACGGAGCGAAGGACGGGATCGTTCTCGGCAAGCGGCTTGCCCTTCATGGGATTCTCGATGCACCAGTTGATCATGTCGCGGAGCAGAGCCACCTTCCTGGTCTGACTCTGGAACTTGGGATACGTCTCGGGGTGGGTGTTGCTCGCGTCGGGATGGCACATGTCGCACGAGATGCCGATGGTGCCGCCCAGTGCTTTGGCGTTGTGGAAGTTCTTGTAGCCGTCATCGATGAACTTCTTCTCCTCGCGCTGCCAAAGCTGAAGATCACGCGCGGTGAACTTGGTGGGTTGGGGAGGGGCGGCGGCCTGGGCGGGCGGGGTCGTCTGGGTGGAGGTAGCGCTTGCTCCGCCCGCAGGAGATGTGAGTGCCGGTTCGGACGGCGTCTCGCTCGCCCACGCGGTCCAGCGCGCCGTGGGCTGGCTGCGACGCCACACCTGCATCATCTGACCGGCCACTTCCTTCGCTCGTAGCGGCGGAAGAACTTCTCCGGGCTTGAGACCGGGAATGGTCATGACGCTTTCGCCGTCGCACATCGAAACTGAAACGTCGTCGGACGCTCGCGCCGGAGCCGGAACCGGAGCATCCGATGCACGCGCCATCTGAGACGCCACACCGAACGACGCCACCGCTAGGGCGAGGAGAACGTGAGTCCTGCTTGAAGACATGGGGGTCGCTCCTTAGTAAGTGATGTCAGTTTCGCGCGGGGGGCGAGAGAGAAGGCCATCCGAATCCAGATAGGCCGCCTGAACCGTGATCGGATTGCGACTCCAAAGATTGTGGTTCTTGTCCACCCGGCCCGTGGCGGCCACATCGACCGAGCCGTCGCCGCAGCCGTCGAACTCATCGAACGGATCGGCGCGGTTCATGCGGACGGTGAGTTTCGGCAAACCTTGAGGCGCGTACGGCCAGGGCCACGCCGTCGAAAGCATGCCGTGGAAGTGGATGTTGCCGATACGGTTCGACAGCATCTGGTGCGTGTGGCCGTGGATCACGGTGACCGTCTTGAACTTCCCCAGCAGAGCCTGCACCTGCTCCGCGTCGTCCGTCCAAAAATTCCACTTCTTGTAGATCTTGTAGAGCGGCGAGTGCGAGAAGACGATGACCGGAGTCTCAACGGGGATCGCGGCGAGGTCGTTCTTAAGCCAGTCGCGCTGGGCATCACCCACGGTGAAGGGACGGCCATTCGGATTGTCGAGCTGCGCCATGGCCAGCATGCGGTCCATCTTGGACAGCTTCGGCGCGGTCCAATAGTCCTCGACGATCACGGAGTTCAGCACCACGAAGTGAACGCCCTTGTGGTCGAACGAGTAGGTGTCTTTGTTGAAGTGCTTGTGCCAGGCCTCCCCCATATCGAGGTACCAGTCGTGCTCGCCCACCATCATCTTCACGGGCGCCTTGAGCGTTTTTAGAATCTGCGCGCCCTCCTCAAGCTCCTTCGGCTGACCGAGCTGGGCCAGGTCGCCGCCGAACAATACGAAGTCCGGCTGAGGATCCATCGCGTTCACGTCGTCGACCGCCTTGAGGATGGAACGAACGAAGCGCTCGTTCAGCGACCTCTCATAGAGGTGCGAATCGGAGATGTAGGCGAAACGGAAACTCTGCCCCGCGGCGTGAACTTCAACCGGTTGAAAGGAGTGGGGTGAGAGACCGCCCGCGATCAACGCGCCGGTGGCCGCGACCCCGGAAGCTCGCATGAAGTCGCGTCGGTTCAGCTGCTGGACGCGCAGGAAATACTCCTCGCGCTTTTCAAGATACCGCTCGTATCGATCTTTCATGGCGCAACTCCTCCTCGGGGCTCGGAACGACGAACAGGGCGGGCTACTTCTTGCCTGGACCCCTCAACGCGGGGCGATTCGCAGCACCCGCTCCCTGGCCGGTCAGCGACTCCATGAATGCGATCAGGTCGTGCATCTCGGTGTGGGTGAGTTTCAGGGGCGTGATGCCGCCGTCCAGGTATGGATTCGGCTCGCCGCCTCGGTTGTAGAACTCAACGACGCTGATCAGCGTCTCTTCGCTCCCATCGTGCATGTACGGCGCGGTGAGAGCGATGTCGCGCAGGCCGGGCGTCTTGAAGGCGCCGAGATCTTTCACCTGCCGGGTCGCGATGAAGCGCCCAAGTTCCGAGGAATCTGGATGGAAGGCCAGATCGCGCAGATTGCGTGAGATCGAGGCGAAATCGCGGCCTTCGACCTTCTCGGGCGTCACCGGATTGTCGGGTGGAACCAGAAGCTCCCAAAGGTCAGACGGAAGGCCCTTCGGCACAGAGGTCGCGGCACCCTGAGCCAGAGACCACGGACTCGATCCCGCCGCCAGCGTCACAATAAGAACTATCCAGGGGGTGCCGCGCATCAGTGCTTCGCGTCCGTCCCACCCCGGACAAGATCTTTGAGATCGAAGATCCGTCCATTCGAGATCACCTTCTTGACATGGTAAGCGGCACTGATGTCCTCAAGAGGATTGCCTTCGACGAGAACCATGTCGGCGAGCTTCCCCGTTTCAACGCTGCCTGCATCCAGGCCAAGAGCGGCCGCTGGAGTCACCGTCGCGGCACGAAGAGCCTGATAGGGGCTCATGCCGGCGGCCACGTAGGCCGCCAATTCTCCATGAAGATTGACCGCGTTCGGCGAATCCGTTCCAGCAACCACGCGCGCGCCCGCCTTAAACAGGTCCACCACCATCTTACCCGGACCCGCTGGATCACCCAGATCGGCACCGGGAATGGCACTCGGACGACCGGTGCCAAGACCGGCCACCTGATCGCGCATCCACTTCGGATAGAGCAGAAAGCGGGGATCGTTCGCGAGTTCGGGATTCGCCGCAAAGACACGGCGGACCCCGGCATTCGCGATCATCGGACAGAAGATCGTTCGCGCCGCGCCGAAGATTTGGATGACGTCGTTGTAGCTGCGCTGGAAGGTGCTCGACTTCGGCGAATAGCCACGGCGGCTCGTGGCGGCGACGTGCTCCGTGTTGTCCACGCCTACAAAGGCCGACGGATACACCTCATGCGTCGCCACCGGGATTCCGTTCGCATGCGCGAACTCCACCATGCGGCGCTGCTGAAGGTCGGTCATGCGCACATAGCTCTTCACCAGGTCGTGCTGAAGAACCTTCGCGCGCTGAAGCTCCATCTCCAATTGGCTGGGACTCGAGATCGCGATGCCCATCTTGTAGTAGACCCGCTGCCACTCCATCAGATAGCCGGTG
>JBDTQB010000341.1:0-4977 GCA_039932395.1 Vicinamibacteria bacterium | reverse complement strand
CCCGACGATTCACAAGAAATCCCGGAACCAGACCCTTGAGGTTCACATCGAGCCGCACGAGCCCGTTGGTGTGCTGTTCGATCGCGTCCAGCAGGGTCACTTTTCGAATCGGTTTGGTCAGATGAGCGGTGCAACCCGCGTCAAGACTCTTCTGCACTTCTTCGGGCAGAGCGTGCGCGGTCAGAGCCAGAATGGGAATCGTCCTCAAGCCGTTGCTCTTTTCCCATTGCCGGATCTTGCGGGTGGCCTGGTAGCCGTCCATGACCGGCATCTGGACATCCATCAAGACGATGTCGTAGCTGCCGGAGATGTATTTCTGAAAAGCGATCTCACCGTCTTTGGCGAGGTCAGCCTTATATCCATTCGCCTTCAGGTACGACTCGATCAGCAGGACATTGTCCGGCGAATCCTCGGCAAGCAGAATTCGAAGCGAATGCGTGGTTTCATTGGCGCTGCGGCGCGAGGGCACGACCGACCGACTGGTCGCGGCCGTGACGCCACCACGCGCTTCCTGAATCGCTTCCAGGAGCTCGGCCTGCTTGACCGGTTTCACGAGGTACGCCGCGACGCCCAGCTCACGACCCCGCGCCACGTCGCCCGCGCGATTCTCCGACGTGAGCATCAGAATCGTGGGAGGTGCGAGACCCGGCTGGTCATGAATTCTCTCCGCGACCTGGAAGCCGTCGACGCCTGGCATCCGCCGGTCGAGCAACACCAGCGAAAAGGCCTTCCCCGACTCTTTGGCCCTGGTCATCTCGGCGAGCCCCTCTACACCCCCCTCGGCTTCGCTCACGACGGCTCCCCACCTGGAGAGCATTTCCTTGAGGATCAGGCGGTTCGTCGTGTTGTCGTCGATGATCAACGTCTTGAGATCCATCAGATCCAGTGGTCTGAGAGGCTCCCTCGGCGTCGACTTCGTGACGACGGTGAACTCGGTCGTGAAATAAAAGGTACTCCCGGGCCCCGGATTGCTCTCCGCCCAGATCTTTCCCTGCATCAGTTCAACGACACGCCGGGAGATGGTGAGGCCGAGACCGGTGCCGCCGAACTTGCGTGTGGTGGAGGTGTCGACCTGCGAGTAGGGAGCGAAGATGCGGTCGCGTGCTTCCTCGGGAATGCCGATGCCCGTGTCGCACACCGCGAAACGCAAGGCGCCGGGTGCGCCGTTCCCAGGGTCACGTTCAACCCGCACTGACACTTCGCCCGTTTCCGTGAACTTGATGGCGTTGCCGACGAGATTGATGAGGACCTGCCGGAGCCGCGCCGGATCCCCCTTCAAGGCTGTCGCCACATCGGGCGCAATGCGAAGCGCCAGTTCGAGGCCCTTTTCGTGGGCGCGAATGGCCATGATCTCAAGCGTGCGCTCGAGAACCTCGCCCAGATCGAAGTCGATGTTCTCGAGCGTGAGATGCCCTGATTCCACTTTCGAAAGGTCGAGAATGTCATTGATCAGATCAAGCAGCTGACTCCCCGCTTTTCTGAAGATCCGCACGTATTCCCGTTGTTCCGAGGCGAGCGGCGTCTCCCACAGAAGATCCGCCATGCCGATGATCGCGTTCATGGGAGTCCTGATCTCGTGGCTCATGCGGGCGAGGAAATCGCTCTTGGCGCGGTTCGCGTCTTCGGCGGACTCTTTCGCCTGCTCCGCGATTTCCTTAGCTTCCTCAAGAGCGTGGTCGAGGCGCTTGCGTTCGGTGACGTCGCGGGCCGCCGCGAAGACGCCCTGAAGCTTTCGATCACGGTCGTAGAAGGTGGTCGCGTTGTAGGAAACCACCGTCTCCTTGCCGTCCCGGGTGCGCGCGGTCAGTTCGTAGTTCGTGACCTTCTTCTCGCTGAGTACGAGTTTGATGGCCGCCTGGGCGCGCTCGGGATCGGTGAAGTAGCCCTTGAAGGGGGCGCCGATCAGTTCGTCGCGGGTGCACCCGGTCAGCGCTTCCATCTGCTTGTTGACGTCCGTGATGATTCCCTGCGGGTCTGTCGTCATCAGGGCATCGATGTTCGATTCGATCAGGGAGCGCGTATAGAACTGCTGATCGCGCAGGCGTTGATCAAGTTTCTTCTGTTCTTCTTCGACCTGTTTGCGCGCGGTGTTGTCGGTCCCGATGAGGAGGTAGCCGATGATGAAGTCCTGCGCGTCGCGCAAGGCCGTGACCGACACGACGGCGGGAAAGCGACTGCCGTCTTTTCGGATGTAGGTCAGCTCGTAGATGTCTTCTATACCGCGCGACGCCTTGAAGACGAGCGCCTCGAAGCCGGGCGTGATGGGCGTTCCGAGCTCCGCGCTCAACGCCTTGGCGCGCGCGATCACTTCCTGCGGATCCGAGATGTCGGCGGGCGTGATCTTGTTCATCACGTCGGCGGCGACGTAGCCGAGCATTCGCTCGGCGCCCACGTTGAAAATCTGAATGACGCCCTTCGCGTCGGTCGCGATGCTGGAGAAGTTCGCGCTGTTGAAGATCGCGTTCTGCAGCGCTCCAGCCTTCAGCAGTGCTTCTTCCGCCCGCTTGCGCGCTGTGTTGTCGGTGCCGATGAGGAGGTATCCGATGATCCCTTCCTGGGCATCGCGCAGCGCGGTCACCGACACCACCGCGGGAAAACGACTGCCGTCCTTGCGGATGTACGTCAGCTCGTAGATATCCTCGATACCGCGCGACGCTTTAAAGACGAGCGCGTCGAAGCCGGGGGTAATCGGCGTGCCGAGCTCGATGCTCAGGGCCTTGGCGCGCGCGATCACTTCCTGAGGATCGGAAATGTCGGCGGGCGTGATCTTGTTCATCACGTCGGCCGCCGTGTAACCGAGCATCCGTTCCGCGCCGACGTTAAAGATTTGAATGACGCCTTCCGCGTCCGTGGCGATGCTCGAGAAGTTCGCGCTGTTGAAGATCGCGCTTTGCAGGGCGCCGGCCCTGAGAAGGTCCTCTTCAGCCTGCTTGCTCTCGGTGGTTTCCTCCATGGCTGCGCGGCGACGCGCCAGGAACTGTCCGACTTGCCCGCCGACGTTCTCGATGGTTTGAAGAAGTTCCGCGTCCGGTTCCTCGATGCTCGAGCTCAGGAACTCCAGCACGCCAAGGACGTTTCCGTCGAGGAGGATCGGAAATGCCAGAGAGGCGCGCAGGCCGTCGCTCTTCGCGGCCTCGGCCCGGCGGAACGTCGGATCTTTCGAGATGTCTGGAGCCCACGCGGGTTTGGCCTCCGCCCACACGCGTCCAGGAAATCCGCCGCCGCGTTCAATGGTACGCCTATGGTACGTCGGTTCGAACTTCGGAAACTCCGACGAAGGCGTGTGCCAGGTCGCGAGGGGCACGAGAATATCGGCGCGCGGGCTGACCACCCACAAAGCGCCCCAGGCCCAGTCGCGGCTTTCGCAAATTGCCTGAAGGACGCCGCGGGCCGCGGCTTCGAGGGTCGATGATCCTTCGAGAAGGCGCGTGACCGATTCTCGAAGGCTCGGACGGATGAACGGAGTCATGGGGTGCGGATCATCGGCTCAACTGCCTCCACGAAGTAGGGTCCCGCGACGCAATGAGCGCTTGTTGGGGTGAACCCGAGCTCTCGTGCAACTCACACGGGGTCGAACCATGGTCTCACGGTTCCCTGTGAATGGTCCCGGCACGGACCATCAGGCCCTTGGCTTGGGTCGCGGAGCCGCGCCGCGGATCGCAGTTGCCGCCGCACTCAACCACGCTGCCTTGGCTTCAGTCCAACTTACATGCGATGCGGTCTCGTGATGCGGAGAGGGGCGACGTCGATAGCGTTCCCTCTTCTAGTCATGGCACTCGCGGGCCACCCCCTTAGGGTGTTCGCAACAGAGGTCGAGATAGAAGAGGCGCCGCCCGAGTGCCGGATGACCGGGCGAGTCGTTTCTTCGAACGTGCCCCTCCCGGGTGTCGCCATCATTCTCTCGTCGCCGTCCGGTGCTGAGCTTGGAGCCACGGCGAGCGGGCTGGACGGCACGTTCCTCTTGAGCGCGCCCGCGCCGGGCGTCTATTCAGTGGGGACGAGTCTCGCCGGTTTCACTGACGTGGCCCAAACCGTCACGCTGCCCGAAGGCACCTGCCGTGCGGTTTTGGACTTAGCGATGGTCCTTCAGTCACGGAGTCCGAAAGTCGTAACGGCCGAGACGAAGGCTCCGGCAGAGCGGACGCAGGCCACGGACACCGGGAAGACGGCGGCGCCAAGTGTTGGTCTTCCGAATGCCCGAACTCGGGCGCGAGGCACTGGCCCGACACCACCAGGACGACGCTTTCAGGATTTGAGCGTCCGCCCCGAGGGCGCCGCGGCGGATGCAACTTCCGAGGGAGCAACCGACGCGATTGATCCCAGTGCGCAGGCACTCCTCCCCGGCGGCTTCGCGGCGGACGCTCCCACGGAATCGATCGCAATGGCCGCGGGCAGCCAGATCCAGACCGTCGACTCGCTGCTCTTCCGCGATCGCTTACAGATGCTCGAAGAGGAAGGCGGTGACATCGACGCTCTGGCGCGCCGCATGGCGGCCCAAGGTGGTCTCGACGGGTCGAATGGCTTTGGTGCTGGTGGTGGCGGGGGCCCCGGTGGCGGCTTCGGCGGTGGACGAGGGCCGGGCGGCGGAGGTCCGGGTGGGGGTTTCGGGGGCGGTCCGGGCGGTGGGGGCCGCGGGCGCAGTCGACTGCAGGGTTCGGTGAATTACAACCTTGCCGGCTCGCCCCTCGACGCGCGACCGTATGCGCTCAATGGAAGGGCGGTCGAGAAACCCGACTATTTCCAGCATCGTTACGGCGCGACCCTGGGCGGGCCCTTGAAGATTCCCCATGTCTACGATGGCAGCGCGCGCACTTCATTCGCGCTCACCTATTCGGGCACACACACCCGCAGTCCGTTTGACGCCTACTCAACCGTGCCTACACTCGCGGAGCGGGACGGGGATTTCACGGCCCTCGGGCGCACGATCGTGGATCCCGTCATCGGCGAGTCCTTTCTAAATGCCGTCATCCCCAGCGA
>JBDTQB010000340.1:0-4987 GCA_039932395.1 Vicinamibacteria bacterium | reverse complement strand
ACAGATCCGGTTCCCAGGTCACCGCGGCATCCACCTGCTTCGCCTTGAACATGGCCGCGGCGGCGGGAGCGTCCTGCGTGAAGATGATGTTTTTCTCCACCACGGCGCGGTCTTCCGGCGAAAGGCCCGACTGCGAGAGCAGATAGAGAAGAAGGAAATGGGATGGCGTGAACTGGGTGCACGCGATCTTCTTGCCCTTCAGGCCTTCGATGGACGTGATGGACGAGAGGGAGACGATGCCGTCTCCACCGCGCGACCAATCCTGCATGAGGATCGACTTCGCCTTCTGGTTCTGCTCGGCCAGGATCGACGCCTCGCGCGCCCAGTTGTCGACGGTGTTCCACATGATGTCGACGTCGCCATTCCGGAACGCCGCAAGCTTTGCCGCGGGATCTTCGAGAAGCACGAACTTGACGTCCAGTCCGTACGTCTTCTTAAAGAAGGAGGAGGCGCTTGGATCCAGACCGCCGTTCGCCACGATGCCCGGCGCGTGACCGGCCCAGGTGTTGATGGCGACCACGAGAGGCCGGGAGATCTTGCCTCCCGACGCGATCACGCCCGCCGTGACGCCGGTGGATCCAACATTGCGGCCGGGATCAACCGGAGCGTTCTTGAGCGCGCCGAAATCGTCCGAGTTCGTGGTCGCCTGCGCCTCGGTGGGCTTTTCCTTGCCGCCGGTCGCCCACTTGCGGATATCAGCCCCGAAGTTCCGAACTCCAAAGTAGATGATGGCCAGGCCCAAAACGACCATGATCAGCTTGCCGAACGGTGTGATCTTCATTCTTTCGCCTCCGCGATTCTTGAGTTCTCGACTCTATCTGAATTGAAATGTCGGAGTTCAGATCCGGGATTTCGAGGTCGCCGCCTCGGACCCTGTTTGAGGCAGCCGCGCAGGCGAAGGCCCTTGCCGCTGCGGGGCATGAGCGGCCTGGCGCACGGACGGATCCGCCCCGCAGCGCTACCCTCATCGATATGAGAAATCGACTCCCGGCGCTCACTCTGACCTCACTACTGGTCATCAGTTGCTCGTCCGAACCGAAGATGTCCGCCGGCGAGGCCCGGCCTGCCGCGTCCGAGAGCCGGCAGGCAGCGGCCACCGCAGCGGTGGCCGCCGGCCCCAAAGTTGAACCCTCGGCTCTGGTCCCTCCTCCTCCCGAGGTTTCTGCGCCGAAGGCAGAAGGACGGACCCAGGCGGCGTCCAAGGCGCCGCCGGCACTCGGCTCCGGAACGCCCGACAAACCCGCGGCCGCGGAGGTCAAGGCTCCGCCGCCTCCCCCGGTTCCAACCTCGCCTGTCGCGGCGCTACCCGCCCCAACGCCGCAGGCCACCAAGCCCGCGGTCGACGATCGGCCCGCGACCGCGACCGAGCCCGCTCATGCCCCGATTGCTGTGGATATCGGCGGCCTGGTTGAGGTGGCCGCTACGAAACCGGGGCTCACTCGCATCGGCGCGACAAAGTGCAAGCTCTGTCACAAGATCCAGTTCGATTCCTGGGCCAAGACGAAGCACGCCACCCGCACCCCGCCTTTGGACTGCGAGTCCTGCCACGGCCCGGGCAGCGAGTACAAGACCCTTGCCATCATGAAGGATTCAAAGAAAGCCCTGGCTGCGGGCCTGGTGATGCCGGTTCGCTCATTCTGCTCCAAATGTCACACGGGGACCTGGACCGACGACCTGCTGAAACGAACCCACGCGCACAAAACGGGAGTCTGACGGCGCTTGGGCGCCTTGACCCATCCGACGCCCGCTTACTTCTTCTTGCTTGGGCGATCCTTCGACGCGTGATAGCCGGCCGCGAGCGCGTCCGCCTCGGTCATGTACTTCCCGTTCTTGGTCTTGCCGTACCAGCGATCACCCTCGCGATGGAAGACTTTGGTGCTGAGATTTACCCAGACCATTCCGCTGGCGGCCGGAGCCGGTGGCGCCGGCATGGCGGACGGAGCCACGTAGGACGGGGCTGATGTTGCCGGGGCAGAAACCGCTCCGACCGTCGCGAGAGGGGTGATCGTCGTGATCGTCCTCGCCGAGACTCCCGCCTTGCTCAAATCGGCCAGGGAGGAGTATGGCCGCCCGGCGACGATCTTCTTCGCCGTCGCTGCCCCAACTCCCGGCAGTTCCTCGAGATCTTTCACGCTTGCCTTGTTGACGTCAACGAGAGCTTGGTCCTTCGCTTCAGGGGCCTTGATCTTCGCGGTCGAGCTGCCCGTCGCCGTCGGGGCCGGCATGGACGATGCTGGCGCGGAGTCGACGGTGACAAGGGGTGTGATCTTCTCGATGGTCGCCTTTGACACCCCCGCCTTCGCGAGATCAGCCAACGCGGAGTAGGGGCGCCCGGCGATGATCTTCTTCGCCGTGGAACGTCCGATTCCCGGAAGTTCTTCCAGTTCCTTGGCGCTTGCCGAGTTGATTGCGACCTTCGCGCCGTTGCCAGCGGGCGCCGCGTAGGTCACCGCAGCCAGCATGACTCCCAGACCGGCGACGGCGATGAGCCCGAATGTGCGTTTAGACATGAAATTTCCCTCCAAGCTGTGTGATGGATTTGGTCGGCTCGAACGCAGCTACGTATCGACGAATTACTGCTTGACCGTGATCTTCTTTTCGATTTTCGCGAAGTCCGCAGCGGACAGGATTTTTCTGCTGGTCAGCTCCGCCGTCGACTTGTACGGACGGCCCGCAATGATCTTCGCCGCATGCTTCTTGCCCACGGCGGGCAGCGACACCAACTGTTCCAATGTGGCGGAATTGATGTCAATCAACTCTTTCGCGACAGGCGCCTTTGTCTTGTCGGCCTTGGACTTTGTGGGCGCAGCAAGGGAAGGTGCGGGTCTGGACGCGTGAGCGAGTGAAGGAAGCGCCAGCATCGACGCAGCCAGAGCGAACGCGACGTACTTGAGAGTGGGTTTCATTCGGAGGGCTTCTTTCTGCCCTTCGAGCCGGGCGCATCAGTGCGCTGGCTTGCGGGCCTCTTGGCTAAAAAGCACAGAGCGTGCCACGGTCGCGCTCAGGACGAACCCGTCAAACGTGCTGTTCGGCCGCGGCCGAATCTTGACGATTTCTTGATGCGGGTCGCGTCAATCTTGAGCCCATCTTGATAACGCGATCCCCATACTGCTCCGCATGCTGAATCCGACTCAGTTGCTCGGAGCGTCCTGGACAGAACACGTCGATCTGGACATCTACTTCTGGCTGCGGGCGTTGGCCGGTGTGTTCATGTTCGTGGTTTTCGTCCTGCTGCTGGATTGGTTCCTGAAACGGTCGCAGCGGCCCGACTCTGCCCCAACGATCACCGTGGGTGCCGCGGTGGAGACTTACAACCGCTGGAACAATGTCACGGACACGAACGGCAAGAAGTCCGTGTTCGTCCGCGGAATCCGGGTGATTCGCCCGCGCAGAAGCGGTGAGAGATACAGAGGGGACATCTCAGGGTTGCGTGATACCAAAGGGCTGGACGTGGTCCGCTCGCCGGTTGCGCGCGATCCCCGCTCGACAAGGTTTCGGTTCAAGGAGCGTGGTAGGTTTCTGGTGTGACTGTTCAGTCGTCATCAGGTCCCGCGGCTCGAGCCACTGCTGTGGCTCACACCAGAAGAACCCCCGGCTCGCTTGCCTTCATCATTGCGCTCCTCGGTGCGAACCTCGGTTGCGACGTCAACGGGGCGTTGGAACGTTTGTCGGAGGCGCGACGCCTGGCCGCGGATCTACAGGTTCAGTTCACGAAAGCCGCGGACGCTGCCAACCGGGCCGTGATGGCCGACACGGACCAAGCGTCCGTCGCATATGCGCGTGAAGCCGAGCGCGCGAAACAGGCGGCCCAGGCGAGCGTCGAAGAGCTGGGACCGGTGCTAGAGGGCCTCCACTACTCCGCCGAGACCCGCATCTTCCAGGAATTCGTTGGTCGATTTGCGGCGTATCGTGACTTGGACGGTCGCATCTTGGAGCTTGCAGTCGAAAACACGAACTTGAAGGCGCAGCGGCTCTCTTTTGGTCCTGCACAGGAGGCGGCTGACTCCTTCCGGGATTCCCTCCAGTCCGTCGCACCCCTGGACGGGGAGAAAGACGCGTGGCACGTGAAGGCGCTCGTCGCCACCGCGGTGGCGGCGGTGCGAGAGATACAGGTTCTGCAAGCACCGCACATCGCTGAAACCGACGATGCAGCGATGACGCGTATGGAGACGCGTATGGCGATCTCGGAGGCGACAGCGCGGACCGCGTTGGAGACGCTGGCACCTCTGGTTCGGCCGGTCTCGCGACCGCGGCTCGCCGCCGCCACGGCCAACCTGGACAAGTTCATAGGCCTCAACGCCCAGATCATGGACCTGTCGCGCCGCAACACCAACGTGCGCTCCCTCATGCTGTCCCTGAACGAGAAAAGCAAGGCTACCGGCGCCTGTGAAGACGGCTTGCGCGCGCTGCGGGATGCTCTGGCGAAGCGTGGGTTCGTCGGCACGCGCTAACAGCAGCGCCCCTCTTCCCCCGCAGGTGGCGGATCACCCGCGAGCGCCATCCAGATCTTGACGAAATCTTGATACTCAGCGCGTCAATCTTGAGCCCATCTTGATAGCGCGATCGCCATACTGTTCCGCATGCTGACTATTAATCTTCTCCTCGGCGCGGACGGGTCGCAGCACGTGGACATCGACGTTGCTTTCTGGCTTCGCGCTGTCGCGGGCGCCTTCGCTTTCGTTGTCTTCGTCGCTTTGCGCGACTGGTCGCTCAAGCGACTTCAGCAGCAGCCGACGCCGCGCAGGAAGACTCGACGCATTCCGTTCATCACCGCCGTGGCACTTGGTTTGGCCTCGAGCCTGGCCTACGCTGGCGACGCGCCGCCCGATCAGGCCTCCTCCGATCAGGCGGCAGCTGCTCCGGCGAATGAGGTGAAGGCCGATCCTCCTCCTGCCATCACCGTGGGCGCCTATGTCGAGACCTACTTCGGCTGGAACTTCAACAAGCCTGAGAACGGCATCACCGCCTTTCGCGGTTTTGACGCGCG
>JBDTQB010000339.1:0-4992 GCA_039932395.1 Vicinamibacteria bacterium | reverse complement strand
CGCAACTATCGCGGCGGACAGAACCGTCCGATCTGGATCGTCGATCTGAAGACGTTCGATCTGACGACGCCTCCGTGGACGGACTCGAAGGACATCGAGCCGGTCTGGGTCGGCGACTCCGTGTACTTCCTTTCCGATCGCGACGGCGTGTCGAACCTGTGGGCGTATGAGACGGCGTCGAAGAAGCTCGCGCAGCTCACGAAGTTCACGGACTTCGACGTGAAGACGCTGGACGGACGCGCCGACGCGGTGGTGTTCGAGCAGGCCGGTTACATCCACGAGATGGATCCGAAGACCGGTCGCGAACATATCGTCGACATCCGCGTGATCGGAGACTTCCCCTGGATGATGCCGCGGTGGGAAGACGTCACCAGTCGCATCACGAACATCGCGCTCTCGCCCACCGGCAAGCGCGTGGCCGCGGAAGCACGGGGCGAGATCTTCACGATTCCCGCGGAAAAGGGCGACATCCGCAACCTCACACGATCGAACGGCAGCGCGGAGCGCGAGCCTGCGTGGTCACATGACGGAAAGTGGGTCTCGTATTTCTCCGACAAGTCGGGCGAGTACGCGCTGGTCATCGAGTCGCAGGATGGTGTGACAACACCGCGCGAGATCGCGATCAAGAACGCGAAGCACTACTACACGCCGTCGTGGTCACCCGACTCCAAGAAGATTCTTTTCAGCGATACGGACTTCAACGTGTGGGTCGTGGATGTGGCGAGCGGACAGCCAAAGCTTCTCGGTAACGATCCGTGGGCGGTGCCTTCGCGCACTCTGCATCCGACGTGGAGCCCCGACTCGAAATGGGTTGCGTATGCCGCGCGTCTCAACTCGCTGTACCGCGCAATCTTTGTCGCGAACGTGGAGACGGGCGAGAAGACGCAGATCACCGATGGTCTCGCCGACGCGCAGTTCCCGGTGTGGGACGCGACCGGAAAGTATCTGTGGTTCCTCGCTTCGACCGACTTCGGTCTGGGCTCGCAGTGGCTCGACATGACGTCGTACGGACGCGATGAGAACTTTGGTCTGTACGTGGCGGTGCTGAAGAAGGGAGAGGCGAGTCCGCTTCTTCCGGAGAGTGATGAGGACAAGGGCGCGCCGCTGGATGCGCCGCGCGCCGTGGCATCGGCTTCGCCCGAAGCATCTCCGTCGCCTTCGCCTGCGGCTCCCAAAGACCCGGTCAACGTCGTGATCGATTTCGATGGACTGCAGCAGCGCGTTCTTTCGGCGAGCGGCGTGCCCGAGCGTCAGTACTCCGAACTCAAAGCGGGACTTTCGGGAACGGTCTATTACCTCCAGGCGCCGGAAGCGGGCAGTGGATCGCGCGGCAGCACGTTGCATCGCTACAAGCTCAGTGAACGCAAGTCGGCGGTGTTCGTGACCAACGTGGCGGAATACGACGTGAGTGCTGACGGCAAGAAGTTGTTGTATCGCACGCCTGCTCCGGGCGGTGGTCCGGGTGCGCCACCCGTGACCGGCGCGGACGCGCGGCCTTCGTTGTTCCTTGTCGACGCCGACAAGACGGCACCCACTGCGGGTCAGGGCAAACTCGACGTGTCGCTGCGCATGAACGTCGATCCGAAAGCGGAGTTCGTGCAGATGTTCAACGAAGGCTGGCGCAATCAGCGCGACTACCTATACGTCCCGAACATGCACGGCGCCGATTGGCCGAAGGTGAAACAAATGTACGCCGCGCTCCTTCCGTACGCGATGCATCGCGCCGATCTTACGTATCTGATCGACATGATGGGATCGGAGATCGCGATCGGTCACTCTTACGTGCGTGGAGGGGCCGTTCCGGAAATTCCGCCTTCGCCCGGTGGCTTGCTGGGCGCAGATTTCGCGGTGGAGAACGGCCGTTACCGGATCACGCGGATCTACGACAACGAGAGCTGGAACCCTGAGTTGAAAGCGCCGCTGTCGGCGCCCGGCGTCAACGTATCAGTCGGCGATTATGTCGTCGCAGTCAACGGAGCGGAGTTGAAGGCACCTGACAACATCTATCGCCTGCTCGACGGGACTGCGAATCGTCAGACCGTTCTCACCGTCAACGCGCAGCCGTCGATGACCGGTGCCCGGCAGATCACGGTCGTTCCTGTCGCGAATGAGCAGAGTCTGCGCACGCGAGCGTGGGTCGAGTCGAATCGCCGTCTCGTCGACAAATTGTCGAACGGTCAGCTCGCGTACGTCTACGTGCCGAATACCGGCCAGCCCGGCTTCACGAGTTTCAATCGCTATTACTTCGCGCAGCAGGATCGCAAGGGCGCCGTCGTCGACGAACGTTTCAATGGCGGTGGCTCGGCGGCCGACTACATCATCGATGTTCTGCAGCGCGACTTCGATGGCTACTTCAACAACGTCGCGGGCGATCGCACTCCCTTCACCTCACCGGCCGCGGGTATCTGGGGACCGAAGGTGATGATCATCAATGAAATGGCGGGGTCGGGCGGCGACTTGATGCCGTACATGTTCAAGCGACGAAAGATCGGACCTCTCGTGGGCAAGCGGACGTGGGGCGGACTTGTGCACACCGCCGATTCACCGGTGCTGCTCGACGGCGGCACCATGATCGCGCCGCGCGGTGGATTCTTCTCGCGTGAGGGCGAGTGGGCGGTGGAGAACGAAGGCATCGCACCGGATATCGACGTCGAGAATCTTCCCAAGGACGTCATCGCCGGGCACGATCCGCAACTCGAACGCGCGGTCGAAGAGGCGATGCGCCTGTTGAAGGAGAAGCCGATCGATCGGCTGATGAAGGAACCGCCGCCGCCCACCTGGGGCAAACGCAAGAACTAGAACAGATCGTGAGACTCATTACTTCCCCGGCACCGTCTTGTTCAGGTACTCGTCGAGAGTTACGTCGTCGTTCGCGATCGTGACTCCGGCGCCGAGGTCCTAAGCTTCGGCGAACAGAGCCACTGGCTTGCCGACCTTTGGTTCGGCGCCCGAACCCGCCTGCGCTGAGGATATATGCCGGGACTGTTCGAGTTTTTGTGGGTGGACGCGCAGGGCACCCCTACTCTGTCGCCATCACGAAATGGCGAATCCTTGCGAGGTCACGGCCCAGTTCGGCGCGGAAGTCGGGATGCGCGATGGAGATCAGGGCTTCGCCGCGTTTTCGAAGCGGTATCCCGCGCAGGTTCACGGCACCATATTCCGTGACGATCCATTGGACGTGGCCGCGAGTGGTCACTACCCCCGCCCCGGCCGTGAGCTCTGCGGTAATGCGCGAGAGTTTTCCGCCCTTCGCCGTCGAGGGTAGGGCGAGGATGGGTTTGCCTCCCTTCGACAGCGCGGCCCCGCGCATGAAGTCCATCTGGCCCCCGATGCCGGAGTAGATCCGGTGTCCGAGCGAATCCGCGCAGACCTGGCCGGAGAGGTCCACCTGTAGCGCGGAATTGATGGCGATGGTGTTGTCGTTGCGCCGGATCACCGAGGTGTCGTTGGTCCGGTCACTCGGATGGAACTCGACCAGCGCGTTGTCATCGACGAAGTCGAAGAGCTTCTTGGTGCCGGATACGAAGCTCGTCACGATGCGCCCCGGCTTCACCCGCTTCAGACGATTGGTGACCGCACCACTCGCCACCAGATCGACGAGTCCATCCGAGAACATCTCGGTGTGGATGCCGAGGTCGTGTTTGTTGTGCAGTCGCGCGAGCACCGCGTCGGGTATGGCACCTATTCCCATCTGAAGGGTGGCGCCGTCGTTCACGAGGCCTGCCACGATCTCGCCGATGCGCGCTTCGACTTCGCCGATCGGATCAGGGTTGTGGGGCACGAGAGGCCGATTGGTATGGATCAGGGCGTTGATTCGGGACAGGGGCACCGCGGTGTAGCCGTGAGTGCGCGGCATCTGTTCGTTCACCTCGGCGATGACAATGCGGGCGGTGTCGACGGCGGCACGGGTGGCGTCGCACGAGGTCCCGAGGGTGCACTGCCCATGGCGGTCCGGGGGTGACACCTGGATGAGGGCGACGTCGAGCGGGATCACACCATCGGTGAAGAGGCCCGGAATGTCCGACAGGAAGACGGGCACGAAGTCGCCATGGCCGTTCTCGATCAGACCGCGGACGTTGGGGCCGGCGAAGAAGGACACCGAATGGAAGCGAGAGGCGTTCTCGGGGCGGGCGAACGGCGCGTCGCCGCCAACATGGAGGTGGTAGAGCGTCACGTCACTGAGATCCTGACGCGCGACCATGGCCTCGAGAAGAGGCCGCGGAGATGCGCACGCCCCGTGAATGAATACCTTCATCCCATTCCCGATCGCGCGCACCGCATCGCCGGCGGAAACCACCCGGCTCTTCCAGTCGTTGCTCATAATCCCCCAATCTTAGGGAGGGGAGGAAGCCGATGCGATTGCATCATTCGTGAGCCACGATTCAAACCAGTGTTCTCTCGGTGCCCCAAGCTCCGCCGCCACCGAGGCGGAGCCCGCGGTTTCGGTCCGCTCGACGGGTCACAGACATGAAGTACGGAGTCTGGTAGCGAAGACGCACGCCTCGCCCTCGCGTACCATCGCCTTCTGCTTACTTCTTTGGGAAGTACCTCACTCCTTGGAGCGTGGCGAAGTCCTCGTCCTGTGTCCAGAGCGTGGCCCCCGCGCGGCGCGAGATCGCGTAGATCAAGCTGTCGGCGAGAGGCAGATCGAGTTGAGATGCGTCGAGCGCTGCGGCCATATCGACATCGATGATGCGTCCACTCCTCAGCATCGCCGCGGCTTGGATGGCCGCGTCGTCTCCACGCTCGCGTCGAATTTTCTTGACCACTTCGTAGAGGACGATCACTGGAACAATCAAACGATCTGGCGCTTCGATGGCGGGCGCGAAGAGCCGAGCGCGAGATGTACCGGCGAAGTACTCCAGCCAACCCGTAGAGTCGACGACGTTGCCGGACTTCAAACCCGGTCGCGATCCCGAGGAACCGAGGTGTCCATTCCCTTGAGGAAGCCCTTCATCTCGATGGCGCGGCGGGCGGGGAGAAGCTCGATGC
>JBDTQB010000338.1:0-4993 GCA_039932395.1 Vicinamibacteria bacterium | reverse complement strand
GGAACGACTGGCGGCCGGGCTGTAAGGGCGTGCCTGATCGAAGCAGCTCACGCTCATCGAGCCGTTGCGTGGCTTCGGGGCGCGGAAAGCGGAGCACGACCGTGAAGGTCACACCGTTGGCGTCGCTCGCCGCAGTCACACGCCCACCTTGCGCCTCGGTCAGCTGCTTAACGATGGCGAGACCCAGACCGCGTCCGCCCGTGGAGCGCTGGCGCGACGGATCCGCGCGATAGAAACGGTCGAAGACCTGGTCGAGTTCGAGGGGGGAGAGCGCGCTACCAGTGTTGTGAACCGACATGACGGCGCCCGTCTTCTCAAGGGAAGACGTCACCTTGATCATGCTGCCCGCCGGGGTGTAGCGATCGGCGTTGGTGAGGAGATTCACCAGGATCTGTCGGACGCGCACGCTGTCGCCTAGAGCGACAAGCCCAGCCTCGAGATTGAGGGTGAGACGCGGATCGCCCTCAAGCCCCGCCGCGCGCACCGCGGAGAGGCACACCTCAGTCACATCGATCTCGGTGATGTTGAGTTTTAGATCGCGGGCTTCGGCGCGCGCCAGTTCCTCGAGGTCGTCGACCAGGCGCGACAGGTGGGAAACCTCTTCGTTGATTTGAAGCAGTGCCGTGCTGGGATCGGCGGCCAGACCATCGACGAGCGTCTCGACCCGGCAGCGAAGAGCGGTCAGGGGCGTCCGCAACTCATGCGCGACATCGTTCACCAGATGACGCCGCAGCGTTTCCTGCCGCTCCAGTCCGGCGGCCATCGCGTTGAAGCCCCGCGCCAGATCCGCCACTTCGTCCGATCCCTTTTCTGAGACCCGACGCGTGAGGTCGCCGCTCGCGAGATCCTTGGCCGCGTCCCTCAGTTCAGTGATGGGCGAGATGAGTCGGCGCGCCACGCCCCACGTCAGAAGCAATGCAACGACGGCGATGAGGGTCGTGATGAGCAGGAGCCGTCGATCGACCGATCCGAGAAAAATCGCCGTGCTGCGGTCGCCTTCCGGTGTGGGCCAGGCCACGATGTGAACCGTGCCACGTCCGCCGTCGCTCAGGGTGATGGGTTTCATTGGTGCGCCTCTCATCGCCACCGAGAAGCCGCCCTGACGCGATGGATCGTTCGAGTGCGTCTCGAGTTTCAGCAGGCCGTCAAAGAAGGTGGCGCCGACTCTTCGCACCTCGGGGTCAGGTCCGGCGGCGCCGATCAGCTGGCCGCCCGCATCAAACACCAGGACGGCGCGATGGTCGGCGAGTCCGGCGGCGGCCGCGTCGATCACGCCCGGCCTGCAGCACTTGCCGTCCAGAGAGGCGGCGATACGGTCGAGGGTGACGGTGACCGCGTCGTCGTCGCGCGATCGCTCAAGCGTCCGAAAGCGCTCGAATTCCTGGCGCGTGCTTTGCCGTGCCGACAAGCCCACCGCGGCGATCGCGGCCAAGGAGAGGAGTCCAACCGCGAGGAGCAGCTTGGTCTTGAGACTGAGAGTCCGGGCGATGGAAGGTGCCTCGCTACTCAACGGAGTCCGCCAATCGATAGCCGACGCCGTGCACCGTGAGCACGTACCGCGGCTTGTCGCCGGGTTCAAGCTTGCGACGGAGATTGGTGATGTGAACGTCGACGGTTCGATCGAGACCGTCGTACCCAGGCCCAAAGGCGCGTGACAGTAACTCGTCGCGCGTGAAGACGCGCCCGGGCGATCGGCCCAGCGTCTCGAGCAGCTTGAACTCGGTGGCGGTCAGCGCCAGCGCGCGACCCTGCATTCGCGCCTGCCTCGCCCAGACGTCGATCTCCAGATCGCCGACCACGATTGGCGAGGGAGATGCGGGGTGCGCGCCCGTGCGTCGTAAAAGTGCTTGCACCCGCGCCACGACTTCGCGCGGACTGAACGGCTTTGAGACATAGTCGTCGGCGCCCAATTCGAGGCCACCCACGCGATCGTCCTCGGAGGCGCGGGCCGTGAGCATCAGGATGGGCACCGCCGACTGTTCTCGAAGTCTCCGACAAATGTCCTGACCGGACAGACCCGGAATCATCAGGTCAAGGATGACGAGGGCTGTGTCCAAAGCGCGCGCCTTCGCCAGGCCCGCGATGCCGTTCGCCGCGGTCGCGACCTCGTAGCCGGCCTGCTCCAGATAGAGGGTCAGCGTTTCGGACACGACCGCGTCATCTTCGATGACGACAACTTTCATTCCTTCTTCTTCGTTTCAACCTCGGCTTTGACACGGTCGATGCGCGACGCGTCGTCGACTTCGATCCACATTATCCCGGAAGCGACGGATCCTTTGACCGAGATCTCGAGCGGCGCATCCGGCCCTCGACGCTCCACGCCGCGAAACTGGATGGTTCCAAAGTCGGCATGCCACTTCAAATACTCCTTCTTTCGGTCCGCGGCGGTCTGACGTTTCAGTTCTTCCGCGGTGTAGGTGCTCTTGGCCATCGCCTCGAAGTCGTCGGCGCTTCCCGAGTTGAAGGCTTTCTGGAACCCGTCCAGGCTCTTGCGCAAAGCGGGCGGCGGCCCGCCCACCACTACTTGCTGGGCGGATGCGGGGCCCAGGGCGGCTCCGAGCAGAGACCCGGCGGTGATCAGGCTGAGTGCGGATCGACGTGTGAACATTTTTCTTCTCCGTTGGTTGTACTGGACGCGTGATGCCTGGTCAGGCCAGGCAGCGCAGGGCTTGCTAAGGCTTGTTAAGGAGTGCATGAAGGCTCATTCGTCGCGGAGCGCGATCACCGGATCCACGGAGGCGGCGCGACGTGCCGGGAGATAGCTCGCCACCATCGACGCGGCCAGGATCAGCGCGGTCATGGAGACAAAGGTGAGTGGATCGACCGGCTCAACCCCGAAGAGCAGCGGCCTGAGAAGTTGTGCCACCAGCGCCGCGCCGATGACGCCGAGCGCCACGCCGGCGACAACGATGGAAACGCTTTGCTTCAGGATGAGCCTCACCACGGATTCCGCGGTCGCTCCGATCGCCATGCGCACGCCGATCTCGCGAACCCGTTGACTTACGGAGAACATCAGAAGACCGTAGACGCCCATCAGGGCCAGTGAGGTGGCGACCGCCGAGAACCACGTCAGCAATGTCGCGAGGAATCGCGGCTGCGCCACGCTGCTTTCCGCGAGCGAAGACATCGATCGAACCGAGGCCAGGGGAAGGTTCGGATCGACACCCCGAATCGCGGAACGAAGGGACGCGGCGATCGAACCGGGATCGCCCTTCGTTCTCAACACGATCCACCCACCGCCGCGCGCGCCGAGTTGCGCGTAGGGCACGTAGGCCTCACCGTCCGGACTCGCGGCCGGACCGGCGTGATGAATGTCGGCCACGATTCCGACGATGGTTGCCCGATCTCCGTTGAGGCGAATCTGCGCGCCGAGCGGAGACTCGCCGGGCCAGTATTTTTTGACCAGCGCCTGGTTCACGACCACCGCCATGGGCGCGCCTTCGCGGTCATCGGCGGTGAAGTCGCGCCCTTGAACCATCCGCATGCCCATCGTGGAGAAATAGTTCCAGCCCACGGACCGGAACGATGCGACGGGTTCATCTCCGGGCGATCGTCCTTCTGGACGTCCGATGATCCGGAAGCTGAAATTGATCTGCATGCCGCTGAGTGGAAGGACGGAGGTCATCGACGCGGCTTCCACTCCCGGCAACTGCGCCACCCGCGCCAGCACACGGTCGAACAGATCCCGCACCGCCTCTTCGCTGCGATACGCGGCTCGCGGGGGGGAGACGGAAGCGGTGAGAAGTCGCTCCGTGCGGAAACCCAGGTCGACGTTCTGGAGACGAATGAGACTCCGGACGAAGAGCCCCGCCCCGACCACGAGCATCATCGCGGTCGCGACCTCGGCGGCCACGAGAACTCTTCGCGTCGTCGAGAGACCGCCGATTTCTCCCGCACCTTCACGCAGTCCCGCGTGAATCGATCCGCGCACCACCGACAGCGCGGGCGCCAGTCCCGCCAGAATCGCGGCGAGGATCGTGATGAACAGAGTGAACGCAAAAACCGAGCCGTCGATACGGACGTCCTGCAGGCGAGGTGAGGCCGGAGGTGCAGATGCGATCAAAGCCTTGACCCCGAGATAGGCGATGACGAGGCCGAGAACGCTTCCCGCGGCCGAAAGCAGCCCACTTTCGACCATCAACAGCCGGACCAGCCGGCTGCGATCGGCACCCAGCGTCATCCGCAGCGACATCTCCGCGCGCCGCTGCGTGGCTCGGGCCATCAACAGGCTCGCGACGTTGGCGCAGGCGATGAGCAGGACCATCACGACGCTTCCCGAGAGCACCTGAAGGACGGGCTTGATCGGCCCCACCACATCGTCATGCAAACGGATGAGGCGCGCGCGTGCGCCCTCGAGCTCCGGGTCGTGGCTCTGAAGTTGCGTCTGAAGTGTGTTCATCGCGGCCTGGGCCTGTTCGAACGTCACCCCCTGACGCAGCCGTCCAATCGCACGCAGCATCACGATCCCGCGCGGCGCGCTGCCCGGATCGATGCGCATGGTGTTCCAAATCTCGCCGTCAATCACCGCGCCGTGAAAACTCTCCGGCATCACGCCGATGACTTCGGCGGGCTGGCCGTTGAGCTGGATCGAGCGACCAAGAATCGACGGATCGGCGCCAAAGCGATGTGCCCAGAGTCGATGACTGAGCACCACGGTCAAGGGCGCGCCGAAACGATCGTCCTCCGGGCCGAAAATGCGACCAAGCGCAGGAGGAACTCCGAGCAGGGAGAAGTACGCGCCGGTGACGGTGGCGCCCGCCAGCCGCTCCGGCTCATCGGTGATCGCGCCATCGCGGCCCGTGATGTTGGGCGACCAGTTGACGATCGCCGCGATGCCGCTGAAGGGGGTGGCCAGCGTGTTCCAGTCGATAAACAGTCCGGGCGAGATGACCTCGTGACCTGACCCGCCTTTCAGGCTGCGATCCTGATACGCCATCACCAGGCCCGACGGATCGGGATACGGCAGAGGCTTGAGCAGGGCGCCCGAAACGAA
>JBDTQB010000337.1:0-5005 GCA_039932395.1 Vicinamibacteria bacterium | reverse complement strand
AACGGCCCCGGGGCTTCGACCCCGGGGCCTCAACGAACTGCGCCCTTCGGGAGGGCTACGGCTAGAAGCGCACGCCGACCGAGAACTGAATCGTCCGCGGCGTCGTGTACGCCAAACGGTCGAGCGGCTGTCCAAACGTCGGCCCTAGATCCCAGTTCACACCCTTCACGGGAGTGGTGGAGAAAGGATTGAAACGGGTGTACAGGGTGGAGTTCGTCGCGTTCGTGCGAACGGACGTGTTGATGCTGTTCAGATTCTCGAGGACCTGACGGTTGAACGTGTTCTGAACGGTGAGCCGGCCGAAAATCTCTGCCTTCTTCGCGAGCTTGTGGCCATAGTTGAGTGCCATGTCGGTGCGGATCTGGCTCTCGGTGCGGAAGGCATCACGCGCGGTGAAGAAGTATGTGACCGTGGCGGGCGGATTGGAGTACCCCGGATTCGTGACAAAGGGACGCGTGTCGATGGTACCCGCGGCGCCGTACGGCGACCCAGTTGCGATCTGTTCGAGACCGCCGATGTTCAGGCGGCCCCATCGCTGCGGAATCGGAACATCCCATGTCGCGAAGAGACGTACTCGATGTCGCTGGTCGGTGGCCAGATCGCCGCTCGGGGCGTTCCACGCGACATCGAAGTACTCGGGGAAGCGGAGGATGGTCGACTGCACAGGGCCGCTGCCCGTGGTCTCACCCACGTTGTTCCCGTAGTTCTTGGAAAGTGTGTAGTTGCCGCCAAGCGTCACTTTGTTGCTCGCCCGGTAGCTGATCTGCGCGTTGATCGCCTTGTACTTTCGCTCGAGCGGGTCGTTGACATTCTGTGTAATGTCGCGGTCGAACACGCGGCCGAAGGGGTCGGTCACCTTGCCGGTGCCGGTGTTGATGGTGTCGCCGTAGAAGTCCTGGAACTTTCGATAGATCCCGTCCACGCGGAAGAGGCCGCGGCTACCCAGACGCTTGGAAACACCCGCCTGCAACTCAATCACATTCGGGGACGCGAGGGTATCGGAGATGGTTCCCGTGAGTCCGGGAACCGTCGGCGCGGCGCGAAACGCTCTCGTCGTGCCCCCGTTGGCGTTAAACCACCCGAAGATCTGGCGGATAGCGTCATCCTGGCCGACTAACACCGAGGGATTGCCGACGTTGATGGCCGGGCCTTGATAGTTGAACGTGTAGTTCGCAGGCTGCCCGCCTGGTGACTGTGAGTCGCCCACGGAGTTTGCAATCGCCGCCACGTACTTACCGTAGCTCCCGTTCACCGTCAGGTCGCCGTCGCCCTTTGGATCAAAGGTGAGGGCGAAACGCGGGCTGAACGCCGCGTCCTTGATGACGGTCTGGCCGACGCTATTGGCGCCGCTGTTCTTGTCGTAGCGAATGCCGACGTTGAACGTGAGCTTGTTGTTGTAGTGCCAGGTGTCATTGGCGTACGCGGAGTAGGTCCGGAAGTTATTCCCTTGAGAGCTGACTGGAATCGGGTTCCACTGGATGATCGTGCTGTTGTCGCTGTTCGCAACCGGATAGACCGTGCTGCCCTGAATGACCGTACCGGTCAGGAGAACGCGATAGTCGCTGCCCGACTGGTGGTTGTTCGAAAAACGCTGATCGTTGTAGCGCTCGAAGCCGCCGACGATGTTGTGAGAGCCCGCCTTACCCGTGGAAAGGAAGTAGGTCGCCTTGGCGCCCATGGTCTCGTTGTCGCGCTTCTCTACGTCGCACACGCCGCAGAAGGTGGGCGAGTGGAAGCGGTTGCCCGTGGAGTTGTCCACCAGGAGCGTGCCGGAAACGATGTCCGTGGACCCGGAGCCCGAGTTCTGGAACGTGAACTTCCGCTGCGAATACTGGCCCTCGACGAAGAACTTGGGCGTGATGATTCCTGTGTAGTTTCCCGAGATCAGATTCTGAGGCAACCCACGAGTGACCAGGCTGGCGAGATCCAAGATGTTGCCAAAAAAGTTGCCGGTCTCGTTGAAGCTGATGTGGGCATAGGTTCCCTTGAACGTGTGCTTCGAGTTGAGGGCGTAGGTGAGCTTGCCTTCGTAGCGCTTCTCGTTCTGGTCGTTCGTGAAGCTGAGGTTCGTGCCCGTGGTCTGGCGGCCAATGGGGTTGTCCTGCATGCGACCCGCGCCGAAGAACCAAAGCTTGTCCTTCATGATGGGCCCGCCGAGCGTGGCCTCGTACGTGGGGACGACGTTCTTGGTGCGCGAAGCAGCGTCGGTCGGCGCGCAGGTCGCCGAGACCGGCTGATTAAGGGTGTCACAGGGGTAATTCGTAGGCTGACGCCAGGTGCCCTTGTCAAAAGTGGAGCGGAACGATCCGCTAAATGCGTTGCCGCCGGACTTTGTCACGGCGTTGCTAACCCCTCCCGAGAACCGTCCGTATTCGGCGGAGATCGCGGCCGTCGAGATGGTGGTCTCCTGGACCGCGTCTTCGATAAAGAGATTGAAAGGAGTGTTGCGGAGGTTGTCTTGCGAGGCAACGCCGTCCACCAGAAAGAGGTTCTCAAATGACATGGCGCCCGAAATGGTGACCGCATTGCCCACGGCCGTCTGATGCGCGCCGGGAGCCAGCAACAGCGCGCCGAATGGAGTCCGCGCGGTGGGCAGCTTCTCCATCAGGTCCTGCTTGTACGTACTGGACACGGTCGCCGTCTGCGTGAACTCGCCCGGTGCGCTCGCTTCCACGGTGATCTGGTCGGTCTGGCTCGCAAGACCCATCCTGGTAGCGGGCACAGGCGTGGTGTTGCCGAGGGTGACCTGAACCGTGATCTTGGACGCCTGAAATCCCGTAAGGGAATAGTTGATGAGGTAGTCGCCCGCGGGAAGGAACGGGAAGATGTAGTCACCGTGGGGTGTCGTGACAGCGCTGCGGGTTCCCTGCAGGCGAGACGAGCTGATGGTCACAGTGACGCCGGGCAGAGAAAGGCCTGAGGCATCGACGACCTGCCCCGAGATGGTTCCGGTGAGGGTTCCTTGAGAGAGAGCTGGGTTCGCTAGCAGCAGAGCGGCTGCCAGAGTCAGGAGTGACGTAACACGCGAGAGGCGCATGGGAATTCCTTCGTTGGGATTATTTGAATTGTGGGTTCACTTCGGATCGGGATCCGCGCGATGGTGGCACCGCTTCCCGGCTGATCTTGAGACTCAGCACAGCAGGAAGAGAGCAATTCATATGCCGGTCGGCTACAACGCCCAACTCGTTTCTTTGTCTAGGGCGAGTCAGCCGCAACGTCTCGCTATCCAACGAGGCGGGAATGGCATCCATGGCGTCGCATCCTCGAGAACGGTGGTCTCAGGCTCGGATGGCTCCGGGTGTCTCAGTGAGGACGTTCAAGAGCGTGGATGCCGATGAATGCCATCGCCACCGACAGTGCCGACGAAAACGGGATCAAGATTCCTAGCGGGTTGCCCAGCCCGTACCGTCTTCGATGGCCCGACACGCCAGATACGCGAGCGTGTTCTTGTCTCCCTTTGTGGGGCCGCACGCGGCGCCACAAGCCTCGCCCGAGCCGTCGAGGAACATTAAGTCACGACGCACCGGCGAGTGGCCATTGATCCCGAGCGCGTGGCCAAATTCATGGAGGGCCGCAGCCGCCAGGCTGTCGAGCACGGCTGAGTCGAGAAAAGCCCCTGTCTCGAGACCCAGGGCTTCCAGGGTATTGAGCTGGATCCGTGCCTGAGTGGTGAATGAACCGGCGACCAGTGTCCTCGTGGTTATCCCGTCAATTCCCCGCTGGAACGGCGTCAGCCCGTAGACAATGGAGATATCCGAGTCGGCAACATTCTCCACGAACGTCGCAACACGAGGAACATTGGGGGTGTCCCATCTTGACAGCCGCCGGGCGATCCGATCGCGGAGCGACGTGCCGCCGATATCCAGGATGCTGGCCATCACCGGATCGATCCAGACCTTCACGCCAGCGCGCCGGTGCGACTCGTCCCAGGCGCTGACACCCACCGACCCGACATAGTTCGGCTTCCCCTTTTGACATTTCGAGGCATCCATCTGAACAGGCCGCTTCGAGACCCTCCCACCGTCGCCGCCGGCGACAAGAGCAATGATCATGAGACCGGGGAAAAACGAGGAGGCCGTTTCAAACACGCTTGATGTTATGGCTCCTTAGCGCGGCTCGAGCCGGCGAAACCCTGGTTGTCGGGCAGCCTTCGTAGACCGCGCGGGAAGGATTGCGTCCAAAAACAGCGCCGCTCTCCTGCCCGGCGGAGCGAGACCCGGGACATGCAACTCGCGCGTTGGAAGCGCTTTGACGGGGCACGACTTCGGCTGGACCAAAGCCGGTTCCGTCCAATGAACTGGAGAGGCCGGAAAGCACTTCGGGCGTCGACTGGTTTGAGCCCTGGCGAAAAGCCAGAGGAGCATTCGAACAGCCTACTTTTGATCCAGTGCGGTATCGCGGAGAAGTTTCTAGCGATAGCCCTCGGCCTGCATCTTGAAGAGGCGTGCGTAGTTGCCATCGCGCGCGAGCAGTTCCGCGTGGGAGCCGAGTTCGGTCATGGCCCCGTGCTCCAGCACGGCAATGCGATCGGCGATCCGCACGGTGCTGAAACGATGGCTGATGAGCACGCTGATCCGGCCCGCGGTGAGCGTACGGAATCGCGTGAACAGTTCGTATTCCTTCTCGGCGTCGATGGCGCTCGTGGGCTCGTCCAGCACCAATACTTCGGCGTCGCGCATGTAAGCGCGTGAGATCGCCACCTTCTGCCACTGCCCCCCGCTAAGCTGGTGGCGTCGTCATCCCAGTAACCCAGCAGCGTGTCGTATCCCTTCGGCATTTCTGCGACGACATCGTCCGCTCCTCCACGGTGGGTTGCGGCGCGAATCGCGTCCATGTCGTCCACGGCTTCGATGCGACCGAAGCCGACGTTCTCGCGCAAGGTGGTCGAAAACTTGACGAAGTCCTGGAACACGACGCTCATGATCCGACGCAGCGCGGTCACGTCGAACTCGCGCATGTCGACTCCGTCGATGAGGATCCGACCCTCGGTCGGCTCATAGAGGCG
>JBDTQB010000336.1:0-5015 GCA_039932395.1 Vicinamibacteria bacterium | reverse complement strand
CGTAGACGAAGTAAGGCGGGTAGTCGCCGTCCAGGCTCGGGATCAGCCCGTCAACTGCGGCTTTGACCGGGACATTGAGCTCCACGACCTTCGCGTCACGAACGACGGTGAGGGGAACTTTTCCGTCCTTCACCGTGCTCTGAACAAGGTACTCGAAACTCACCCGGCTGTTGGCGCCCAGTTTGATCATCCCCTGGTCGTCCACCGGGCTTGAGCCGATCTTCGTGATGACATCCCACTTCTTCAGTCCCGTACCCGCGGGATACTTCGAGGGCTCGTCGACCACGATGCCTTCCGTGTCTTTCGGCAGCTTGAGGTAGCTGACCAGCGCCGCGTTTTCGAGCGTTTGGAGGCGATCATCCAGAACCGGCTTGCCGTCGTACTTTCCGTCTTTCACATCGGCGAGGAACGGTTCGATCTCCGTGCAGGGAATGATGTAGCTGATGTTTTGCGCGCCATTCAGCGAGGAGAACGCGAGCCCGATCATTTTGTCGCCCACCACCGCCGGGCCGCCGCTGTTGCCGGGGTTGATGGCGGCGTCGACCTGGATGCGCAGGCCGGAGACGCCGGTGTTGCCGGGGTCGTAGCTGTAGGGTGAGAAATCAAGACGCGAAACAATGCCCTTGGTCACCGACAGGCTGTCGCCGCCCACCGGATAGCCGAAGACCACCACTGCGTCTTTGATCTCTGGAAGAGTGGCGGCGCAGGGAAGCGGAGGATGGCCGGTGAACATCGAATTGTCGTCGAGCTTCAACACGGCCAGGTCCATGTCGCGCGCGATGCTCTCCACGTGCGCCGTGAGCTTGATCCCCGACTGATTCGCGCGAACCTGGATCTCGCTGGCGTAGAGGACCACGTGGGCGTTGGTGAGGATGCGATTGCCGGGGATGACGACGCCGCTTCCGGTTGCGTCACTCGCGGCCTGCTTGGTCCACGGTTTGTAAGGATCGGGGTAGCGCATCGAAGAGAAGACCTTGACGACCGAGTTTTCGAGGCCGGCCGCTTCGGGCTGTGCTTCCGCCATACCCGCACAGCAAACAGCCAGAACCAACGTCGCGATCATCCGTCTCATGCGCACACTCTCCATCCCAGGGGCTTTAAAAGCCCGCCTTCACCCTTGCCGCGCGACCGCTGTTCAGCTTGATGAACCAGAGCCGCCTTCGGCCGACGAGTGTAGATCATGCGACCGATCGGTCCGGCGGAGTTCAGACGCGGTAGGGTTTGCTCCATGAGTCGCAATTTCATCATCACCACGCGCTCTCTCTGTACCTTTCTGGTGTTGAGCCTGACCTGCGCGAGCGGCCTGCTCGCTCAAACCAAACGGACACCCACGGCGAAAACCATGACCCACCAAAATCTCGTGACGTTCTTTAAGGAATGGCGTGAATTCCAAAAGCCTTTGCTTGTCGATGGCGTGCCCGACTACACGGCACGCGCGATGGCGAAGCAGCGCGCCGACCTTGGTCAGATCTGGAAGCCGCGTCTGGCCGCCATCGATCCGTCTCCATGGACGCTCGCGGACCGCAACGACTACCGCATCGTTGAGGCCGAACTGAATGGACTGGATTTCGATCACCGGGTTTTAAAGCCGTGGTCGAACGATCCGTCGTTCTATGTGCTCGTCTTCGATTCAGAAACCGATGTTCCCGCGCGCGAAGGTCCGGAGCACCTCGCCGCGACCGAACTCTGGAAGTACAAGCCACCGTTCCCGTCGAATACCGCCGTGGCGCTGGAGGCGCGGCTCAAGCTCATTCCCCGAGTGCTGGAACAGGCGCGCCTGAACCTCACCGGCGACATTCACGACCATTGGATGATGGGAATTCGCAACGCTGCGTCGCAACGACACATCCTCGATCGATTCGCATCCACGGTGCCGCCCGCTTATCCGGGGCTCGTTCAGGCGGCGGTCAACGCGGCTTCCGCGTATGAGACCTTCGGCGCCTGGCTGGAAGAACGACTGCCCCAGAAGAACGGCAAGGCCGGCGTCGGAATCGTCAACTATGACTGGTACATGTTGCACGTCCACCTCAGCCCCTTCACGTTCGCCGACGAAGTGCTGCTGATGGAGCGCGAACTTTCACGCGCGCGGACGTACCTGGCGCTTACCGAACACGACAACAAGGCATGGCCGGAACAGCAGCCCATTGAGGATGCCAATGAACTTCATCGGCTGTTCGGTCAAGGGGTGACGGACTTCATGAAGTTCCTGGAATCGACCGATGTCATGGCTATCAAGCCCTGGATGGATCAGGCCCTGCGCGAGCGTGAAGGCGAATTCCCTGGTGCTACGGGGCGTGACTTCTTCGCGCAGATCGAGGTCCGCGACCCGCGCGTGATGCGTTGCCACGGCACCCACTGGTTCGATCGCGCGCGCGCCGCGCACGAGCCACATCCAAGCCTCATTCGCCAGACCCCATCGCTCTACAACATCTGGGACTCACGCGCGGAAGGTCTCGCCACCGCGGCGGAGGAGATCCTGATGGGCGCGGGTCTCTTCAACGACCATCCGCGCTCTCGTGAGCTCGTCTACATGCTGGTGGCGAACCGCGCGGCCCGCGGGCTCGCCGGGCTGAAGGTTCACAGCGGCGAACTCAACGTCGATCAGGCTCGTCACTTCGCGTCAGTGAATACACCACGTGGCTGGCTGCTTGAAGACGGGGGCACCAACTGGGGGGAGCAGCAGATGTATCTGCAGCAGCCCGGCTATGGCACGAGCTACCTCACCGGCAAGCTGCAGATCGAAACGCTGATGGGCGATCTGCATCACGAGCAGGGCGCATCGTTCTCACTGCGCCGTTTCTTTGATGACTTTCACGCCGCCGGCATGATGCCGGTCTCGCTCATTGCGTCGGAGATGCGCGCGCGCTAACCCTGAGGGTAAGGCTTGTCGAAGTCGATCGCCGATAGATCGATGGGGCCGGTTGGCGCATCACTGCTGCTTCCTTCGTGCGAAGGAGCGGGAGGCGGCATCACTTTATGGGTGATGTCGTCGCCCAGTTGGGCCAGAAGCTTTAACGACCACGCGCGTTCTGTGTAGTAGACGGGCTGGAACAGCATCTGATTGACCAGGGGAAGGAACCCGAGGCAGCAGGTCAGGCAGCCGATGATCGCCATGCCGATGCCCACCGCAATTCCTACGACGAAACGAAAGAGGACGTAGCCGACGAAAAGGCCGGGACGCGCCGAGAACATCGACACAAAGATTCCGCCCGCCTCGCGCGCTCCAATATCGCGTGAAACCTGAATCGGGGCGACGAAGTCGCGCAAGACCATGTTCATCACCGCGGCCGCGATGATGGAGAGGACGAAGAGAAAGCCGAGCGGAAGCACGCCCATGGCGATGACTCCCATTCCTAGATCCCGCGTGCCCGCCCAGACGACGAACAGAGCGCCGAGCCCGAGGATGAGGACGACCAGGATGAACATCGCGCCCTGCACGACCAGGCTCAGACCGAAGAACGAATCGGCGAGCGCGCCGTGTTGCTTCCAGGGACGGACCAGGTCGAAACGGCCGGTGGCGACGTCGTCGATGTAGACGAAGATCATGCGGGATCGCAGCCACATGATGACGAGAGAAATCACCATGACCACCAGGAGGCCCACGACTAGCAGGACCATGTGCGCCATGATCCAGGCGGAGACCTCTTCGATCAGACGCGCCGGATCTTCCATCGAGGAGGGGCCCCCGAACTTCCCTCCGACCGGATTCCCCGTTCCCGGCATCCCGGGGCCGCCGCCGGACGAGCCGCAACTCTCGATGAGGCTGACGAACGCCAGCGTGAGCCAGCCGAGGAAGCTGAATGGAAACAGCTTCGCGCGCATGTGCGAAATGGCTTCGCCCAGCGAGTCGATCGCGGAAGGATTTGGCTTGGTGGCGGACGCCGTCATTCTTGAACTTTAGTCTTGACGAGATCAGGATTGAAATTCCCGCGGGGAACAGCCCCTGTCTGCTCTCGATTTATGCTCCCCGTGCCGTTCCCACGATCCATCTTCCGTTCAACACATTGAGGTTTCCATGCGCACCCTTCTTGGTCTGTCATTCATAGCTCTTCTCGCCACCCAGGCCTCCGCCGACGCGAAGACGTTCGGCAAGCCGCTCACGGGCCTCGCCCCCACCACCGTCGCCGCCGTTCTGGCGAAACCAGAGGCCGGCCAGATCGTTGCCCTTGAAGGAACGATCAAAGCCGTCTGCGCCGAGAAAGGCTGTTGGCTGCAACTCGAACAGGGCAAGGACAACATCCATGTCTCCTTCGAGGGCTATTCGTTCTTCGTCCCCAAGGATTCCGCCGGTCAGAAGGTGAAGCTTGAGGGCAGGGTTCTCGTGAAGAAGCGTTCGGCCGAAGAGATCGAGCATCTTGAAGGCGAAGGTGCGAAGGCTGCCGCCGCATCCGCGTCGATCGAAGCGACCGGCGTCGTGATCGAAGCGCTCACGAAGTAGTCAGTTTTCGAAAGGAGCCCTCCCATGTCCACACGGCGCGCGTTTCTGACGCAGGCGGGAGCGGCTTCGGTCGCTGCCGTGACCTTCACCGATCGCGCGCTTGACGTGGTCCAGGCCGCCGGTTCGGCCGCGGGATCCACCAGCGCCGTCGACATGGCGATGAATGAGGACTACTGGCGCGAGATCCAGGGTGCTTTCACCCTCGACCGCACCATGGTCAACCTCAACAACGGTGGCGTGTGTCCTTCGCCCCGCGTGGTCATGGACGCGATGAAGCGGTATCTCGACCAATCGAACCTCGCGCCGTCGTTCAACATGTGGCAGCAGATCGAGCCCGGCATCGAAGGTGTGAGGCGCGACCTGGCCGCTGAATTTGGCTGCGATCCCGAAGAGATGGCGATCACTAGAAACGCCAGCGAGTCGCTTGAGATCTGCATCCTAGGTCTTGATCTGAAGCCGGGTGACGAGATCCTGACCACGAACCAGGACTATCCCCGCATGATCACGGCGTGGAAGCAGAGGGAGCGCCGCGATGGCGTGGTGCTGAAGCAGATTTCCTTCCCCGTGCCCGCCCCTT
>JBDTQB010000335.1:0-5052 GCA_039932395.1 Vicinamibacteria bacterium | reverse complement strand
AGGAACCCGCCCTCCCACAGGTACCAGCGGGGAACGCTCAGCCAGCGGTACGGCTCTCCGACCGGCGCAGTCTTCGGCGCCTCGTCCGGTTCGGCAATCATGCGGCCCTTCGCTTGCACGCCGTAATCTAGCTGCTTTGTTCAAGGACAAGGGCCGGGACGTTCAATCCCCGCGAGCCCCGCTCGAAATAACTTAGGGAAACTATGAACTACCTCATCGGCATCGTCCTCGCCCTGCTTGTCGCCGCCTTCGCGCGATTGACCGGCTTCGACCGCGACCGCAGCTTTTATCCCACCGTCCTCATCGTCATCGCCTCGATCTACGTCCTGTTCGCGGTGATGGGCGGCTCGACGCGCGCCCTGGCGGTGGAAACAATGATCATGACCGCCTTCGCCACCGCCGCGGTCGCCGGCTTCAAAGGCAGCCCGTGGCTCGTAGTGGCCGGTCTCGCCGCGCATGGCGTGATGGACTTCTTCCACGCGGGCATCGTGAACAACCCCGGTGTGCCGGAGTACTGGCCTGGGTTCTGCGGCGCTTACGACATCGCCGCCGCGGCGGCCCTGGCCTGGATCATCAAGGCCCGCCCATCTTCACCCTCTTGAACTCGGAGAGGGTGCGGACCGTTCCTCTAGCCGCCGACATTTCCGTGGGTCGCACGGGTTTGTCCGGCATGGCAAAACAGATCCGCAGCGTGTCACCATCGAGTTCATAAATGCCTAGCAGCCCGTGGTGAAAGTCTGCCGGCATTCGACGAGCGCTGCATCCCGGCTGGCTTCTTCGCTCAGAAGCCCGAATATTCCCGATATTCGGGCTCTTCGGCTCATCGCCAGACGGGCGCATCGCTCGTCTCGGTGCCGCGGCAGACTTGCACCACGGACTGCTAGGTAAACCACTCCCTTGTGCGGGCCCGCCGTCACCTCAATGTCCATCGTCCTGGGATTCTGTGTCGGATCGATACTCTTGACCGCCCATTCGACAATAATCTTGCCGTCCCGCCGGGCGGTCCACTTGCCGTCTTTATCCCGAAGCCAAACAACTCCAGCCCGAGCGGCGTCCCGCTCCTCAGGTAAGGCACGACCGGCGCCACCGCCTTCTCGGTATGAATCGTCTTGACCGCGACCAGCACCAAGTCCGCCTCGGCCACGACGTCCGCGCGCGTCGTCACCGGGGCCGATCACCACGGACTGCTAGGCCGCGAACTCTCGATCGGTGCGAAGGTAAAGCAATCGCCGCTCGTTCATCTCGGCCATCCGACGCCGCGCGACTTGAAGGGCTCCCGCATCACGCGCGCGGAGAATGACTTCGTCGAAAAGATCAAAGTGCTCTTTCCAATGGCCGGGATACTGCAGCCATTCGGAGCGGAGGCCGATGCGCGTGCCAAAGTCGAGGATCTCCTCGGTGGACCACGGAGCCTCGAGCGTCGAGATCAGATGCGCGGTTCGCCGGAAGTGATGGAAGACGACGGGCCGCGGGCGGTCGAAGACGATCATGCCCGGCAACGATAGCGAACGCGCTCGGCTTGGCCCGAGTCCAGCCGGCAGCGCGTCTGGACGGGGCGCACATCGATGCATGTGTCAAACGGCTCGCGGGTGTTTGTTGCCGAACAGTCAACAAGCATCCAGCTATGCTCCGGCCACTCCGTCGCGAAGGATCCGATTGGCGTTCCAATGCCAAAACGTCGGGGTAACAAAAGAGAGGGGAGGGCTCTTCATGTTGGAATTTCTGAAAGGCAACGCGAGGGCAACGACGATCGCACTCGCCGTTCTGATGTTGGTTGTCGCGGCGGGTGGCTTTTGGTCGGGCGACGGGGTTTCGAAAGTCGCCGGGGTTCTCGGCTTCATGCTGTTCTTATGGCCTGTCCTGTTCCTCATCATGATTCCGCTCAGACTGTTGGCGAGGGTCAACCAGAAGGCCGCCGCATTTGGATCCAGCATCGGACGGCAAGCAGTCGCTTCACCGCGGAAAAGCGCGGCACAAGCGATAAGCGATGCCGCGACTGCCGCCGCTCCCGCTCCTCCGGTCCCGCGGCGGGCAGAGGTGACGCATCGAAACGCGATTCCGAACACGAGTTCCGACGAGGGAACGCCCGCGGAGGCCCTGCGAATGGCGGAACAGTTCGTGGCCTTGACGGAGCGCAACTTCGGCTTCCGGCTCAACTACTCGCCGGAGACGCTTGGACCGGTTGATCTGCTCGTCGACAAGGTCAAAGCCACCGGCGTGTCTGAGCAGGATGGATCAGGGATGATCTTTTCTATCGGCTGTTACGTTGGGGAAGTGATGGTCCGTCACGCCGGCGGAGAATGGCGACCCACTGCGGACCTGAACATGCAGGCCGTTTGCAGCTGGCCGCTGGTCGTGCGCATGCCCGACGGGTCAGGGATGAACCCGATCGGGAAGGCGTTCAAACGGTTCCGCAACGGCGAGGGTGACAGCCTCGCGTACTTCTATCAAATGGCCTTGAAGATGCCCGAGATCATCGAACGCTCGCAAGCCAAATAGCGGCGAGCGACGATGAGGGAGCCTCGGTGGGTCGCTCCCTCGAATGCGCACACCCGCGGTCCCAGGATCGAACGCACCCGCAGGACAGTCAGTCTGTAACCCCTGACAAGTCAACGGAAGGACCGGCTCAAGGAACGGAACGCTCCTTGCTTTGCCCTCCCCCATGGAAACCCTCTGGCAGGACATCGTCCACAGCATTCGTCGTCTGCGGGGCGCGCCGGTTTTCGCCCTCGTGGCCATCGCGACGCTCGCCTTGGGCATTGGAGCCAATAGCGCCATATTCAGCATCGTGAACGCGGTCGTGTTCAAGCCCCTGCCTTTCCCGGAGCCGGAACGACTGATGGCCGTCGGCGTCGCCCACGGCCAAAAGAACTTCATTCAATACGTGTCCCCGATGAATTTCCTCGACATCCAGGCGGCGTCGCAGACGTTTCAAGCCATGGCCGCCTTCACCACCGGGGGCGCGACGCTGACGGATCAGGGAGCCGCCGCGACCTTGCGGTGGGCGGGCGTCAGCTCTTCGTTCTTCGACACGATCGGTATTCGGCCGTCGCAAGGTCGGGGGTTTCTGCCGGATGAGAATGAGCCTGCCAAGAGTCTCGTGGCTGTCCTTGGGTACGACCTCTGGAAGAACCGCTTTGGCGGTGACCCCGCGATCATCGGCAAGAAGATCCGGATCGAGAGTCAACTCCACGAAGTCGTGGGCATCGCCCCGCCCGGCCTCTCCTTCCCCGAAGGCATCGAGGTGTGGACGCCGCTCAGGCACGACGAGCGATTCCTGACCAAGAGCCGTGGAGCGTGGTATCTCACCGTCGTCGGCCGACTCAAGGGCGGTGTGAGTGAGGAATCGGCCTGCCAGGAGATCGCGACCATCGTGGCGCGTCTCGCTGCGGAGTACGCCGACGCCAACGAAGGCCTGAGCGGCCGACTGATGCCGCTGCACGAGTTGATCGTCGGCGACTCACGCTCCGGACTGATGTTTCTGCTGGGCGCGGTGGGACTGGTTCTTCTGATCGCCTGCGTCAACGTCGCGAATCTGATGCTGGGTCGACTCGCCGCCCGGGAGGCTGAGTTCGCAGTGCGTCAGGCCATGGGTGCATCCCGCGTCCGCGTCTTCCGCCAGTTGATGACAGAGAGCCTCGTGCTCGCCGCCGTCGGCGGGGCCTCTGGTTTGATGCTTGCCTCCGCCTCCTTGCGAACTCTGATCGCGCTGAGGCCGGCGGATGTTCCACGTCTCGACCAGGCCGTCATTGACCTTCCGGTGCTGCTGTTCGCCATAGGAACCACGCTGATCACCGCGGTTCTCTTCGGGGCGATGCCCGCACTGCGCGCCTGGCGTCCCGAAGCCATGGCTCTGCGTGAAGGCGGGCGGGGTCTGTCCTCGGCCCGATCGGGCCGAGTTCGCAACCTCCTCGTGGTCGGCCAGATGGCGCTCGCCATGATGCTTCTCGCGGGCGCGGGACTCCTCGCCCGCAGCTTCACGCAGCTTCAAAGCGTGAAACCGGGCTTCGACACGAGCCGCGCGCTGACCTTCAGTCTTTCGCTTCCCGCGGCGGCTTACACAACGGAAGAGAGCCGGGCCGCTTTCTTCGACCGGCTGATTCCGCGGCTGGAAGCGCTCCCGGGCGCCGGTCCCGCGGCCGCGACCCTTGGTCTTCCTCTGAACCGGACCCGCTTCAACATCTCCTTCGAGATCCGCGACAACCCTCCGCTTACTCCCGCTCAGCAGCCGTCGATGGAGATGCGGCCGGTGACTTCGGGTTATTTCAAGGCCATGGGAATTCCGATCGTGCGAGGGCGCGGGTTCGAGATGAGCGACGCGCTCACGTCGCCCCAGGTGGTCGTGATCACCGATGCCGCGGCGAAGAAATACTTTCCGAACGAAAATCCGGTCGGCCGCTACATCACCATGGGCTATGGCCGTCAGAAAGGCAAGCCCGCTCCGGGCGGCGAGATCGTCGGCGTGGTGGCCGACGTCAAAGACCGCGGTCTCGCCTTTGATGCGTGGCCGGAGATCTATCTGCCCTACGCCCAGCTCCCGATCGGATCGGTGGACGTGCTGCTTAGAACGCAGGGGGACCCCATGGCTCTCGCGAAGTCCGTGGAGGCCGCGGTTCATGAGATCGACCGCGAGCTCCCTCTGGGCCGTGTGCGCAGCTTCGATGCTCTGCTCGCCGCGTCGATCTCGCAGCCGCGGTTCTACGCCCTCCTCCTCGGCTTCTTCGCCGTGGTCGCGGTCAGTCTGGCGGCGCTCGGTATCTTCGGAGTGATGTCGTATTCCGTCGTTCAGCGGTCGCGCGAGATCGGCGTGCGTCTCGCGCTTGGCGCCAACCCCGGAACCGTTCGCATGATGGTCCTCCGTCAGGCCATGGCTCTAGCACTCGCCGGCGTCTTCGGCGGAGTTCTCGGCGCCCTGGCGTTCTCCCAAACGATCAGCAGCCTGCTGTTTCAGCTGAGTCCCACCGACCCGTCAACACTCTTAGGCGTCGCGGTCTTGCTGAGCGTCGTGGCCTTCGTCGCAAGCTATCTGCCCGCGCACCAGGCCACGCGCGT
>JBDTQB010000334.1:0-5063 GCA_039932395.1 Vicinamibacteria bacterium | reverse complement strand
GGCCGGGCAATCACGAGAACTTCGGGATAGAGCGTCATCATTCCCTGGTCAGCCCGAAGCATCCGCTATTCGCGAAGGGAATGTATCGAAAATACCTCGGCCCGAACTACTACTCTTTCAATCGCGGCAAGATCCATTTCATCGCCCTCGACACCGTTGATATCGATGACCTCTGGTACTACGGGCACGTCGACAAGGCGCAACTTGACTGGCTTGAGAAAGATCTCGCGTTCGTTCCGAAGGGAACGACGGTTGTGACCTTCAATCACATTCCGTTTTTCTCCGGAGGGACGGACATGTCCGGCTATACGGACGTCGGAGCCGCGCCTTCGCTGATTCGCATCGGCGACACGATGCAGTACCGGCACGTCGTGTCGAACGCGAGCGACATCCTTGCCCAACTCAAGGACTACCGATACACCCTTTCTCTCGCGGGCCACAATCACAGATACGAACACCTGAGCTTCTCGCCTGACCCTTCCGCCACGAGGTTTCACATGACGGCCGCGGTGATCGCACCAACCCCTGGAGTGATTTCTTCGCCGTCGGGCGTCACGCTGTATCGGGTCAAAGGTGATGTGATCGATGACGGCGAGTTCATCGTCATCCCACCCACGCCCGCTCCGCCTTCACGCTGAGGGCTTAGGCTGTCTTTCGACACCATGTCTGACACGCATTCGCACAAGCCGGAAGAGAAGCACGACCATTCGCATGGTCACGGGCATTCCCATGGAGCGGGCGGAGCGCTCACCACCGCCCTCGGCGTCACTCTCGGATTCGCCTTCGTCGAGGGGATCGTCGGCTTTCTTTCCGGCTCGCTCGCCCTGCTTTCCGATGCGGCGCACATGCTGGTCGATTCGGGGGCGCTGGCTTTGGCCGTGGTCGCGCAAAGGCTCGCCGCTCGACCCCGGACGGCCTCCCACACTTTTGGCTATCGACGCGCGGAAGTCCTCGCCGCCGGAGTGAGCGGCGGCGTGCTCTTCGCAGCTTCGATCGGCATCGTGATCGAAGCTCTCGGCCGGCTGAAGGAAGCACATGCGGTTCGCGGCGATTGGATGCTGGCCACCGCCGTCACGGGCCTGCTCGTGAACATCGCCTCGGGCTACGCCCTGATGCGGGAGGCGCATTCCTCCATCAACGTACGCGCCGCGCTGACCCACGTGATGGCCGATGCGGCCGGATCGGTGGCTGCCATCATCGCTTCGATCGCCGTTTTGAAGTTCAATCTCCCTCAAGCGGACGCCATCGCGTCGATCCTGATCTCGATCCTGATTCTGTGGGGCGCCTGGAAACTGATGCGCGAATCAGCCTCCGTGCTGATGGAGCAAGCACCACCCGGCGTCTCCGCGGCCGCCATTGAAGCCACCATTCGTGAAACTCCGGGCGTGCGCGACCTGCACGATCTGCACGTCTGGACCATCTCGGATGGCTTCCCCGTCGTGACCGTTCACGTGGTGCTCGACGGACAGGCGCATGGGACGGGAGTCGCTCGCGCGGTGTCGGAGCGCGTGGCCAAAGCGCACGGTATCGAGCACGTCACGGTTCAGCCGGAAGCGGTGCTCGAAGCCGAGGCTCCCCTGCCCATGCGGCCGCGCATCAAGCCTGATGCACGGCGCGCGGGCTAAGGTTTCGCGAACTACTGAAGCTGAGCGTCGACCACGATCTCGGGGATCGACGAGAGCGCCTTCGAGACAGGGCAATTCTTCTTGGAGAAGTCGACCTTCTCGTCGAACAGAGCCTTGTCGACGCCGGGAACGACCGCCACCGTCTTCAGTTCGATCTTGGTGATCGTGGGACCCTCACCAAGATGAACCTCCGCGGAGGTCTCGATGCTGGTGGGCGGATGTCCCGCCGTGGTGAGCTGCGCAGCAAGGAACATCGAGAAGCAACCCGCGTGAGCGGCGCCGATCAGTTCCTCGGGGTTCGTTCCTGAGGCCGCTCCCTGGAAACGAGAGACGAAGGTGAAGGGCGCGCTCAGGAATCCTGAAGCTCCCGTCATCGTGCCGTTGCCCTCTTTGAGCGTGCCCGTCCACTTTGCGCTTGCCTTGGCCATGTGTGTTTCTCCTTTTTGAAAGTTTGAACTCAACTGTACCTGCGCGACCCTGTCGGGGCGACGTGCGCGACAGGCGTTGCGGCTGTAACGTGGACCGTCAACCAGGCATCTGAGGCTTAACCGTGATTCTTACTTCCCTGCTGCTCATCGCCATGCAAGCCGTCCCGGCTTCGTCGCCGGCGCCTTCACCCACCGCGGTCGTCGAGCGTCCCGATCCGATGCTTCTTGGTCCGCAGGTCGGCCAAGCCCTTCCGTCTTTCGAAGCCCCTGACCAGAACGGAAAGGCGCAGACTTTTGCCTCGCTCAAGGGCCCGAACGGTCTGGTGCTCGTCTTCTTTCGCTCCGCCGATTGGTGACCGTTCTGCAAAGTCCAGCTCGTGGAGCTGGAGAGTCAGTTGGCCGGTTTCAAGAAGCGAGGTCTGGGTGTGGCGGCGCTGAGCTACGACTCCGTCGATGTCCTAAAGGACTTCACGAGGCGTCGCGGGATCACGTATCCGCTTCTTTCTGATCCCGAGTCGAAGATCATCCGCGCCTACGGGATCATCAACGAAATCGACTACGCCCCCGGCACTCCATTCCACGGAGTTCCTTTCCCCGGCACATTCGTGACCGATGCCAAGGGCATGATCGTCAGCAAAGACTTCGAGAAGAGTTATCAGGAGCGTCGCACCGCTTCGAGCCTTCTCACCCTGCAAGGCGATCAGCCCGGCGCGGCCGTCAACGTGATTCAGAACGATCAGTTCACGCTACGAACATCGGCCAGTAACGACCAGGGCGCGCCCGGCCACGTTCTGACCCTCGCCCTCGATTTCGACATGGGTCCACACCTGCACGCGTACGCCCCGGGAGTTACCGGATACCGTCCCCTTGCCCTGCGGCTCAATGAGAATCCGCTGATCAAGACGCACGAGGCTGTGTTCCCGAAAGCAAAGTCCTACACCTTCAAGCCGCTCAAGGAAACCGTGCCGGTGTTTGAAGGCAAGTTCCGTGTTCTTCAGGACGTGACCATCGTGGGACCCGCGCGGCCCGCGCCGGGTGCGGCTCCCGTGCCTCCGCCGACTCAGATCGAAATCACGGGCGTCCTCGACTATCAGGTCTGCAGCGACACTCTGTGCCACGCTCCCGCGTCAATGCCGGTTTCGTGGACGATCAAGCTCAACGCTCTGGACCGAGAGCGCGCGCCCGAGGCCCTGCGGAAGAAGTAAGAGCGCCTACTCGTCGTGTGACGCGCGGCCGCGATTGACCTTGCGGCGCGCGTCCAGCTTCTTTCCATCCACCCGGCGAGCCTTGGCGGCGCGACTCGGCTTCGTGGGACGTCGCGACTTCGGCACGATCAGCGCCTGCTCGACCAGAGCGCGCACTTTGCCCTTCGCATCTTCGAGATTGCGGCCTTGATCACGCGTGAGTTGGCTGGTCACGAGAAGGCGCGCCTCCGCATCGACCTTGGATGCGACGAGCGCCCGAAGACGCGCTCTTGCACCTTCCGTCAGTCCGGTGATTTGTGAAAGATCAACGCGCATCTCAACCTTGGACGCGACCTTATTGACGTTCTGACCGCCGGGGCCAGAGGCGCGTACGCCCTTCCATTCCATCGCGGAGTCGGGAATGACGAACGTGGGCGATTTCGAGGAAGCGTCCTTCACGTCCTGAAACCTACCTCAGAAACCGACGATCCGGTCCGGTCCAGCGGACGTAGGATGGCGCGGCCTCCCAATCATGGGAGCGCGCCTCGGAGGAGTGCTCATGAAACGTCGTGTCGCCATGACCGCTTGGGTCTTTGCCCTCGCCGGGTCCACCAGCTTCGCGCAGGTGATCTCCGATTCTGGCGAGGTCGATCGCTCCTCCGCCATGATGCGGCCGGTGATCGAGCGCTATCAGTCCGATCGAACCACGCTGGAGCGGTCGTGGATGGAGCGTGTCGATACAGGCGGCGGCGGCTTCGGCGGACGCGGCAACGCGATGCCCCTTTCGCCGAAGCAGTTCGCACGCATGAAGAGGTTCTACGCCGAGTGGGAGAAGACGCTGCTCGCCACCGACTTCGACAAGCTCGATCAGCCCGGCAAAGTGGACTACCTGCTGCTCGCGAACCAGATCCGGTTTGAGATCCGCAACCTCGACATCCGCGAAAAAGAGACCAGCGAGATCGCATTGATGCTTCCGACTGCAAAGGCCATCTTCGATCTCGACGAGGCGCGTCGCGCATTCACACCGGTCAAGGCAGAGGAGTCAGCCCGGATCCTGAATCAAATGCAGATCGACTTGAAGGCATCGAAGGCCGCGCTGGAAAAGACCTCCACGCCTCCTTCGCGCGAAGTCGCCGTACGTGCGGTCGCCGCGATCGGTCGTCTGCGCAACTTCCTGAAAGACTGGGCCGAGTTCTATTCCGGCTACGACCCGCTGTTCACCTGGTGGGCCGCTCAGTCGTACAAAGACACTGACAAAGAGCTGGAGACCTACTCCGACTTCATCCGCACCAAGTTCGGCAGTTCGCGTGATGGCGCTCTGAACACTTCGGTCGTCAGTCCGGTTGGCCGCGAAGTTCTGATGGCGGAACTCCAACGCGAGTGGATCCCCTACACGCCGGAGGAGCTCATCCAGATTGCGAACGCGGAGTTCGCCTGGTGCGACCGCGAGATGCTCAAGGCTTCGCGCGAGATGGGCTTTGGGGATGACTGGCACAAGGCGCTCGAGAAGGTGAAGACGATGATCGTGCCGCCGGGCGGACAACCCGAGATGATCCGCGGCCTGGTCGCGGAAGGCGCCGACTATGTGGAGAAGAACGACCTCGTCACGGTCCCGGCCCTCGCCAAGGAAACCTGGCGCATGCAGATGATGACGCCGCAGCGTCAGCTCGTGAACCCATTCTTCACCGGAGGCGAGTCGATCAGCGTGTCGTATCCGGTTGATTCGATGACCTTCGAGCAGAAGATGATGTCGATGCGCGGCAACAACATTCCCTTCTCGCGCTCCACCGCGTTCCACGAAATGATCCCGGGCCATCAACTCCAGG
>JBDTQB010000333.1:0-5108 GCA_039932395.1 Vicinamibacteria bacterium | reverse complement strand
TCCTCGCTCAGATAAAAACGCTTTTTCGCTACAGGGCTCTCATCGAGAGCCTTGTCTCGCGTGAGCTGAAGGCCCGCTACCGCGGCAGCGTTCTAGGTTTCGTGTGGAGCTTCATTAATCCACTGCTGAACCTGCTGACCTACGGCATTGTGTTCGGCTACGTCCTGCCCGGCCAGCGGCCCAAAGAGATGGAGCCGTACCTCCTCTTCTTTGCCTGCGGCATCCTCCCGTGGACATTTTTTGAAGCGGCGGTCCTGGAAGCGTCTTCTGTTCTGGTGAGCAGCGGAGGGCTCCTGAAGAAGGTGCTCTTCCCGCCCGAGATTCTGCCTACCGTCAGCGTGATCACGAACCTCGCGAATTTCTTTCTGTCCCTGCCCATCCTGCTTTTCTTCGTCGTGTGGAATGGCCGACTCACCCCCGCCGCCCTTCTCTTCCCCTTACCGCTGCTGGTTCAGTTCGTGATGGCGCTTGGCCTTGCGCTCGCGCTGTCGGCCTTGACCGTTCACTTCCGCGACCTCAGCAACATCATCGGCCACGTCTTCCGTCTGTGGTTCTTCGCGTCGCCGATCCTCTACCTTTATGGGCAGACGCCGGGAAAATTCAAAGAGATTCTTCGGTTCAACCCGATGAGCCACATCATCGTCAGCTACCAGCAGATGCTGTTCGATGGGCACTTCGATCACTGGCAGGGCCTCGGAATGTCCGCCCTCGTCGCCATCGTCATCTTCGCGCTTGGCTGCTTTATCTTCGACCGGCTGCGCGATGCTCTCTCGGAGGAGCTGTGAGCGCCGTCATCACCAGATCCGATTTGGGTGTCGCCATTTCAGCGCGGGACCTGACGAAGGTCTATCGAAAGTACCTGCACAAGAACCAATTCACGACACTCAAGAGTGCGATCGTTTCCGGCTCGCTGATCCGTGATCTTGCGCCGAGCGAACTGTTCACCGCCCTCGACCACGTCTCGTTCGACATCCCCAAAGGCTGCACCTACGGAATCCTGGGTGAGAACGGTTCCGGAAAATCCACGACGCTCAAGCTTCTCTCTGGAATCACCAAGCCTTCCAGCGGAACGCTCGATGTTCACGGTCGCGTCTCGGCGCTGATCGAACTGGGCGCCGGCTTCCATCCCGAGATTAGCGGCCGCGAAAACGTCGCGATCAACGGCATCATGCTCGGCCTCACCCGCGCCGAAGTGAACCGCCGATTTGACGAGATCGTCGAATTCGCGGAGATGAAAGACTTCATCGACGCGCCCGTGAAGACATATTCGTCGGGCATGTACGCACGCCTCGGATTCGCGGTCGCGATCCACGTCGATCCGGATGTTCTTCTCATCGACGAAGTGCTGGCGGTCGGCGACGAAGCCTTCACGCGCAAGTGTCTCGAGAAAATCGGCGAGTTCCGACGGCGCGGGAAGACCATCGTCATCGTCACGCACAGCCTGGGTCTGGTCGAGAAGATGTGCGACGAGGCTCTCTGGCTCCGCAAAGGCAAAGCCGTCGACTCAGGCGATCCCAAGCGCGTCGTCGATGCGTATTTGAGTTTTGTCGCCGGCAAAGAGAACGAACTTCTTGGCAAGCAGGAGCACATCGAAGTCACTCGCAGCGACGAGCGAGTCCAAAGCGAGGCGCCGGAAGAGAAGCGCCGTTGGGGCAGCGGCGAAATTCTGCTCACCGATGTCCGGCTGAAGGATTCGGAGAATCGGTCCGCGCACGTCTTTGTTCCGGGCGACACGGTGCGAATTGAGATCTCCGGAGAAGCGAAGACACCGGTTGAAGACTTCGTGTTCGGCGTCGGAATCTTCACCCCCGATGGAACCGCCGTTTACGGCACCAATACACATCTCGAAGAGTTCCGATCGAAGACGGTCACCGGACGATTCGAAGTCTCCTTCGAGATTCGCGACCTGCGCCTCGTGGAGGGGAGCTATCTTCTCGACATCGCAGTCCATCGCAAGGACGGCACACCCTACGACTATCACCGAGGGCTCTACGCACTCCGTGTTCGAAGCCGGGTGAAGGACGTCGGTGTCTACCGCCCGCACCACACCTGGACTTTCTCTGAAGCTCTTCAGATCACGCCGCCTCCCGCGCGCGCCGAGCTCGAACTTCGAGCGATTGAGCGCGTCGAACGTCGTACCCAGGCGGATACCCGTGAAACCCTGCACAACGATCGCGCCCGCGCTCGCGCTCTGAATCAGTCCGTCGTTTTGACCAACGGCTGCTTCGACATTCTTCATGCCGGTCACATCCGTCTTCTCGAAGAGGCGCGCGCGCAGGGAGATCTTCTCGTCGTCGCGATCAACTCCGACGCTTCGGTCAAGAGACTCAAAGGCGAGAAGCGCCCCGTGATCAACGAAGGGGAGCGCGCCGAAGCCCTCCTGGCGCTGGAATGCGTGGACCGGGTTCTGATCTACGACGAGGACACACCGCTTGAAAGCGTCAAAGCCCTGAGACCCGACGTGCTGGTCAAGGGCGCCGACTGGGCGATCGACAAGATCATCGGACGCGAAGAAGTCGAGAAGGCGGGCGGACGCGTTCACCGCGTCGAACTTCTGCCCGCGCATTCGACGACATCGATCATCGAAAAGGCCGAGGGCGGATCGCACCCGATTTCCAGGTGAAGTCTCCCGCCACGTTCCTTTCGCAGGAGCCAGGTTTTCTGGCGCTCCAACGCGCGATCAAGTCGTCGAGCCCCAATCGCGTCACCGGCCTGTTCGGCCCGGCTCGTCTCCTCGCTCCCCTCGCCGCCACCGAGCGCCTGATCGTCTTCGTCACGCCACACGAGAAGGACATCGAAACGCTCTCCGGTGATGCCGAGACTCTGATCCCCTGGCTCGGCGCCACCGGAACGCTGGCCACGTTCAGAGACGTGCCTGCGATGGTCACGGGCGCCGGGCCGACCCCCGAAGATCACGAACGCACACAATCGACCCTCGCGCTCTTCGACGGAAACGTGCGCGCGGTGCTGATCTCCGCGGCCGCGCTGATTCACTCGGTTCCCGCCCCGGAAGTCATCGACCGGAAGCGACTCACCATCCGCGTTGGCGAGGAACTCCTCGTCGACATGCTTTTGGAGCACCTGACTGACGCCGGCTATCGCCGTGAGGATCCGGTCGTCGAAGCCGGATCTTTTGCGCGCCGCGGTGGCATTGTCGATGTGTTCCCGCCTGGCCGATTGTGGCCGCTGCGTATCGAGTTCTTCGGCGACCGCGTCGATAGCCTGCGCGAATTCGATCCCGCGACTCAGCGCCGTCGCCACGAAGTTGAAGACGTCACGTTGATGCCTTTCGGCGTACCCGCTGGCGGAACACGTGTCGCGATTCCTGAGATTCTCCCGGGCCACTGGCTCGTTGTTATTGATCCCGATACGACGCTCGCGGAGATGGAACGCGCTCTGCATGTGAAGGCGACCCTTCACGCCGAACTCGACCCGGAAGACCCAAATACAGGAAAGGCCTTTGAAACCTTCGTCGACGCCGACATCATCCGGACCTATCTGGCTCGGCCCGAACGAACGGAGCTTCACGAGATCGATCCGGGCGAAGGCGCCATCCACATTGGTTCGCGACCCTCGCGCCAGTACCGCGGGGACCTCAAGCAGCTTCGTGAAGACCTGAAGGCATCACCCGGAAAGAGCTTCCTGCTCCTCGGCACTCCGGGTCGCGCGCAACGTCTGAGCGAGACACTCTTCGAGGGCGGTGTCGCGATCGGCGAAGAGACCAGCGTCGAAGTGGGCTCGGGACACCTCTCGCATGGCGTGGAATTTCCGCACAGCCATTTCCAGATCCTGGCGGATGGCGACGTGTTCCCCGAGGAAGTCCATGTTCACAAACGGAAGAACGTTGTTCGCTCCTTCCTGTCCGACTTCCGTGACCTGAAACCGGGGGACTATGTCGTTCACGAAGACCACGGCATCGGCCGCTTCGTAGGTCTCGAAAGTCTGCACGTTCTTGGTTCCGACGCCGAGTTCATGGTCGTGAGCTATCAAGGCGGCGATCTGCTGCGCGTCCCGGTTGATTCCTTCCATCGGATCCAAAAACATCGCGCCGCGGAAAGCCAGAACCCGTCTCTCGACAAGCTGGGCGGCACGGGCTGGACCAAGACAAAATCCCGCGTCAGGAAGGCCATGCGCGACATGGCCGCGGAACTGCTGAAGGTTCACGCCGAGCGCAAGACGAAGCAGGGCTTTGCGTTCTCGCCGATGTCGCCATGGATGTCCGAGTTCGAGAACGCCTTTGAGTACGAAGAGACGCCCGACCAGCGCAAGGCGATCGACGATGTTTTTGCCGACATGTCGTCGCCCACGCCGATGGACCGACTTGTGTGCGGCGACGTCGGCTACGGCAAGACGGAAGTTGCCATGCGAGCAGCCATGCGAGCGGTCGCGGACGGCAAGCAGGTTGCGGTGCTCTCTCCGACCACGGTTCTGGCCTTCCAGCATCTTCAGACCTTTCGCCGCCGCTTCGCGCCATTTCCGATTACGACCGAGATGGTCTCTCGCCTCCGCTCGACCAAAGAAAACAAGGACGTTCTCGATCGCGCCAAAGAAGGCAAGGTCGACATCGTCATCGGAACGCATCGCGTCCTCTCGAAGGATGCGGAGTTCAAGGACCTCGGCCTCGTGATCGTCGATGAAGAGCAGCGCTTCGGCGTCGCCGCCAAAGAAAAGCTCAAGCAGAAGAAAACGTCGATCGACAGTCTGACGCTCTCCGCGACCCCGATCCCACGCACGTTGCAGATGGGACTCTCCGGCCTGCGCGACATGTCGGTCATTGAAACGCCGCCGCGCGATCGCATCGCGATCCAGACCATGGTGGTCAAGTTCTCGAAGGACCTCATCGCCACCGCCATCCGGCACGAACTCGAACGTGACGGGCAGGTCTACGTTGTCCACAACCGCGTTGAATCGATCTACTCGCTCGCCAGCATGATCAAGGAGTTGGTGCCTGAAGCGAAGGTGGTGGTGGGCCACGGCAGCATGACCGACACCGAGCTGGAGAAGTCGATGCTTGCGTTCGTCGAAGGCCATGCGAATGTCCTGGTCGCGACCACCATCGTGGAGAACGGTCTCGACGTTCCTCGCGCGAACACTCTCATCATCCATCG
>JBDTQB010000332.1:0-5129 GCA_039932395.1 Vicinamibacteria bacterium | reverse complement strand
CCTGGTTTGAAAACGACGTGAGCAATCTGCGATCTACCGGTTGGAATGACCAACTCTCCTCTTTGCGAGTGGGCCGCGCGGGCAACTACGGCCGCGGCTTGAACGAGCCACGAGGCGGACGTGACAACCCGGGCAGGAACGACGTCGGACCAAGGACGGGCGGACGGGATGGGGCAAATGGATCCGCCGCGGTCGGGCGAAACGAGCAGGAACCGGATGTGACAATCCGTCGCGTGTACCAGGACATTCTGAATCGGGAGCCTGACTCCGCCGGCATGGGCATCTATCGGGACCGTATGCTGAACGATCGCTGGTCCGAGCAGCAGGTCCGCGACGCGTTGGTGCAGAGCCCGGAGTATCGGAATCGAAATGTCATGACTCGCGAGAAAGCCGCGGAGATCGTGGCGCGGGTCTATCGGGCTGAACTCAACCGCGATCCGGGTCCGGCCGCCCAGGGATGGGTGGACAAAGTCCTCGCGGAGAATTGGACCGAGGCGATGCTCACGGCCGAGATTCGCAAGAGCCCCGAATACCGCAGCAAGCGTTGAACGGAGTCACACGTCGCCGCTTCCCGCGCCTTGACTAAGGCTTGGCGACGGGTGGGGCGGCGCGCGTCGCTTCGATTCGCTTTGGGTCGATCCTCCAGACCCCTTTGGGGCCGACGCTGAGCCAGATCGATCCGTTGAGCAAACCCAGGACGGGGGAGCCTGTTCCGGTGAAGACCTGGGCCACACCGTTGGTCCGGGCGTCGATCCGGGTCAATGCGACGCCGGTCGTCGCCACCCATATCGATCCGTCCCCCGCGACAATCCGGCCGTCTGACCCCGTGGCACCCGTCTGGATCGTCATCACCACCGTGTTCGTCTTTGGGTCGATCCGGGAGACGGAGCCGTCAGTCTGATTCCATGTCCACACCGAACCTTCGCCCACCGCGATATCACTGGGCGCCTTGGCGACGGTGATCGTCTCGACGATGAGGTTCGTGTGCGGGTTGATCCGAGTCACCGTGTTCCGGCTCGGGCTCGCGACCCACAACGCCTCCTCTCCAAACACCACAGACGTGGCGCCGGGAGTCGTATAGATCTGTGCGACGACTTCGCCGTTCGCGGGGTCAATGCGCGCGATGGTTCCGCGAGCGTCGGAGATCGCCCACACACTGCCCACACCGGTTGCGAAGGAGTGCGCACGAGGGCTGAGCGTGATGGCCATCGGCTCGCCGAGTCCATTCTTCTTCGGATCAATACGCGCGATCTGGTTCGTCGCGCACAGCGCCACAAACACACTCTCGAAATCCGCGCTGATCCCGCCGCACTGGCCCTTCGCGACGGCGACGGTCTGAGTCACTTTGTTCGTCTGTGGATCGACTCTAGAGACGAGGCCTGAAGTGGTGCTCGCGATCCACACCGCGTCTTCCGTGGCCGCAAGAGCCATGGCTCCCGCGACGTCGAACTTCGCTTCGGGAACGATGGCCGCGAAGGGAAGTCGAAGAGGAGGCGCCGCTTTGGGAGCAGGAGTCGGAGTGGGCGCCTGCGCGTTCACTTCAAATCCCAGCAGTGACACCGAAACCAGTACATGAAGAAAGCCCGCGCGCATCGGGGGCGATGATACGGCCTATACTGGCCGCGGTGATGGTGAGCGTCCGACAGTCGATCCACATGCTCCTTGCCGCGCTTGTCTTCGCCGCCACCTTGGCCGCATCCAGCGCCACTCCCCAAAACCCCGCAGCGCCGATCGCCGATCCTGCGCTGGTCAAGCTGGCGCAATCTCCGAAGTGGTTTGAGGAGAAGATCCGCCCGCTGCTTGCCGCCCGCTGCTTCGATTGCCACACGGACGAGCACCGCGGCGGATTGAGACTCGACTCTCGCGAGGCCATGCTCGATGGAGGCGAGTCAGGGACCGCGCTCGTCCCTGGCAAGCCCGAGGAGAGCCTCCTCATCAAGGTGGTGAGGCATGCGACCGACGTTCCGCCGATGCCGAAGAAGGCCGCCAAACTGAAGCCGGAGGAGATCGATCTTCTGGCGATGTGGATCACCGCGGGAGCACCCTGGCCCGCTACGCATCCGAATGCGCCCACCCCGGCATCGGCGCAACGCATGGTGATCACGCCAGAGAACCGCTCCTTCTGGGCGTTTCAGGCGTTGCACCCCGCGACACCCCCAAGCGTCAAGGACTCAGCGTGGGCGAAGACGCCGATAGATCGGTTCATCCTCGCCCGACTCGAGCGTGAGGGACTGCAGCCCGTGGAACCAGTCGGCAAGCTGGCTTTGCTCCGCCGGGTCACGCTCGACCTGACCGGCTTGCCCCCCACACCAGAAGAGGTTGATGCTTTTCAAAAGGATTCCTCGGCGGGGTCCTTCGCCAAGGTGGTAGATCGGCTGCTCGCGTCCCCTCGGTATGGAGAAGCGTGGGGACGGATGTGGCTCGACATCGCGCGCTACGGAGAGGACGACTATCGGAGCCTTGACCCCAAAGGACGCGGGCACAATCCCTATCCCAACGCGTACCTCTATCGCGACTGGGTCATCAAAGCGTTCAACGACGATCTTCCTTACGACCAGTTCGTGACCGCGCAACTCGCCGCCGATCAACTCGACAAGGCGCAGAAGGTTCGGAATCTTCCCGCCCTCGGCTTTCTGGGGCTTGGTCCCTGGTACTACGACAACGGTTCTGTTGAAGTGACACGCGCAGACGAACGAAATGATCGCGTCGACGCGGTGAGCCGTGGCCTTCTCGGCCTCACCGTTGCGTGCGCCCGTTGCCACGATCACAAGTACGATCCCATTCCCACCCGCGACTATTACTCCATGGCCGGGGTGTTTCTGAACACCGAGTATCACGAGTATCCGATGGCGCCGAAGGCCGTGGTCGACAAGTGGAAGGCCGACGACAAAACCATCGAGAAGAAGGAAAAGCTGCTGGGGGAGTATCTGCGCGACGAATCACGGCAACTCGGCGAGACCCTGGCCTTTCAGGCGTCCCGCTACATGCAGGCCGTCTACCGCGTGACCGGTGAGAAAAAGGAAGACAAGAACAAGGTCGTGGAGTCGGAGAAGCTCGACTATGAGCTGTTCGACCGCTGGCTTCGTTTTCTGGCCAAGCCTCCGGTTTACTACCCGGACCTCAAGCCGTGGCAGGACATGATCGCCAAGGGAGGAACGAAGACTTCGGCGAAAGAACTCGCGGACAAGTTCCAGAAACAGATCGTCGACGTGGTTCTTGCGAAGAAGGATGTGAAAGCGCAGAACGAGATCATCACCGCGAAGGCCCTGCCCGGCGATAAACCAAAAGAGCGCGCGAATCTGCCCAACGAGTTCGTGACCAACGATGACTTCTGCCCCGGCTGCGGTCTGGAACTGAAGAGCCTCCCTACCGAACAAACGAATCTCTACACCGACCTCTTCGTCGAGGATCTCAACTCGACTCCAACGCCGGGGGAGGCCAGGAAGTCGGCGCTTCTCGACTTCGACGGCTGGGGCCTTGAGCGTCAACTCGGCCCCGATCGTCGAGCGTTGATCGAAGCGCTGCGCAACGACATCAAGGCGATGCAGAAGGCGCTCCCCGAGCAGTTCGCCTACGTTCATGGAGTGCGCGACGTGCCGACGCCCGCGAACCTCAAGGTCAACATCCGCGGCAGTGTGTTTCGGCTTGGCGATGAAGTTCCGCGTGGCTTTCTCTCGGTTCTGAGCCCGGATGGGTCCCCGCCCGTGACGTTCACCGCAGGCAGCGGCCGCCTGGAACTTGCGAACACCATCCTCAAACAGCCACTTGCTATTCGCGTGATCGTCAATCGAATCTGGAAGGGGCACTTTGGAACCGGTCTCGTCGACACGCCGAGCAACTTCGGCATCAACGGAGAACGGCCCTCTCATCCCGAACTGCTCGACTATCTCGCTCAGTTCTTCGTGGATCACGGGATGTCGATCAAGGCGCTCCACCGCGAGATCCTGCGAAGCGCCACCTATCAACTGAGCAGCACCAACTCGGCGAAGAACTTCGCGAAAGATGGAGCGAATCGTCTGTATTGGCGGGCGAATCGGCCTCGTCTGACCGCCGAGGAGATTCGCGACTCCGTGCTCTTCGTCTCCGGCTCCCTTAAGACGACGATGGGCGGGCCGTCCGCCCCTCTTACGCCGTCATCGGTGAGACGCACGATCTACGGCAAGGTGAGCCGCTACAAACTGGACGAGTACCTCCAGCTCTTCGACTTCCCGAGCGCGTCGCAGACCGCGGAGAAGCGCTTCTCCACCAACGTGCCTTTGCAGCGACTTTTCTTCATGAACAGCGAGTTCATGCAGCAACAGTCGGAGAAGCTCGCCGAGCGCGTCGCGGCCGAGTCCACAGATGATGCGCGCATTCAGAAGGCCTATCGAATCATCTTTGGGCGAGCCGCCACCGCTGAGGAAGTACGCGCGGGTCGGGACTTCCTGCTCACGGAGCCGATGAAGCAATACGAAGAACGCAAGGCCGAGGCGGCGAAGACGAAGGAGAAGGCCCTGGCCGCGAATGGAGGCGATGCGAAAGCGGCGGCTGCGTCGGGGCCCGAGACGAAAGAAGACGCCGATACCGAAGACGAAGCGGCGCCCGGCATGATGATGGGTGTCGTTCCTGGCAAGGGCGAAGCGAAGGACACGCCCGCGAGATTGCCGATCACGATCTTCGGCCGGTACCTAAAGGTCCTCCTCAGTTCCAACGAATTTCTTTTTGTAGGTTAGCGATGGCCAATCCCTTCCGACGACCGCGGACCCGGCGTGAGGCCCTTTGCCAGATGGGTGGCGGCTTCGGCATGGTGGCCTTCGCGAACCTCGTCAATGCCTCCATCGCGCAGGCCGGCGGGCTTGCCCTCCAGGGCCTGGAAGGCGGTGCGCGCGCGCTCGACCATCCCGCTCGCGCCAAGCGCGTCATCTTTCTTTACATGAACGGCGGCCTGTCGCAGGTTGATTCGTTCGATCCCAAGCCGATGCTCGAGAAGTTCCACGGGCAACCTCTGCCCGGCGGCACCGTCGCCACCGAACGCAAGACGGGCACCCTCATGAGGTCGCCGTTCACGTTCAAGAAGTATGGCCAGAGCGGCACCGAAGTGAGCGAGATCTTCCCTCTCCTCGGCGAGTGCGTGGACGACATGTGCGTGG
>JBDTQB010000331.1:0-5135 GCA_039932395.1 Vicinamibacteria bacterium | reverse complement strand
TGAACTTCGCCAACGTGCTGGCGCATTTTTCCCACAGCGGCGTCGACGACATGGCTGACAACACCTGCCACTTCGGCATCAATTCAATGTTCGCCGACGGCGGGCCGCCAGGGAGCGAACAACATCATTTGGGCCGCGGACGAAACGTTCTTCACCCGCGAGAAGATCCAAACCACCGTCTTTGGGTTGATCGATCACGGAAGTCGCGCCTGCCTCACTCTGACCGAATGCAAAGACCGCACCGCGATCGGAATCTTTAGGCTCATCCTCGATGCCATCGAAAAATACGGCCGGCCTCTTTGCATCCGTACCGACAACGGGCCGGCCTTCAGGTCGAGGCTCTTCACGCTCGCGCTGACTCTCCTCGGAATCAAACACGTCCGCATCGATCCCTCTTGCCCATGGCAGAACGGCCGAATCGAGCGACTCTTCGGAACCCTCAAGACGCGAATCAGTCTCTGGTGGCAACAGGCGGGAGCACCCTTGAATCTGACTCTGGACCTTGAAACCGTCCGTGCCTGGTACAACCACGCTCGCCCTCATCAGTCTCTCCGCGGTCTTACTCCAGCCATGGCCTGGAGTCGTACGACGGATCTCGACTCCAAGTCTCTTCACTATTTTCGGGCCTGGGGCGGAATCCTGACTGGCTTCGTCGCACGCTGCTGAACTGCGCAGTTTCGTTGGCAAGGAGCGGCCCTGGGTCCGTCCGCAGAATTCGTCCTGTCTCGGTGACTAACATCGTTGTTCAATTTCAGAAAGACGAGCAATCAACCCTCATGACCATCTAACTTTCTCTCTTCGGACTCAGAAAAACTACAGATTCGGTCTTTTTTCGCCTCGGAAATCAACGGGGAAGTGTTGCGGACGCCCGGACAGGACACCTCACAGACGATGCGATGTCGCCTTAGTGACGTCTCCATGGCGGTCGCTCGCAAGCATCGCGTCGAAATCTGTTCGTCATCCTTTCGCTTTCCCGCCGCTTCACATTCCCATTGCGGCCCTACCCCTCAGATTCCATTTCCGTACTACCGCACCGTCATTTCCACCTTCACAGAACGGGGAGTACATCGTCGAACATCAGCAAATTGCCATCCGTCGACGCGACCGCGACGCTGTTGCCGACGATGCACGGTTCATACAACTCCGCTTTGTACTTGTGGCTCCATGCAAGCGCTCCGTCGCTCATACGAAAGGCTCCGATCAGCCCGCTTCGCTCAGCAAAGACAACATGCTCCTTCCCAACGACCGGATACGATGCCCAACCGGGCGCAAAATCTTCCTCGGGTTCTCGAAGTTCGCGCTCGTAGATCGCTTCACCCGAGCGAGAGTCGAAAGCCATCAAGTATTTGCAATCAGACAGCCCTGCGTCAGTGTCTTCCAGCCTCCTGGCCAAGACAATCACACGGTCTCCCGTGCTTCTCAGCCGGCCGCCAGTGAAGAGACGTTTTCTCCACAACTCTTCGCCGTCCGCCTTGGAGAACATGGCGAAGCTCTTCTCATCTCGTGCCAAGAACAGATCCCGGGTCCAGTCGGTCGGCCCAAGTAGCCCACCTACCCCCCGCCAAACGATGCTTCTCTCCCATCTCGGTCGCCGTTCAATGAGGTCAAAACCCAAGGATTTTTCGTTTCCTTCAATCACTCCGCTGACGAAGGTCGCACTCGCAACGAGCACGTCGCCACACACCACGCCCGGCGAGATCTCATACTGAGCCTCGTCCTTCACATCAAATGGGTCCGTAAGTGTGATCTGCTTTTCGACAGTCCACCGCACCAACCAGTCCCGCCACGCGTAAATCGGCCGCATCATCGGATCGCGCGGCAGTCCTCGCCAGTTCTCAACTCCCGCCGAAGAAATAATTACGAGAGGACGATCGTCCACGTACAGCCCGTCGAAAATGTGCGCTGCAAGAGTTCAGCCCATGGGCGATATCCGCTCTTGCGCACCCTCTTCTCGGGCTCGACATCTTCCGCGGTTGGGGGCAGCGATGGCTTAAGCCGCGAGCGCCACGGGCTCGCGGCGGCGAGGACCCCGGCATAGTGGATTGTGTGGAACCGTGGCAGGGGCACGCTGGTCGCGAGCCGACACAGCAGCGATAGGGGATCCATGTCGATCGCGACCGTCCCATCCCGGCAATGAGATTCACCCCACGGGTGCCGGATACGCGGCGGTCGCGGCAAAGATCGACGCAGTGATCTGAAGGGTTAGCTCAGCTTAGGGAACCAAAGACGAGCTGGGCGGCGGCTCTCTCTTGCGCGCGCCCGGCCTCCAGGAACACCCCTAATCGAGGAGAGGCTTCAAGCCAGCCAGAGCTTTGACTGCTCGGTCTCGCACGATGTCTTCTGGATCATGGGCGGCGGACTCGAGAAGCGGACGGGCGGCGGGGCCAAGTCGAGCGAGATCGTCGACTGCGCCGTATCGCCGGTCTCGGTACGGCGACTTCAGCTCTTCACTTATGAGGGGCAGAGCCAGTTCAGCGGCCGACGGGCCGAGGGACGCGAAGCCCCTCATCGCCATTCGCTTGGATTCCGGAGTGCCGAGAGCGGCGCATTCTTTGTAAAACGCGAGAGCGTGATCGGGAAAACCCAGGCCCACCAGAGCGGAAGCGCCGCAATCTCGGTCGCTGAGCGCGTTCGTATCGAGGTCGACCATTCGGATGATGTCGAGCGTGGCTTCCGTGTAGCGCTGTTCCTGCAGCCAGATTGCCGTGTCACATTGAGCCGTCGACGAAGGCAGCAGACGCACCCGCGCTCTGTTCACCCGCTCCTTCCGATTCTGGGCGTTCGCCTCATCTGCAATCGCCTGTTTTGCGCGAGCGATTCTTGCGTCCTGCGCCGCGTAGATCGCTTGCAGTCGTGCATCTTCCACGCCTTGTCTACGCCTCCTCTCTCCACCGGTCCCATGATCATGGATGAACACAAAGAGAAGAAACACTGCGAGAGGCGTCGCAGCAATGAGCAGCGCAGGGCGCCACGGGAAAGGCTGTTTGCTGACGCGGAAACGGTTGAGGCCGCGAACGAATGCGGAGAGCCCCAAATATATTGCGGTATAGGTTACGACACGACTTTGGCCCGGTTGTGTCAGGAGGTAGGCGACACCCGTAATCGTCGTTCCTAACGCCAGCCATAAACCGCCGACCACCAGATCACTTCGTGCCCCGTCGCCGCCGGATTCTGTCGTGTCCCGCGCTTGAGTGTGTGCGGTCGGGGCGGCAGAGTCTCTGTTAGTCTCTTCGAGTGCGCGAGCCACGATGCGTTCCGCAGACTGCGCCGAGAGGTCGCTCGCGACCAGTGCCTGAACGGCCTCATCCCGCGACTGACCCTCGTGGATCGATTGCTGAATTCGCTCGGAAAGAGTTTGGGGCTTTCGCTGCATCCAGGTGGCGAAACGATAACATCTACGCGACAGCGACATTCGAAGAACGCCTTACTTGAATCGACTCCTCGCACTGGCCCTTGCAGCATCCTTCTCCGCCTGTGGGAGCGGTAAAGAACGGCCGCCCGCGCCGTCATCGTCCGTAATCTTCGAGATCGAGCCCGTCCAGGCGCGTGACGCCTCGCGCCTCGCCTGGATTGCGACGCACAAGCTGGAGGGAAAGGTTGCGCGCTTCCGGATCGAGCTCGAACCTGAACCCAGGGGAGCAACAGCGCCGGCGTTCGTGAGTTGCAGTCTCAGCCGTGAGCCCGACTCCGTTGGTTCAGCTCTGCTCAGTAGTCTGGCGAAGGCCCTCGGCGGCGCGGTTCCACCGTCTGGACCTGGACTTATCGGAGTCAATGCTCCGGCTGTGTTTCTCGGCCGTAATCTGTCCCGCGGCGGGAAGGGGAACCTGGTTGCGGGCCTTTTTGGCACGGAGCCCGCGGGTTCCTGGATCTCCACCAAGTTGACCTTCGAGGACGGGGAGGTGTTCCTCAATCTCGACCCCGCCGCAGGATACGGCGAGTTTTCACTCAAGGATGTGGCTTACGCACGCGGCGTCCTTTCTGTTCTGGGCCGAGTCCTACAAAGTCCGCCCGGCGAGTTCGTCGACCTTGCTTCGAATGGGCGGGCCGATGGCGCTCAGAACGCTCTCACGTTGACCGGCGTAGGGAAATCAGAACCCATCACCGACTGGAAGACGGCCCGCATTGCGAATCTGAGCCGGGAAGCCTCGAGCTCCGAAGAGTCGGCACGCATCAACGCCATAGAGGGGCTGGCCGAACTCGGACCTGCCGCAAGGGAAGCAACGCCCCTTTTTGTCAACGCGCTGAGAGATCCTGCGGACTCCGTTCGTCTGGCTGCGATCCGCGGCTTCGCAAGAATTCTTCCCGATCCGGCCACCGGACTCGCAGCGGTCAGGCCCTTGTTGAACGATAACGACGTCGTCATCCAGGCACTTGCGGCAGGCGCGCTCGCTGATTTTGGCGAGCCCGATCTGGCCGTAGAGGAACTGCGAAAGCACCTGCTGGGGCCGGAAAGGACGTGGGCTGCTGTGGCCTTGGGCAGGCTTGGATCACACGCAGGCCCGGCGGTACCAGCACTTGCGGCAATGATCGAGTCTCGCAAGACACCAGCCGAGGGCATGGCGGCGTGTCGAGCTCTTGGCGCCATTGGTAAGGCGGCCGCATCCGCATTCCCCGCGCTCAGGAACGCAGCAGCCGACCAGGACCGATCGCTCAGGGACACGGCCATGGCCTCGATGCAGCGGATCCAGGGAGCGCTGTCTCTTCCTGTGCGGTGAAACGAAATTCACGCTCCGGACAACTCAGCGCGTGGTGTCGAAAGTCGCCGCACACCGACTGGATCCCGTCAGATTGAAGCGGCACTTCGAGAATCGGTTTCAGGCGTGACCCCCGGGTACGAGATCGAGCTTCGCTACCTGACCCGTGACGACTCCGGAGATCTGCGTTGATCGCGTGGCGCGGCGAGTGAGGGAGGGTGGGCACAACGTGCCGAAGGGCGACATCCGGAGGCGCTTCGATCGAAGCATCCGGAACCTGGTGGACATCAATATCGGTCTCGCTGATCGGTGGACGATCTGGGACGCCACAACCAGGTCGACGACAACAACGTCACCATCGCGGGGCACCCGGCCGAATACATGACCGGGTACGACCTTTCGCGCACCCTGTCGGGCTACGGTCTGGCGACCGAGACCGTG
>JBDTQB010000330.1:0-5139 GCA_039932395.1 Vicinamibacteria bacterium | reverse complement strand
TGAGTTCGCCTCAGGCTCTGGTCAGGAACACCGGGAGCCCGATCTTCTTCCCGTAGTTCGGTCGATAGCGGTCGCGGTTATACAGCGTCGCCACGTCGACCACGCGCGGCCCCAGAGACGGGTTCGGAATCGGCACCAGCGCGTAGCAGCCCTCGATCACCGCCGTCATCACTCCGGACCGGCCTTCAAGGACGGCGTCCATGGCCAGATTGCCGTAGGTCCCGGCGATCATCTTGTCAACGAAGTCGGCTTCGCCGCTGCGCAGGTCGTAGGTGAGATCGCTGACCGTGCACTCCTCTCCCGAACGCCGCGTCACCTCGACTTCGAGAGCCTCGGCTACGCTTGGCTTGCGCCGGTGTCCGTAGGCGTCCGAGGGCAGAAGTTCGGGCGCATAACCTTCCCAGGAGGCCCCCTCGGAAATGACCAGCATGACGTAGTTGCTGGGCGTGTCGCGCTTCTCCTTGATCAAAAGTTCCACGAGCTTGTCGAGGTTGACCTTGAACTCCGGAATGGCACAGCGCAAGGAAGTGACGTAGGCGGTGTAAAGGGCGGTGAAACCGGAGTCCCGCCCGAAGACGCGGAAGATGCCCACGCGCTCATGGGAGGCGACCGTGGTCCGCTGCCGCTGGATGGCCGCGGTCGCTCGCGTGATCGCGGTGGAGAAGCCGACGGAATACTCGGTGCCCTGGACGTCGTTGTCCATGGTCTTGGGAATGGCAATCACCTTGACCCCGAGCTTCTCCAGCCGATGGGCGAAACTCAGGGTCCCATCTCCGCCGATGACGATGAGGGAATCGAGCCGCAGCCGCTCGATGTTCTTCAACACGTGCGAACTCGCGTCCCAGGCCCCATCCTCCTTTGGAAACGATTCCGGGTTGAGAAACTCCGGAAGGGACCGCATCCGCGTGGGACTCACCCGGCTCGAGTGCAGAATCGTTCCGCCAAAGCGGTCGATGGTGCGGGTGTTCACGCGGTCGAGGGGCAGCAGGTACTCCTCGTACGAATGCTTGCTTTCGTGGTCGAGGTGGGTGAGGCCTTTCCAGCCACGGCGAATACCGAGGACCTCACAGTCGTTCTCGGTGGCCCGATAGACGACTTCCTTGATCACTGAATTGAGACCGGGGACATCCCCTCCGCCAGTAAGAATTCCAATTCGTCGCGTCACGTGCGAATGATAGGTGATGGCATTTGCACGCCCTGAGGACGATTCCGCCGCGAGCGGCAAAAGGCGATGCCGCGACCACGGCTTTGCTAGAAACGCAACACGCGGCGAAGCCCGGCGACTTCCATCTCGACCGTCTCGGTTCCTATTTTCAGGATCGTCACGCCGTCGATCACTTCGCCTTCCCGCACCATGAGCCCGTTGATGACGGCCACCGGATGCCCATCAAGGGAGCTGAGGGCCTGGAGCACGTAGGGAGCGACGAGATGCTGGACAGCGGGTGCTGACTCTGGCGCTTGAGGCTCGACTACGGCAGGGTCTGGTGCCTTTGAAAGGGGGCGTGCGATTGGCGTGGCTGCCTTGACCGCGGTGCGAGGGGGCGGAGGGGGTTGCGAGAGCCGAGTTCCCGGCCCGGGAACTGACGCCGGCGCTCGACGCGCCTCGACCGGAGCAGGCACCGGAATGGCCGGGACAAGAGCCGTCGACGCCGGAGTCGGTACGACTTGTGGAGCGGGCCGGAGGAACCAATAAGCGAGGCCCGCGCCGAGGCTCATGGCGACCGCCACGCCAAACACAATGTGGGGCGTTCGGATGCGTGAGGAGGAAGGCCACGGCGCTTGGGCCAACACGAGAAAGCCGCGTTCCGGCACCTGCTTGTCGCGGTCAAGTTTTCGCAAAGCCTCGAGGATCAGGCTCACGACACGCCTCCTGTACGAAGCCGCGGACGCTGATAGTCCCCAACGCTGTACAGCGCAATAAGGGTGCGAATGCCCACCACGCCATCGGGCGCCAACTCGACCTTCCGCTGGAACATGCCCACCGCTTTCGTCAAGTCGGGCTCGGTGTAGCCGGCCCGATTGAGCGCGGTCCTGGCCCAGGGTTCGATAGCCGCGCCCTTCGCGCCAGCGACACCGTCGAAGTCACGCCACAGAAAGACCGCGTGGCGGGTCCACATCTTGTCGATGTCGCTGAAGCTCACGCTCACCGGCCCGGCTTCGGTCGAGACCACGGCCTCCTGCCCGGAGAGTTGAAGCAGGGCCAGGAAACAGGTGTCGCGCTTGTTCGGATGAAACATCTCCAGAACCACCGGGAGATCGAGCCTTCGGATCTGGTCCAGGTAGGTGCGCAGAGGCGTGCGCTCGAGGGCGACGTCGGGCCCCCATCGTGCCTGGACTGCGCCGACCGCTGATTCGAGCGAAGCGTCGCGCTGCAGCCGGAGCAGCAGGGGCGCAAGAGGATTCGGCGCGTTCTCCGTCGGCATCGTGGCGCGCGGAGCTGGCGACAGTGCGGCGGCGGCCGTCGGCGGAACCTGCGGCGTCGGGCGAAACGCCAGCCACGCGATCGTGGCAACGGCTACCAGCGCAGCCCCGGCCGCAAACACCACGCGTTGCGACCACCCCACAGCGCCGCTGACCTCACGCGCGGCTCTCTGGACCATGCCGGTATCGACAACGCGCTCGCCCACCACGTAGGCCGCGAGCAGCGCTCGGTCGCAAATCAGATTGACGAGTCTCGGAACCCCGCCCGAGCGCCGATGCACCGCGCCGAGCGCTCCCGACGTGAACGTCACCTTGCCTTCCCCGCCCGCCACCATCAGCCGATGCCGGATATACCCTTCCGTCTCGCTTCGGTTGAGTGCTTCGAGGTGATACCGCGCGGTGACGCGCTGTGCGAGCTGCCGCAGTTCCCGGCGTCCGAGCAGCTCCTGCAACTCAGATTGGCCCATCAGCACAATCTGGATGAGCTTGTCGGTGTCGGTTTCCAGGTTGGAGATCAAACGCACCTGCTCAAGCACCTCGGCGGACAGGTCCTGGGCCTCGTCGATCAGCAACACGACCTCGCGCCCCTGGGCGTGGGCTGCGAGCAAGAAGCGGTGGAGCGCGTCCACGTGGTCTTTGAGCGATTCTCCGGTGACCGGGATGCGGAGGTCCTCGAGGGTGGAGCGCAGCAACTCGGCGGCACTCAGGGCCGGGTACAGCACGAAGGCGGTCGCGGTGCGCTCGTCGAGACGCGACAGGAAATAGCGCGCCAGCGTGGTCTTGCCGGTGCCGACTTCGCCCGTGATCAGGATGAAGCCGCCTCTTTGCTGGCGGCCGTACTCAAGATGCGCGAACGCCTCGGTGTGGCGCTGCGACAAGTACAGGTACTTCGGGTCCGGCGTCAGATTGAATGGCTTCTCGCGGAAACCGAAGAATTCCTGGTACATCACGCCACCTCAACGATGCTAGCAGTCCGTGGCGAAAGTCCGCCGTCGCGAGGAGGCTGATCGACGTACGCACCAATTCTGAGGGCGCTTGAGCGACTCAAGGATGAGGCAGGCCCACTCCATAGCGATGGGCGAGGTAGCGACAGATCTCGATGTCTCTCGAGATGTAGGCCTGCCCTAACGACTCACCGACCGTGATGTCGGGGCGAGGACTGAACGCAGCCAGACTCTCTTCGCCCATGACGAGCACCGGACAGTTCTGGACCGCTTCGCCGAGCAAGGCGATGATCCCCAGTCTCGGCTTAGCAAAACCGACGTAGTGAATGTCGATCTGCGCTCGGAGCTTTGGGTAGAAGGCAAGCATGCCTTCGACCAGGGCGGTTTCCGGGCAGAAGAAAGGACGATCGCCGTGACGCTGGTCTGCGAAGTCTGGAGCCAGGAGGAAGAGTTGGTCTCGTTTGAGCATGCCGAGACAGCATACCCACGCTCGACTTCGCGGGCCGCTATTTCTTCGGTTTGAGAAGCAGGTCCTGGAAGTCGAAGCTGAAGTCGGTCGACGCGGAGACTGCTTTCATTTTCCCCTGATCGATCGAACCGTCGGGGTTCAATGCGAAGGTGACGAACGCATCTGCACGAAGCTCGCGCTCGCGCCACTTCACGACAAAGGTGTCGTGCTGCCAGTGTTCCATGTCGCCGACCAGTGATGGTGTCTTCGAGAAGCGCATCACGAGCTTGCCGCCCTCCATCGTGATGGCGATGTCGCCGTACCAAGTGTCGGTGTAGGTTCCCGCGTACTTAGTGAGCGCGAGCGACGGGGTCGACGTGGTGTCGCGCACCGCCGATGTCGCCGCGTCCGCCTTCGCCTGATCGGCGTCGCGGCGTGATTTCACCTTGCTGTAGGCATCAACCCAGTTCGTGTCCGTGGCGCCGAGATAGTGATCGAGCACCGTCCACGCAATCGAGTTCCAAGCGTCGCTCGATTCCTGGTTAGTAAGAACCGCGACGCCAACATTCAGCTCCGGTAGCCAGGCCAAGCGGGACGTCATCCCAGGCAGGCCGCCCGTGTGAGTGATCAGCTTGCGACCACGGTAGTCCGAGACTCCAAGACCGAGCGCATATCCGCGGAAGTTCGCCTTCAGCGCCTGAAGCTCGGGGTCGGGCGTGCCCGTCGGCAGCGGTGTCACGAAGGTCTCGAGTTCTTTCGCAACCGCTTCAGAGTAAAGAGCCGATCCATCCGCGAGCTTTCCCCGGTTGAGGAAGACGATCATCCACTTCGCAATGTCCGCTGCGTTTGCCAGGATGCCTCCCGCCGGTTTGTCGTTGTCACTCTCGAAGGGCTTGACCGTTCGAACACGACCATCGACGAAGGCATGCGGCGTGGCCATATTGCGTTCGGGGCCCATGGCTGGCGGCTCAACCACGGTGCTGCTCATCCCGATGCGTTTGAGAAGGCGGTTCGACACGTAGTTTTCCCAGCTTTGGCCGGTCACTTTCTCGATCACTTCACCGGCCACCAGGTACAGCACGTTGTCGTATGCGTAGGCGCCGCGAAAACTGGTCGCGAGCGGAATGCGCGCGAGGCGCTCCACGATCTGATGCCGGTTGTAGGTGGTAGGCGGCCAGAAGAGAAGATCACCAGCGCCTAAGCCGAGACCGCTGCGATGCACTAGAAGATCGCGGATGGTCATCTCGCGTGTCACGAAGGGATCGGAGAGCCGGAAGCCCGGCAGCGTGTCGATCACGCGATCGTCCCATTTGAGCTTGCCCTCGT
>JBDTQB010000329.1:0-5162 GCA_039932395.1 Vicinamibacteria bacterium | reverse complement strand
GCACCGTTTCTCAAGAGTGCGATGACTTCGGAACACACCTCGCCCATCAAAGCCTTCGAGGCGATGGCGGCGGGTCGACCGCTTCTCATCTCTGACACGGAAGCCGCGCGCGAGATCGTGGAAGACGGACGGACCGGCTTGGTGGTGGCACCCGGCAACGTGGATGCGTGGGCGCAGGCCCTGGATCGGGTGCTTTCCGATCGCGCCCTGCAGCTGACGCTGGCGAGGGCGGCGTTCGAGAAGGCAACCCAGTATTCCTGGGCGCGAAGGGCTGAGCGGGTGGAAGATTTCCTGGAGTCGGCGGCGTGAGTCGGAGCACCGTCCTCACCTTCTTCATCGCCAGCGCTCTGACTCTGGCCCTCGTCTCGACCAAGATTCGCGGCGCTGACGAGATCGAGTACTTCTCGCACCTGCGTTCGTTCGCTTTCGATCGGGATCTCGACTTCACCAACGAGTACGAGCACTTCTATCAGGCGAATCCGCAGGGTCTCCAGCCGTTCAAGGAGACGTTTCTGGATCGGCGTGAGCCCAAGACCAACCGGCCGATCAACTTCGCGCCGATTGGCTCTGCGGTGGCGTGGTCCCCTTTCTTCTTTGCCGCCGATGCCCTGGTCAGCCGCGGCGTGCTCCGCGGTCCGGCCGATGGCTTCTCACCCGCGTACACGGGGGCCGTCGCCTATGGCTCCTCGCTGCTCGCCATCCTCGGTTTCCTGATCGCCTTCCAGACGCTGCGCCGTTTCTTCGGCCTCTCCGAAGGGCTCGCGACCGTCTCCGTGCTCGCGGTCTGGTTTGGAACCCCGGCCTTTTATTACATGACGGTCGCACCCGCCTTCGCCCACGCTCCCTCGATTTTCGCAGTGTCGCTGCTCTTCTTCTTGTGGCTGCGCGCGCGTGAGAAGGATGGCGTCTTCGACTGGGTGCTGATGGGTCTGGCCGCGGGTTTCGCGATGTTGATTCGCGAGCAGGCGGCCCTCTTCCTGATCGCGCCTGGCCTCGATCTCGGCCTGCGTCTCATCAAAGGCGACATCAAACGCGCCCTCGAACGAGGCCTCTCCGTGATCGGTTCCGCGGTGATCGTCTTCTTTCCGCAGTTCCTCGCCTATCACGCGCTGAATGGGACGTATGGACCCACACAGCTGGTTCAGAGGAAAATGGACTTCGCGTCGCCTCATTTCCTGGACGTGCTGGTGAATCCAGAGCATGGTTTGTTGTTCTGGACTCCGTTTCTCATCATCTCGATGCTCGGGCTCGTCAAAGCCATCGTGCGGCTGAAGGCGGTGGGCGCGTTCGTGGCGGTGGCGTTGCTGTCTCAGGTCTACATCAACGGCTCGGTGCTCTCGTGGCACCAGGCCGGGGCGTTCGGTTCGCGTCGCTTCGTCGACTCGACCTTCCTTTTCGTCGTTGGTTTCGCGTTCGGTTTGATGGCGCTCCGGACGCGCACGCAAAAGATCGTCGTAGCGCTCGCAATCTGGTGGAATGTCTCTCTCATGGTGCAGTTCGGTTTGAAACTCATGGATCGTCAGAAGCTCGACTGGCCCGGTGTGGCCATCCGTCAGGTGACCGAGGTTCCTCAACGCGTGCTCAACGTCGCGAAGTTGTATCTGACCGACCCGGAAGCGCTCGTCAAAGGCGCGCGATGATTCACCCCGATTGGGAGAAGCAGTTCGCCTGCCCGGTCTGCCTCGAAAAGGCGGGTTGCGAGAAGTGCGGGGTCAAGACGGGCGGCCACGACGTCTGCATGAGCTCGTACACCCTTCGTGTCTCCTGCTCGTGCGGTGGACCCAACAAGCGCGCGCTCGAACATCGCGGCGAAGGCTTCTACTGCGCCTGCTGCATGACGCGCTACACCTTTGGTCCTTCCCGTGATTACGTGGACCTGCTTCCGAAGACAGATGTGGGCCGCGTCTCTCACTACGCCGATGAAGAGTTCCAGGAGCGTCTCGGGGTTCGTGAAGGTGCTCCGGTTCTTTCGGCGGGCGTGAAAGCGCGGATGGTGTCGCGCATGTTGGGCTTGAAGGCGGGCGATTCCGTGCTGGATCTCGGGAGCGGGGCGGGAAAGTTCGCGGCGCACTTCGCGAGCCAAGGGTCCTCGGTCTGCGGGATCGACATGGCGCCTTTCTTTTTGAAGTCGGCCATCGACTCGGTGAGTCTCGTGGTGGGCGACCTTCGTCGCCTGCCGCTGCGAAAGGCCGCGGTCTCGCGCGCCTATTCCCTGGACGTTCTGGAGCATCTCGATGAGGCGGGCGTTCGCGAAGTCCTGCTTGAAGCGAGGCGCGTGGTGACCAAGGACGGCAAGATCTTCGTCTACACCCACGCCATGGAGTCGTCCACGATCGCCGGCTTCCAACGCGGTGTGAACACGTTCGCCAAGCGTCTCGGCCGGGCCGGTCTCGTCGATTCCGACAAGGAAGCGATGCGCAAGAGCGACCACATCAACGCCATCAAGTCGCACGAGCACTTCGATGAGATCGCGAAGTCGGCCGGTTTACGAGTTCAGGAGCGCGTCTACTACAACGTCTTCGCGAAGGCGGTGGTGGAAGACCTCGCCCTCAAGATGGTGGAGCAGCGGAGCCGCAAGAAGGCGGCGGAAGCGAAGTCCGGCGGCACAGCACCCGAGACGTCCGCCGCCGGTCACAGCCATATCGTGGGAAGACCCGGGCCCACGGCCACGCAACGTTTCATCGCGCGCGGTCTCACCCAGGTTCTGATGCTCGATGTCAGCCTGTTCGGCCGCGTCCGCACCGGCCCGTTCTTTGGAGTGCTGGCGCCCATCGCCTAGCCCGCCGAAGACATGCGGATCTTGTACGTGGCGTCCGACCAGACGCTTCCAGGCGCCACCGGCGGCAGCGTGCATGTGCACGAAGTTTCCGAGGCGCTCGCGAAACGTGGCCACGAAGTTCACGCGGTGGTGTGGGACCGCGGTGAAACGGCCCAGGTCAGCGAGGCTTATTCCGTACATCGCGTTCGTTGGAGCCCGGGCCATCGCTTCTTCCGATTCCGCGCGCGGCCGGTGATCGACGCCTTGATCGCGAAGCTCAAGCCTGACGTGGTGATGGAGCGCTACTACAACTTCGCCGGTGAAGGCATTCACGCGGCGGAAGCGGCGGCGCTTCCCAGCCTGCTGGAAGTCAACTCACCGATCATCGATCATCCGGGTTCGCTCAAGGGTGCTTTGGATCGCCTGATGATCACGCGGCCTCTTCGACGCTATCGGGAACGAATGGTGCGATCCGCATCCGCGTTGATCTCTCCGGTGCGCGAAATCGTGCCGGAGTTCGCGTTTCCGAAAACGCATCTCGTGACCTGGGGTGCCAATGTCGAGGCCTTTCATCCAAGCCGACGAAGCGAAGGACGCCGCACATCATGGGGTGCTCGACCCGAAACGTGCGTGGTGCTCTTCAGTGGATCCCATCGGCCGTGGCATGGTGTCGAGACGCTGCTGGCGGCCGCGCGGCTTCTCAAAGGGCGCGAAGACATCCTCTTTGTGCTCGCAGGAGGCGATGAAGCCGGAGTTGCGACCGACTTCCGCGGGCGACGGCTCGGACGCGTGCCCTATCAAGACATGGCCGAAGTGACGGCGAGTGCCGATATCTCGATAGCGCCCTACAACCGTTCGAAGCTGAGGTCCCTGGCGCTTGGTTTCTTCTGGTCGCCCCTCAAGATCTTCGAGGCCCTGGCGAGTGGCGTTCCCACGATCACCCTTGACGTCCCACCGCTCAACGGCATCGTCCGGGCAGGTCAGGAGGGCGCCTTCTTCAAGGAGAACGACCCGGCCGATCTGGCCCGCGCGATCGCCGAACTGGCCGACCACCCAGAGAAGCGTCGGGAGATGAGCGTCCATGCCCGGGAACGCGCACCTTTGTATTCCTGGGATGCGCACGCGCAGCAGATCGAATCCATTCTCAAGGGCTTGTCGCGATCATGAGGGTCACTCTCGCGACTGAGGTCTTTCCGCCAAAAGCAGGCGGCGCCGGCTGGTCCACCCGCGCTCTTGCGCTGGCTCTTCATGCAGCGGGTCACAACGTCACCGTGGTCACGACTGCCGAGGGACCGTCGAACGAAGGACCGGTCCCGGTGATCCGACTTCAGGGCGCGACCGGCAGGTTCCGACGCGGCGCCATGGTGGAAACATTTCGGGATGTGCTCGCTCGCAAGGCCGCGCATGAAGACGTGATCCACGCGCAGCACTCCCTCTCGGCACTCGGCGCCCTCACCCTTGAACCAAGGCCTCGCACCGTGGTCACGGTGCGAGATCACTGGCCTGTCTGCTTCTGGTCGACGCGGATGTCCCAGGGCAAGCTTTGCCCGGAGTGCTCGACCGGGGGCATGTGGCGTTGCATTGAAGGACGTCTCCCCAGGCTGGCGGCGCCTGGTGCCATCCCGTACATGAAGTGGGATCTGGCCGACAAACAAAGTGCCCTTCGGCGGGCGGATGCTGTCATCGCCGTTAGTGAAGCCATCGCCCGGGAACTGCGCGCCGTGTCGATTCCCGACGTCACCGTGCTCCCCAACATCGTCGACGCGGTGGAAGTGAATGCCATCGGGGAAGAGACACCCGCTATCGCATTGCCGGATCGTTTCGTCCTCTTCGTGGGCAAGCTGGAAGCGAACAAGGGGGCGGCAGACCTGATCCCAGCACTCGTGCGATCAAAGGCGCATCTGCCCCTGGTGATTCTGGGCAGTGGATCGGAAAAGGAAATGATTCTGGCTGAGGCGGAGAGGAACGGCATCAAAGTGGTGACCCCGGGCTGGACCGATCGCTGCGACGTCATTCGCGCCATGAAACGCGCCGAGGCTCTGGTCTTCCCTTCCACGTGGCCGGAACCTCTTTCGCGCGTTTTGCTGGAGGCGCTGGCTCTCGGAATGCCCATCGCGGCCATGGACACCGGCGGCACATCGGAACTGATTCAGGACGGCGTATCGGGCCTGCTCGCTCGCAATGTCGATGACCTGGGCGACGCTCTCGGCCGAATCGTTCATGATGGGTCCATGCGATCAAGGATGGCCGAGGGTGCGACTGTCCGGGCCAGGCTTTTTTCTCCGCGAGTGCTGATCCCACGCTATGAGGCTTTGTACCGGGGAAACGCCTAAGTGCGCGTCGCTCTTCTTTCGCGCAGCGCCCATCCGATCCATCCTCCGGGGGGCATGGAACGCGCCGTCTA